>NZ_FQUR01000006.1 GCF_900129115.1 Thermoanaerobacter uzonensis DSM 18761 | reverse complement strand
ATATCTGAGGAGCTCCACCAGGTTTACCCCAATGAGGTGCAACTGTTCCCTTTAATACTTTTGTACCTTTAGGAATTATCCATTGCTGTATATTCCCCGCTTTATTACCTGGCGGTAAAGCTAATTGATTTACAGGATCTTTTAAAAGTTCTGTTGTTAACCACACTTCCCTCTTGGATTAGAATTACCATCATAATATCTATAAACTACTACGTCTTTATTTAATTCTATCACTTCTGCGCCTGGATTAAATGCTTCTATTATATCACGCCTATCTTTTTGATTGGTTTATTCCATTCTCTTTTAAAAACCTTGCTACGTCCTTCAACTCTTTAAATGTTGCTTTTTCAGTAGTTTGTGTCGTTACTTCTTTTACTGCTGTTAATGTAGTTTTTTCTAAAGTTTATCTATTTAATTAATTCTTAGTAGTTATTTCCTCTTGACTTTGTGAAAAATAGGCTTTATATCTGCTTGCTTTATTGATAAACAAAATTTAAGCTCCTGTTTCATAGTGTAAAAACAAGAGCTGTGCATATAGATTTGCCTTTTCTTAAATCTTCAAATATGAGATAAAAATTTAAAAAAACCAAATGTCTATGCTTATCTTCTATATTTTTGAGGTTTTTGCCTACATAAAAAAACAGGCTTTGAGCCTGCCTCACATTATGTTATTTCCATTCATAGTGCGTCCACATTCTATAGATTTTTACAATTTTTCCTTCTTTCAAAACTTCGTATATTATCTATGAGGTATTATTTTTCATTTTTGTATTTCTATAGTCTTTATACTGCACTCAGGAAACATCTCTCTAAACATTTCTTCCTGTTCTTCTAAACACAATATCTCTATTTCCGTCGCTTTTTATATCTGTACTGTGCCAGCATTAAATAGTTCTTTATCTTTGCAATCTTTTATATGTCGTTCAGAATTAAAACCACAACTTCTTTATTACCTGCACTGAAGTCTGCTTCTTCCCATGTCGGTTCTTTTAAGCCGCTTCCATAAGCTTTTACCGCTACTTCTCACGTACTCTATTCCTTTTGAGCCCAGCATTATGTCCCATTTCAGCTTTCTTACATTGTGGGTTTTCTTAACAAGTCTATTTGTTTTAAATAGTAATTTTTGTATCATAAATATAAGAAAGTTTTCTACTTTTATCATGCTCAGTTTTTCTACCATTCCCAAAAGTTTTTTGTCACGTTCTGTAAATTCCACATTTACAGGCATTGTGCATTCTCCTTTATGATTTAGAATATGTTTAAAATTGTAAAAAATATTTATATAGGGTTTATAGTCTACAATAACTATTTTTCTATAAAAAATAAAAATAACTAAAGTTAATTAAAAAATACCGATTTATTGAAATGGTGTGAGAAACTAAACATATAACACGAAAGGAGTGAGAAGATGAAAGTCTGAGACGTTGCAGTTAAGACTTTTCATCAAACTAATAAGGATTTTCTAACTGCTGGAAATATCATCTCTGAAGTTATAGTTGGAAGCCAGAAGGCCTATGCTGCTATAAAAGCTGCTTTTGCAGAAAATATTTTTGACCAAGCTATAGATGGTACTTCTCCCGTAGCTTATAGGCACAAGAATTGCTGATAGGCACATAATAACACATAATAAATAGGAATGGTAGTAACTGCTTCAATAAATTATGACATTGATTTTGCAAGCCATTTTGTTCATAATGTGGGATGGTAGGAATATTAATTTATACAATTTCTCCAATCAATATGTTTTATTAAAATAATTAGAATTAATGGATAATATTAGTTATTATTTGGTAATCGTTAAAGGAGTTGGTATTGAATGACATTTCCTTTTAAAGGATCATTTGCGTTTTTAATACCTTTAATTTTTGGATATTTTTCAGGTTATTTGATACTTATTTTATTAAGGTATATATTGATAGGATATTATAATTATGACAAAAAAGAAGTTTTTAAAGAAACGGCTATTGTATTTTGGGAGAGTATATTTATTTCCATAATTATATGGGCTATAAAGTTTTTTATACATGAACAATTTAACCTTTTCCAATGGACTGTACCAAGTATAGTGGTAATAGAAGTATTAAGGCAAATATTAACAAAAAGGAATTGAGTCATCCCTACCAGCTGACTGAAAAGAGATGAAAAATAGCTCAATACCTCAATACAATATTCCATAGATTCTGAAATTTTGCATTACCTTTTTGCACTTTGCGCAAGCAATTCATCGACATTTCCAGGGAGCTACCTGGCAAAGGTGCCAAACACATTTTATGCGAAATAACATACAAAACAACTCCCTTTGTACTATAATATTGAAAACCAACTTCAATTTAGGATGTAATCTACGACAATTAAAGATGAAATAAAAGAAATACCAAACTTAGCCTTCCCGCTGTAGGCGAAATGCTCCTTATGATAGTATGGATAATAAATACCCTAATCGAATCCTGCTTAGTCTTGCTCAAAATACATTTTAATTTATTTTATAACAGGAAAGTGGCTATTTTTTCTCTTTTTAAATATGGTTAAAACGCCAGAACAATAAGAAAGTTTTTCAAAACTTATGTTTAAATGCGGCAACAACTTTATTATTTTATCAACTATAATATAGTGTTCCTCATCATCCCATATGTCCTTGTCTTTTTCCCTTGCCTTAAGCATTTCCTCTGTATTTTTAAATGCTACATCTCCAAATATTATCGCACCATCATCTTTTAGATTTAGATTTTTTAATAGTTTAGTTATTAATTCTACCTTCTCATTATCAGTTAAATATGGTATCTTAATGTCAAAACGTCTAACAAAAATATATGATCTTATATATCCTTTTACATATCCTTACCTTAATTATATAATATATGGTATGTCAAATATTTTCAGCCCGATTAAAATCTGCATAGATTATTTTTTTAAAACTTTTTTAATAACTTTTGAGTCTAATCTAAAGAGATGGATAAGGGAGGCAGATTATGGATGAACAATTGCTTTTAAAAAAAGCCCAAAGGGGAGATGATGAAGCGTTTTATCAGTTGATGGAAAATATGAAAGAACAGCTTTATAGAATAGCTCTCTCTTATTTAAAAAGCGAAGAGGAAGCATTAGAGGCTGTTCAAGAAGTCATATATAGAGCCTATATAAATATAAAAAAATTGAAAAAGCCAGAATTTTTTAAAACCTGGATTACACGGATAATGATAAATTATTGCATAGATGAACTTAAATATAAAAAAAGATTTACAAATGAAAATTTTGAAGTGGAAAAATCTTCAGAAAGCCTTCTATCAAACAGCAATTATGACTTTGTAGAAATAGAAACGCTATTATCCAATCTTGAAAAAAGATATCGAACAGTAATTGTATTAAAATACTTTCATGATTATAAAATTTCGGAAATCGCACTTATTCTCAATAAGCCAGAAGGAACAATCAAAACTTGGCTTTACAAAGGGCTTGAAATATTGAAAAATCTTTATAGGGGGTGAAAAAGTTGAAAAAAGATATTGAAAAAATTTTAGAAGAAAAAGGTAATCAGATAAAAACTGCAAAAATACCTGATGAAATAGAAAATTATATAAAAACCGGTATAGAAAAAGGTAAAAAAAGAAAACTTATTTTAAAACAGAGAAAAAAATTTTCTTACATTGCAGCAGGCATTGTTTTAGTTTTATTTGTGATGTCCATAAGGTTATCAACTAGCGTTGCGGCATATATCAGTCAAATACCAGGTTTTCAATCAATTGTTCATTTGGTAAGATATGATAAAGGCCTTGATTTAGCAGTAAAAAATAACTTTATACAACCTATTTATCTTTCAAAAGAAGACGAAGGTATGAAAGTTTCAATTGATGGATTAATTGTTGATGAAAGCCGCATAATAGTATTTTACTCTATTGAAAATAAATCTGACAACCCAATAAAACTTAAAGATATAAAATTATATGACAATAATAATCAACTATTAGAAGATGTGTCTGTAAGCTGGAACGGTTTTGACAATTTAAATAAGGAAAAAGTAAGTTTTATAGACATTGCTTTTTCAGAAGAAAAAGATAAAATACCAGATAAATTAAATGTGGATTTTGAATTTAAAGGTATAAAAAGCTCTCTATTTAACTTTTCTATTCCTATAGATAAAGAGAAGTTTATAGGGTTAAAGGAAGTTTTTATTTTAAATAAAACAGTAGAAATAGACAAACAAAAAATTACTTTTGAAAAAGTGATAATTTATCCCACACGTATTGCTGTATATATTAGCTATGACACAAAAAACACTAAAAAAATACTTGGCTTTTATGACATGAAGATTATAGATGAAGACAATGATATATTCGGACAAATAAGTAATGGAGTAACTTCAACAATAAAAGATGATAATAACATAATACTTTATTTTCAGAGCAATTTCTTCAAAAAGCCAAAAAACTTATATATTGTCTTTTCAAAAATCAAGGCAATTGATAAAGATAAAGAGTATGTTTTAATAGACTTAAAAAATAACACAATTTTAAACAAACCTGATGAAAAGCTCAATTTAAATGACATAGTGAATAATGGCAATGATATAGAACTTACGTTTACTATTGAAAAGATAGATAATTCAAATAATTTTTATAGTCCTTTTTACAGCGAATTTGAGGACTCCTCTATGAAAAAATATAATTTTTTAAACTGGAGTATTCATGCTGTAGAAAATGAAAAAATAGAGAAAGTCATAATCAAAATTCCAAATGTATCTTATGATAACCCAGTCAAATTTAAAATTGTAGATTATCCTCTTTTAATTGGTGATAGAGAAATAAAGATAAAAGTAAAATAAATAATCAAATAAAAGGAGACGGTTCCCTATTCAAGATCTTAAAATAAGAAAAACCGTCTCCTTTGTTTATTAATTTTATTTTAAATTTCATTTAATCATTATCAACTAACAATTTGAATGGGATATATTTGAGCATCTTACCATAGACAAGGTCAAAAGTTTTACAGTAGCCTTCTGCTTCTCCTCTCGCAGTTGGTATAAAAAGAGCTTTTATACTCACTCCTTTTGAAAAATAAATTTATTCTATTTTATCTTTTACTTCTATAGAAAAATAGTATGTAGCTTCACCAACAGGATAACTGACTAAAAGACTGTATATATGTAAACCCGGTTTGTTTGGCACTTTAAAAATTATATTTTTTACATAGTCAGACTTTCCTTCAAAGGAAGTATCGGAAATTATTTCGTAATTCCCATTCTTTTGCCTTTCATATACTGTACAGTGCAAGGGCTTTTTTCTAAAAATTATACTTATTTCTTCATTCGGCAATACAATGGTGGGATTAATAATTTCATCTATTAATGTTTGTTCTCCTCCGCAAAAGTTATACTTCTGCTTAAACTTGCTATTATATTCAATTCTCACAGTAGCAAGAGGAATTTCAACTTTGCCATTGTCCCACATTACAACAGGTTCGGGTATCTCTATATATCTGCTTTCAATAACCCAGAATAAAAATGATGAAGTAGCTATCATTAAAAAAATAAAAAGCACTAACAGAAATATTTTCTTATTTCTCATATTATCACTCCTTTAAACTACTGTGGTAGACTTGTGCAAAATTCAAAAGCCTTCATTTAAGCCATTCCACAGACATGCTTTTTTTCTATCACTCTTGAATTTTTTATCTTTTATGTAGGATTTCCCCTCCCATTTGTCGAATTATTATATATACACTATAAAAAATTTTTTAAGAAGGAGGAAATCTTACATATACCAGCTTCAATTACTTTTAAATATACCTGTTTACTTCCCAGTCTAAAATTGATTTCTATTCTTCTATGTTTAAAAATCTAGACTTGTCTTCAATACCTGAATTCCCTTCCTCTAGTCCTGGCCGTAAGGGTTATTCTCATCGTGCAATGTTTAGAGCTTTTATTGTTATTAAGCTTTAAGATTCGGAACAATTTCTGACCTTTTAGATTATCTCCGCAATAATCTTATCACTTCTCATCTTTGTGGTTTTAACATTTTTAAACCTCTTCCTTCTTATTGGACTTTCCGCCTTTTTATTCATGACTACTCTCATGATTATTTGACCTCTATCTTTCAAAATCAGTCAATATCCTTAAAAATATGGGAATTATCTCTGGTGAGTTTATTTCCATAGACTCTACCTCTATTAAAATTGACACTAAGTTAAATAACCTAAACACTTATTAGATTGGTACATAACGTTTTATTAAAGCCACTAAAACCATATTATTGTTTATATCCTTCTTGATCTACCAAACTTTTCTACAGTTATTATAATATACATTTTTCTCAATGTCTACTATATTTTAGTATAGTTTTTATTACATTTCCAGTTAATGTTTACATAATTAAGCAGAAAAATTATACTAAAGTATAGCCCCAAATTTTAGTCCATATCTATCAAGTTTAACTTAATCGCTTTTGCCACTGCTTCTTTGATATTTTTTACCTCAAGTTTTTCTACTATTTTTCTTTTGTGATATTTCACAGTCATAACCCCTATCCCAAGAGCTTTTGCTATGTCTAATTCTCTATATCCTTTTGCTTCCAATGTCAGTATTTTTATCTGGTTGTCATTTAATTTTATCTTTATCTCATTTAGCTCTTTTTCTTTTACTATCTTTTCATATTCACTTGCTATTTTCTCAGCTAGCAGTTTTATTACCATTGATACTTCATCCGCAATCTTTTTATCAATAGTTGATATATCAATATAACCCATTATCTCCCCATCTTCTACTATTATAGGTGAATCAATGCAGTGCCATTTTTTGAATATGTCACAGTAGTGTTCTTGGGGTCTTATGTAAACTATTCGTTTTAATCGCATTGCCATTGAAATTGCATTTGTACCACAGCTTTCTTCTTCAAAGGATATCCCTAAGCGAAACCCAGAATCTTTTATACATCTTTCTTCTTTTATACTACACTTCGTTTCTAATAAGTATCCTTCAACGTCAGTAAGTAAAAATAGATATTCTCCTTTTACCCAATCCTCTTCTACACTCATATGAAAAGCTTCTATGAGCTCTTTATTGTTATGTATTTTCTTTTGCAAATCTTCTGAATTCAGTACCACTAATGGTGCAGTTATTGAAGGATCAATACCTATTTTACTACATCTCTTATATGAAGAAAGTAGCTCCTCCTGTGAACATAAAAAATTCATTTTTTATACCCCCAAAAAGATTGAACCGTTTTTTAATATTATACAATATTTAGAGCAAAATTTGTTAAATTTGGAACGAAAGTGTCATTTTGGGGAACGAAAATGCATTTTTCGCCTAATATTTTACAATTAGAAATTAAAAAAATTGAGGAGAATACCTCCTCTCCTTGTTATTTCTAGGTCAATTATACACCGTTAGTGACAACTACATGCCCACTCACCTTTCTCCTCTGCCTTTATAAATTTAAAAATTAATCATAAAGTAAAATTATTAACTTTCTAAAAAATTCTTTGATTAATAGGAAACTTAATTATTTTATCCGCAATTTTAGACAAACTGGGGTCATGGGAAACTATAATTATACCAGAAAACTATACAGACAAAGAGAGGAAAATAAGTTAGAATATAGTTATAAATAAGAGAAGAAATTTCAAACCAAAACAAAAAGGAAAAATTGTATTAGAGGTATTGCGAAAAGAAAAAACACTTAGTGAAATTACTGCTAAATATGAAATACATCCGAATATGATTTGCCGCTGGAAAGCAGAATTTGTCAATAATGCAGCAAAGGTGTTTGGCAAAGAAACTGACTGAGTTAGAAAAGGTCAAAAAATCATATGAAAAGGAGAATGAGGAATTATTGAAACAAATAGGGAAGCTTTCATATGAGAATACCTGGCTTAAAAAAATCCGGCCAATTCTAAATCTCTTGAGGAACGCATGAAAATGATTGATAGGGGTGATAAAAAGTTTAGTATTAGCATACAGGCTGAGCTCTTAAGTATTAACCACACAAGCCTTTATTACAAGCTTGTGCCAACAAGCGATGAAGAATACATGATTAAGCGTATCATTATGTCAATACAGCTCATCGTAGAATAACAACTATACTAAATTATGCTTTTATAATCTTCTTTTCGCCTATCCAACTCTCTTTTATCAAGTATTTTATTAAAACTATTTTTATTTGGGTCAACACCTGAAAGTTTTGATTCTTCGATTGACCTAATCAATTCATCATAAATATCATTCATAATCGTACCACCTCTAAAACTCTTTTCGATAAATTAGCTCTTTATAATATAAGACAAATTTTTAAAGAATTTGTTACAGTTTGTTGACAAAACTCATATTAATTTAAGTGGCATTTTGTGTCAATGCTCCAGAGTTGCAAAGCGACTAAACTAAGGCTCACTTTTCGGGCTCCGGCGGGGTACCGGCCAATTCGCCCTTCTGGCTCAGGTGGCCGCTCGCTTCGCTCGCTCCGCCTTCGCTTCTCAAGTTCGCAAAGTTTAGTTACCGCTTTGACAACAAGTCGCATTTACACACAAAATGCCACTTTTTAAACTTTGTCAACAGTCTGAGACAAATTTTTAAAGAATTTGTTACAGTTTTTTAAAAAATTTTTAAGTATAAAAAAATAGCCCTATTAAGAGCCATCAATACATTTTTATATCAAAATTTTGCAGCAATAAGTCTTCTTCCCCACCGTCCCATTTTATTATCAATTTTATAGGCTTTTTGATTGAATCTAATATTTTCTGCCTTTCATCTGCATCTATTTGAGACAGATTGGGTAGCCAAGATGAAGCACCAACATATATAATATTATCTTTTAACTTAGAATTCGGATAATTTAAATCTATTCTCTGTTGAATTGGTGTTCCAAAATATAACAATCATGAAAATATATAAGGTTCAAGGCTTTTATCTAAAAAAGCTATTATTTTAACATTTTTTAATACCTTATCACTTATATTTTCTATCTTTATAGAATAACGTAATGAAGTATATTTATTTGAATCTTGCATATCTTTTATATATTTTGTAATCGTAGAATTATCATTTGATATTTGCAACTTTTTCCCGATCTCAATCGTTGTATTGATTTTAAAATGTTTGCTTTTCGTCGTATAATTTAAATTAGGTGCATCGTTTGTTTGATATAGATAAATCTGAAAATGACTTTTATTATAGCTGTAGTAATCATAATATATAAAAAGGCTCAATACTACTCCCGCTATTAAGGATAAGATTATTATACGCTTATTTTTTATAAGATCACCTCCTTTATTAAGTAAGGCTTTAGTACTGAATATATATGTTTATACTCCTCTTTTTTCATAGTCAACCTCCAAATCAAATATAAGATTTTGTACTAACTAATTTCATAATATCTTTTAGTTCCAAAATAAATCAAAAATTTATAAAAAGCAAAAGTAATTATTCCTAATCCAATAGCAATATAAGGTATGTAGATGGTCAAATCCGAATTTTTATGTAAAATCCCTCTAGTTAGAATTTGATTACTCTCTCTACTTTTCAACTCATTCTATCTCCAGGCTTTTATCGGTCTTTGACACCAGGACTCCTCCACGTTGTTAAAAACTAACAGCGCTGATAAAGGTTATTTTATTAAAAAGCAAACCTCGTCCTTAGCTTTTTTGAATTTTTTCCACTTGAAATATTCAGTTATATCTAAATACTTTCTTCCTTAACCCCATTTTTCATCTTGCCCCATTAACAAAGCTTTATTAGAGGAATACCGGATTATGAATTATAATAAAGGGAAAATATTTCTCTTAAAAATCTTGAATTCCATACCGTAATAAAAGGATTAAGATTTTTACAAAGCTCAGAAATTGTAAACAGGGTAAAAGTTCCAACCGTAGTAACTAAACTCCTTCTATGATAATATTGTATTGAGCCGTTTCTCATCCCTCCAATTGAGATTTTTGGTTTGTTCCTATTTCTATTCTGACCAGAGGGCTGAAAACGGCTCATCTCTTTTTACATAATTGTATGGACTTAACTTTATTACTTTTATCTAGCTTTTTTATTTTCATGCAATATACCAATTACAACTAACAAAAAAGATACTAGTAAAAAAACTACTAATGTAACAAAATTTATTATATGCATTTTATATATGTTGTAATATAATGTATCAAATATCACCAATTCAAGAAAAGAATATATCAGTAAGAGGAATATTATTAAAAATCTATTTCTTCTTATTTGAAATATCCAATAATAGGGTAGAAAAACACCTAACCATCCTAATATCAATATAATTTCATCTACCACTATTGCTATAGTTTTCTCAATAACCCACTCATCTGGGTTTCCTGTCAATCCAAAGTGAATATACACCTGTGGTGGTAATTTGATATATAAAATTAAATTAATTATTGTAGATATAGCAAAAATTAACAGCGACAAATAGATAACATATTTTTTTTCAGTTTTAATGGCATTTTTTGAATTTATATGATTTAAATCTCCTACTCCTTTTACTTTATAACTTCTATTACTATTATAATCTCGCCTTACCCCATTTTCATCAAATATTTTGTGCAAATGTTTTTCTGTAAGATAAATTATAGATATAAATAAAGGGATTATATAAATACCAAAGGATATTCCCATTATAGCTGAAGATACATTAAAAATGAACATTATTACATTAATTACAAATAACAATATCGAAAGCAAAATGAATAAATTGGCAGAGTATCTATTTGCTTCTTTGAAAACATCTTCATTTTTTGTAGCAAATTCAGTTCTATAGCCATAAAAGTAATTTATTTTTTTGGGAGGAAAATACTTTAATACCACCCCTATTAACAAAAAGAATAATGGAATACCAAAAGTTAGAAATAATCTCCCTATAAAATCATTCATATATTAACACCTTCCTTATAATCCGATTGTAATCCACATTAAAAATTTAATAATAAACACACAAATTAAATCCTTAAAAAACCATTTTTACCCTGGTAAAACAATCCCATAATTAAAATTCTCATTTTTATTTAAATGGTCCTTTGTCTCTAATAAACTTAAAAGTGGAAGGTCCCTTTTAGTTCACTGAGATAATTTTGAACTCACCTCTGTGGAATACTGGTAAAGCAGCATTACCACTCGGGAAAGACTGAACTTCTTATCATCTAAAATTTTAGAAGAAATTCTTGCCCATACAATAAGCAAGAATTTCTTCTAAATTTGTACAATTTATCAAACTAATTGATTTTATTATTTTGTGGAAGGTTCAATCGCTTTAACCCAAGTAGTAACAGCTACCACAGTTTGTACCAAATATGCAGCAACGTAATTAACTACACCTACAACGTCCCAAACTGTAGCAGCCAGAACAGCTGCGACAGCAAGATCTACAATTCCCTCTGGTTCAGCAATACCTGAATTCCCTTCCTCTAGTCCTGGCCGTAAGGATTATTCTCATCATGCACTTTTCAGAGCTTTTATTGCCATTAAGATTTAAGATTCGGTACAATTTCTGACCTCTTAGATTATCTCCGCAATAATCTTATCATTGCTCATCTTTGTGGCTTTAACATCCTTAAACCTCTTCCTTCTTATTGGACTTTCCGCCTTTTTATTAATGAGTTCTCTTTTGACCTCTATCTTTCAAAACCAGGTCAATATCCTCAAAAATATGGGCGTTATCTTCAGTGAGTTTGTCTCTATAGATTCTACCCCTATTAAAAAACATATTATTGTTTATATCCCCCCTAATCTACCAAACTTTTCTACAGCTATTGTAACATACAAATTTTTCAATGTCTACTATACTTTAGTATAGTTTTTATTACATTTCCAGTTAATGTTTACATAATTAAGCAAAAAAATTATGCTAAAGTATAGCCCCAAATTTTAGTCCATATCTATCAAGTTTAGCTTAATCGCCTTTGCCACCGCTTCTTTGATATTTTTTACCTCAAGTTTTTCTACTATTTTTCTCTTGTGATATTTCACAGTCACAACCCCTATCCCAAGAGCTTCTGCTATGTCTAATTCTCTGTATCCCTTTGCCTCTAATGCCAGTATTTTTATCTGGTTGTCATTTAATTTTATCTTTATCTTATTTAGCTCTTTTTCTTTTACTATCTTTTCGTACTCAGTTGCTATTTTCTCAGCCAGCAGTTTTATTACCATTGATGCTTCATCCGCAATTTTTTTATCAATAGTTGATTATCATATTCTCATTTTCTATTATTATAGGCGATATAATAAAAATGAGGAGAATAATCTCCTCCCATTAATATAACACTGCTTTAATCTATCAACAAGCTTTCGTAAAGCAAAAGATATTCTTTAGCTGAAGCATTCCAGCTGTGGTCTACTTCCATAGCCTGCCTTACTATGCTATTCCACCTATCCTTATCTTTATATATTGATAGGGCATACTCTATTACATGAAGCATATCGTGGGCATTGTAGTTTGTAAATGAGAAACCATTCCCTTCGCCAGTGTACTCATTATAGGGAGTCACTGTATCTTTAAGTCCCCCCGTTTCTCTCACAATTGGAAGACTTCCATACCTCTGGGCTACCTGCTGGCTTATACCACAGGGTTCAAATAAAGAAGGCATTAAAAACATATCCGAGGATGCATATATCTTTTTGGCCATAGAGTCGCTAAAATCAATTATTGCAGCCATTTGAGATGGGTATTTAAAAGCAAAGTATTTAAAAGAATCTTCATAATTCTTTTCTCCTGTGCCAAGAACAACAAACTGAGCTCCTGTGCGCAGAATATCCTCTAATACGGCGAGTATCAAATCAATTCCTTTCTGGCTGGTAAGCCTTGATACAAGCCCTATTAAAGGTATATCCTCTCCTATTTCGAGTTTTAAATCTTTCTGAAGCATCACTTTGTTTTGCCTCTTCTTATCAAAAGAATTTATGTCGTAATTTATATATATGTCTTTATCCGTCTCAGGGTTATAAAAATCATAATCAATTCCATTAACTATTCCCACTAATTTGTCCCCTATTCCCTCCAGCAGTCCATGAAGGCCTTCACCGTAAAAAGGAGTTTTTATCTCTTCTGCATAAGTCTTGCTGACAGTCGTCACTTTGTCAGAGTATATGATTCCCCCCTTCATAAAAGAAATCCCATCATAGTATTTAAGTTTATCCTCTGCATAATACTCGTCTCCCAGAGACAGGAGGTCTCCCAAAACTATCTTAGGAAATACTCCCTGAAATTTTAAATTATGTATGGTAAATACTGTTTTTATTTTTCTATGCACATCGCTCTCGCTGTAGTGAGCCTTTAAAAGAACGGGAACAATGCCTGTGTGCCAGTCATTACAATGGATTATATCCGGTTTAAAATCCTCCAAATAATATATAGATTCTAAAATGGCTCTACTAAAGTAAGCAAATCTTTCCCCATCGTCATAATATCCGTAGTATTGATGCCTTTTAAAATAATATTCATTGTCCAAAAGGTAATAAGGAATTCCTTCAAATTCTACATATTTAATTCCGCAATATTGATTTCTCCAGCCCACAGGCACTATAAAATTTGCAATGTGTTTTACTTGAGCTATGTACTCCGGGGGTATTTGTCCATATTTAGGAAGCATGACTCTTACATCCAAACCCAACCCTCTCAATGCCTTTGGCAAAGAATAAGCGACATCCGAAAGACCTCCTACCCTTGCAAAAGGATAGGCTTCTGAAGCTACAAACAGTACTTTCATCTTATATTTTCCCCCGCCTTTCTAAGCAAATTTTCAACTATTTCACCCTTCTCTATGACAACAGGAAACTTTTTGTCCCCAATTAATCTTTTCCCTTCTTCTATTATAACATTTTTATCCAGTATGGCATTTTTCAAAAATGCCCCTTTTTCGATTATGCAATTTGAAAACACTATAGAATCCTCCACCACTGCCCCTTCTTTTATCTCAACCCCCCTTGAGATTATGCTGTTTTTGACCCGCCCTTTTATGAGGCAGCCATTTGAAATAAGAGAATTTTCCACCTCACATCCTTCGTAATATTTTGTAGGAGGCGAGTCATTTGTTTTTGTATAAATTTTACCTCCTTCAAAAAACAGCTCTCTCCTTACTCTCAAGTCCAATATATCCATTGAAGTTAAATAATAGTTTCTAACCGAGTTTACACAGCTCAAATAGCCTTTATATTCGTACGCTCCTACTTTTAATTTATCTAAACTGTCATATATACACTCTTTAAAGGAATTGTATTTGCTCTTCTCTATAGCCCTGTAAATAAAGTCTATTAAAAGCTCTTTTTTCAATATGAAAGTCTCCATAGAAATATTGACACTTGCATTAAGCCCTAAAAGTCTTCCCACACTTAAAACTTCATTCTCATCACCTAAATTGAGCACATCGCAGTTTAAAAATCTTCCTTCAGTATCATTTACTTTTTTATACAAAACCGTAATATCATTTCCCATCTCTTCATGATATCTGGCAACTTCATTGAAATCAATTTTGTATATCATCCTGGAAGAAGCAAGTATTATGTGGTCACCGGAACTTCTGTAAAAAAACTCCATATTATTTTTTAAAAGTTTTGCATCGCTTATAGGCGGATTTTCCAAAGAATAATTAAATATAAACAAGCCTCCGTTTTTTCTATTTAAATCCCAAGGTTTGCCGGTACCTAAATGGTCAACTAAGGACCGGGAGTGGGTCTGCCCAAAAATTCCTACAGTTTTCACACCAGCATTTACAAGATTTGAAAGTATAAAATCTATCACACGGTATCTTCCAAAAATTATAACAGAAGCAAGAGGTCTATTTACTGTAAGACTTTTTAAATTACCCTCTTCTTCATTTAAATTTAACACACCTATATAGTTGGCAAGCATAAAATTCTCCTCCCTTCAGTTATTTTAATTCACATTTTCCATTACAATCTCTCCCTCTCTCACAACGGTTATTTCTTTACAATTTCCTACAATGCTCCCTCTTTTCACAACCACTTTGGGTCCAATTATGCTTTTTACGACTTTTGCCCCGTCTTCAATCACTGCGTCAGACATAATGATAGAATCTATTATCTCCGCTTTTTCTCCCACAACTACCCCATAAGACAAAATCGAATTAGAAACAGTTCCAAAGACTATGCATCCTTCCACTATAAGGGAATTTGAAATCTTTGCAGAGGGACCGATATACTGAGGAGGATATGCAAAAGAGGCGCTGTAAACTTTCCAGCTTCCGTCAAAGAGTCTTAATTCTTCTTCTTTTGGAGAGTATGGGTCTTCTTTTATCAGGTCCATGCTTGCCTCCCAATAGCTGCTTATTGTACCTACATCCTTCCAGTATCCATTAAAGACATAGGCATACATCTTGTACCCTTTTTTAAGCATCTTGGGAATTATGTCTTTGCCAAAGTCGTGAGAAGAACTTTCGTCTTGAGCATCTTCCATCAAAACTTCTTTCAACTTATCCCATTTGAAAATGTATATTCCCATTGAAGCCAATGTGTTTTTAGGTTTTTTTGGCTTTTCCTCAAATTCATATATCCTATAATCTTCATAAGTATTCATTATTCCAAAGCGCGAAGCCTCCTCTATTGGCACTTTTGTAACAGCAATTGTGGCATCAGCATCCTTTTGCTTGTGAAATTTAAGCATTTTTAGATAATCCATTTTGTACACATGGTCCCCGGAGAGAATCAATAAATTTTCCGGAGAATATCTTTCAACAAAGTTTATATTTTTAAGCACAGCATCAGCAGTCCCACTATACCACTTACCTCCCCTTTCTTCAGTATAGGGAGGAAGTATTGTAACGCCGCCGTTGACCCTGTCCAAATCCCAGGCACTGCCTATACCTATATGAGAGTGAAGTATAAGAGGTTGATACTGGGTCAAAACTCCTACCACTTCTATAGAAGAATTAGAACAATTGCTTAGAGTAAAATCGATTATGCGATATTTACCCCCAAACTCTACTGCAGGTTTTGCATTTGTTTTTGTCAGCAATTCAAGTCTGCTACCCTGGCCCCCTGCAAGAATTAATGCAATAATCTCCCTTTCCATAAAATTCACCTCACTCATATTGTGGTTTTAATATCACTGCGGAAAGAGGAGGCAATTTTATTTGTATGCTGTAAGGCTTGCCGTGTATTCCTATTTTTTCAGCTTCAATGAGATTTTCGTTCACAAAGCTTCTCCCTCCGTATTTTGTTTCATCACTATTCAAAATCTCCTTATACAAACAATATTCTGGCACCCCTATTCTGTAGACGGGATAAGATACCTTACTGAAATTGCACACCACCACCAAAAAGTCTTTTTTGTCTTTTGCAAATCTGATATAAGAGATAATGCTCTGTTCACTGTTGTTGACATCAATCCATAGAAAACCCTCTTCAGAATGGTCCATTTCATAAAGACTTTTATTGGAAAGATATATTTTATTTAAATCTTTTACATATTCTTGCAGACTTTTGTGCATTGGATAATCAAGCAAGAACCAATCTAGCTCCTTCTTAAAGTCCCATTCTATGAACTGCCCAAATTCTCCACCCATAAAAAGCAGTTTCTTCCCTGGATGAGTCATCATATAGCCGTACAAAGCCCTGAGATTTGCAAATTTTTCTTCATAAGTGCCAGGCATCTTATCAAGCAAAGATTTTTTCCCGTGCACAACTTCATCATGTGACAGAGGTAAAATGAAATTTTCTGAATAAGTGTACATGATAGAAAAAGTGAGGAGATTGTGATTCCACTTTCTTTCTTCAGGGGGAAATGCCATATATTTTAGAGTATCATTCATCCATCCCATGTCCCATTTGTAATTAAAACCAAGCCCTCCACCATAATCAGGATAAGTGACTAAAGGATATGCACTTGATTCTTCCGCCACCATCAAAGGATTGGGGAAATTGGTGAAGATAAGTCTATTTACATCTCTTAGAAAGGAAACCACCTGGTCGTGAACTTCCTGCCTTCCAGAACGGGTATGAAGGTAGAGCATATTAGAAATGGCATCACATCTCAAACCGTCTATATGATACTCTTTAAACCAGAAATAAGCATTGGAAAGGAGAAAGCTTTTTACACCCGGCTTTGACACGTCAAAGTTTGCTGTCCCCCAGTAGTCATTTTCTCTTATGAAAGGGTCATCGTATTCGTAAAGGTGGGTCCCATCAAAATTGTAAAGGCCATGCGCATCCTTGCAAAAATGCCCTGGAACCCAGTCCATAATTACTCCAATGTCATGTTCATGCAGTTTATCGACAAAATACATAAAATCTTCAGGAGTGCCATGGCGACTTGTTACAGAAAAATAACCCGTTATTTGATATCCCCATGACATATCTAAAGGATGTTCCATTAAGGGCAGCAATTCCACATGAGTATACCCCATTTCCTTTACATAAGGTACAAGTAAATCGGCAATTTCTCTATAGTTTAACAATTCTCCATTTTCTTTTCTTCTCCAGGACCCCAAGTGAAGTTCATAAATATTTATAGGAGTTTCAAAAATATTTTCGCTTTTTCTCCTTAACATCCAGTCCTCATCATGCCACTGATACTCGGGCAAATTTTTGACAATAGAAGCAGTGTTAGGTCGCACTTCTGAAAAAATGGCATAAGGGTCTGTTTTTAAAATCCTTTTTCCGTCTTTTGTGTGAATTTCGTATTTGTAAAGTTCCCCTTCTTTTAAGCCTTCTATAAAAATCCACCACAGCCCTGAATCTTTTACTTTGAGCATCATGTGATTTTTTGCATCCCAATTATTAAAATCACCTGCAACTCCTACCCTAACTGCATTAGGCGCCCAGACGCAAAACACTGTCCCCTCTTTTCCCCTATAATTTATAAATCTACTGCCTAAAAAGGTGTAAGCTCTGAAATGTTCCCCTTTTAAGAATTTTCTGATATCGGAAAGATAGATAGTTGAATTTTTATACTGGACTGCCATTTTGAAACACCCCTTTTTATATATTCCTCAGGGGAAAAATCAAAGAACTGAAAAAAGAGATGAAAAAATAAAGGCAAGATTTAAAAAACTCAGAATAACTATATCATATCTTTGCTTTTAGTATAGCATTTTCCACAATCTTGTTCAAGAAAATTTTTACTGAAATTTGTAAGGTTTTGTATTATAATATTTCTAAAGACAATTTTTCTTTTAGGAGGGTAATTCCTTTTAGATTTCCTTTTACAACAAAGAATAATTTCCTCACTACTTCCACTTTTTAAAAGAATTAATGAAAGAAAAAACATATGATGAAATAAGAAAGGAGAATTAGTAATGTACAAAAACTTTGAAGAATATCCGGTGTATAACGGAGATGACTTGGGATGCACATTTAATCCCTTGTACTCGAAATTCAGGCTGTGGGCTCCAACCGCAGAAAAAGTATATTTATGCCTTTTTAAGGATGATAAAAAACGAGAAATAGAAATGGAAAAAAGCGAGGGAGGTACATGGTTTATTACTGTAAATGAAAACCTAAAAAATGTCTTATACACCTACAAAATCTTCAGAAAAGGCGAACTCGTCGAAACTGTAGACCCTTACGCAAAAGCTTTAACAGCAAATGGAACACACGGTGTAGTAATTGACCTTAAAGATACAGACCCTCCTGGATGGTCAGAAGATGTAAAGCCTTCTTTTGATAACCCTGTTGATGCCATAATATATGAACTTCACGTTCGAGATTTTTCTGTTCACAAAGATTCTGGCATCAAAAACAAAGGCAAATACCTCGCTTTTACAGAAAAAGGTACGAGTTATAAAGGGGTGAAAACCGGCCTTGACCACCTGATAGAATTAGGCATAACTCATGTTCACCTTCTTCCCATTCAGGACTTTGCAAGTGTAGATGAATTAAAGGGAGGATACAACTGGGGGTATGACCCTTATCACTACTTTGTTCCGGAAGGAAGTTACGCTGTAGACCCAAATGACCCTATATCACGAATAAAAGAAGTAAAAGAAATGATACTCTCCCTTCACAGAGCAGGAATACAGGTGGTTATGGATGTAGTCTATAATCACACTTATACTGTGCTCAATTCTATTTTTGACAAAGTTGAACCAGGATATTTTTACAGACATAATTCCGATGGCAGTTATTCCAATGGTTCTGGCTGCGGTAATGAAACTGCATCTGAAAGGCCAATGGTAAAAAAATTAATAATAGATTCTTTGAAATACTGGGTAAAAGAATACCATGTAGATGGTTTTAGATTTGACTTAATGGGACTTCACGATATAGATACAATGAAAGAAATAGAAAAAACTCTACATTCTATAGATCCTTCTTTGCTCTTATATGGGGAACCGTGGACAGCGGGCCCTTCAGTCTTGCCTGTAGAAAAGCAATTTTTAAAAGGAGCACAAAAAGGCACGCGAATAGCTGTATTTAATGACAATTTCAGAAATGCAATAAAGGGATTCCCTGATGATGAATCCAAGGGATTTGCCACTGGCAAGAAAAATGTTGAGAAGGATATTATGAAAGGAGTAGTAGGTTCAATAGAATATTCTGCTGAAATTAAAGATTTTACAATAAATCCGCAGGAGACTGTAAACTATGTCTCATGCCATGACAATCTGACTTTATGGGACAAAATTTCAAAAAGTAATCCAGATGCCACAGAAGAAGAAAAAATACTTATGGATAAGCTTGCTACTATGATAATACTCACCAGCCAAGGTATCCCTTTTATACATGCTGGAGAAGAATTTTTAAGGACAAAAAAGGGAAATAACAACAGTTTCAACGCAGGGGATGAAATAAATCAGCTGGAATGGCCGAGAAAACTTATATACAAAGAAGTATTTGAATATTATCAGGGCTTAATAAAGCTACGGAAAGAACATCCTTCCTTTAGGATGCGAACAGCAGAAGAAATAAAGTCAAAGCTTCATTTTATAAAATCCCCAAAAAATACAATTGCTTTCTTAATTTCAGATAATGCCAATAGCGATCCATGGAAAAAAATTACTGTAATCTACAATCCAACAAAATCTAAAGTTGAGGTAAAAATCCCCCAAGGGAATTGGAAGGTGGTTGTTGACAATAGAAAAGCTGGAATTCTCCCCATAGAAAAAGGCGATTGGACACTTTCAGGCAGTATTCTTACAGTCCCTCCACTTTCTGGGATGGTTCTTTTTAGCTAAAAAGACAAAGGGGACGGTTCCTCTTGTCTGAAAAATTCAGACAAGAGGAACCGTCCCCTTTGTCTGTCCTGTATTTAGGTCAAGTTGTGAAAGCTCAATTAATAGATATTGCAAAAATCCCTTATATTCTATATAATAGAATCAAGTTGTGATAAAAAATCGCAATAAAATATTTTAAAAATTTTATTGTTACATTTCAAACAAAGGGGAGAAGAAAATGGCACAAAAAATTGAGATGAAGGTTCCTATTGTTGAAATGGACGGGGACGAAATGACAAGAATCATATGGAAATTGATAAAAGAAATACTTTTAGAGCCCTATATAGACCTTAAAACAGAATATTATGACCTTGGAATCAAAAACAGGGACGAAACTAATGACCAGGTCACAGTTGATGCAGCATACGCAATAAAAAAGTACGGAGTCGGGGTAAAATGCGCCACAATCACTCCAAATGCAGAAAGGGTCAAAGAATACAATCTCAAAAAAATGTGGAAAAGCCCTAATGGTACAATCAGAGCAATACTTGATGGCACAGTTTTTCGCACACCTATTATTGTAGAAAGTATCAAACCTCTCGTAAAAACATGGAAAAAACCCATTACAATTGCAAGACATGCCTATGGGGATATTTACAAAGACGTAGAATATAGAGTCTCTGAAAAAGGCAAAGCAGAACTTGTGTTTACTTCTGAAAAAGGAGAAGTGGCAAGGCAGACAATACATGAATTTGAAGGCCCTGGAGTTATACTCGGTATGCACAATACTGATGAGTCAATAAAAAGTTTTGCAAGAGCATGTTTTAATTATGCTTTAGATACGAAACAGGATTTGTGGTTTGCGACCAAAGACACTATTTCAAAAGTATATGACCACAGATTTAAAGACATATTCCAGGAAATATATGAAAATGAATATAAAGAAAAATTTGAGGAAGCAGAAATTGAATATTTCTATACCCTTATTGACGATGCCGTAGCTCGAATTGTAAGGTCTGAAGGCGGAATGATTTGGGCATGCAAAAATTATGACGGCGATGTAATGTCAGATATGGTAGCAACAGCATTTGGAAGCCTCGCCATGATGACATCGGTATTAGTCTCTCCTGATGGGAAATACGAATTTGAAGCGGCTCATGGAACAGTTACAAGGCATTATTATAAATACCTTAAAGGTGAAGAAACTTCTACTAACTCTATTGCTACAATTTTTGCATGGACAGGCGCTTTGAAAAAAAGAGGAGAACTTGACGGAATAAAAGACCTTGTTGATTTTGCAGATAAGCTTGAAAAAGCATCCTTAAAGACAATTGAAAAAGGGATAATGACAAAAGACTTAGCCGCTTTATCTGACTTGCCAAATAAAACTGTTGTAAACACAGAAATTTTCCTCATTGAAATTAAAAAAACTTTAGAAGAGATGCTGTAAATACGTAAAAAGGGACGGTCCTCAGACAAAAGGAACCGTCCCCTTTGTTTGATTTTTAGTCCAGCAGTTTATAATAATCAATATTCACAAACACTGTCACAAGAAACGCAAAAGCTGTAACCCAATAAACATCGCTCTTCTTTATTCCACTTGACATTTTTATTCCTATAGCTATTATAACAAACTGCCACACCATGAAGGGATCAATACTTCTCAAAAAGCCATATATTGTAGTTCCTTTTAACAAAGGAAACAACAATGCAGGTGACATATCCACTAAAAGCTGTCCTGTAAAAAAGGATGCAATAAAGCATATTAGAAAATATATTAAAACAGGAGTATAGGCATAACCAGTAATTGAAAATAATTGTGCTACATCCGCTTTTCCTCTAAATACCCATTTGATTACAGCATAAAGAGCTAACACGATAAAAATCCACGAAAGTGTATTATTTATAAGCGTAGAAGTTATTACAGATTTTGGCGCTAACTTAATAGCTAAATCTATTTCCTGTGGCGTAAATCCTGCATCTGGTTGCGATAACCTCATTTTTAAAAGTTCACGTATATGTCTTTCATATACAGGATAACGTAAGATATAAAGAAATACTATCCCAACAATTTTCACTATGGCAGGATAAACTAGTTTTGGCTGATACATTAAATTTTTTATTGTTATTGAAGGTTTAAATAGAATTCCGTAAATTCTTTCGAGAAAATTTAAATTTTTTATGTCTTCTTCTGTTTCAACTTTAAAAAACGCCATTAAATATCCTCCTCTTAGGTTAAAAATAAAAAAGGTTTTCGACTTTTTTGTCGAATATATAAATCAATAAACATATAAATTAAATTCTACATTTTTATAAAAAATCCTTCAAGAAAAATTCTGCCAATCACATAAAATACTATATAAAATTTTTCAGTTATGTTAAAATGTTATTAAAGGGGGAACAAAAAGTGTTTAATTTAAGGAAAATTTTACTATTTACAATCTTGTTAATTTTTGTTATCATGCCATTTTCTTCTTTAAAAGCAGTTCCGCCCCAAAGCCCCGTTTATGTACTATCCATTGATGGTCCAATTGTACCTGTTGTTGCAGATTATGTTGAAAGCGGCTTTGAAACGGCAGAAAAAAATGGTGCAAGTTGTATAGTCATAGAACTTTCTACCCCTGGCGGTTTGTATTCTACTACTCAAAAAATCGTCACAAAAATACTAAATTCTCCTATTCCTGTTGTAGTATATGTCTCCCCCGCAGGAGCTTGGGCGGGTTCGGCTGGTACTTTCATAACACTTTCAGCAAATGTCGCTGCAATGGCTCCTGGAAGTAGAATAGGCGCTGCCCATCCTGTGTCAATGGAAGACGACACTGCTTTATCAGATGTACAAAAGCAAAAAATCACTCATGACGCTGCTGCTTGGATAAGAAGTATCGCAGAAAACAGGGGGAGAGACCCCAAAAATGCTGAAATGGCAGTTATTGAAAGCAAATCTTTTACTGACACAGAAGCATTAAATGCCCATTTAATCGATTTTAAAGCTACTAATTTAAACGACCTTCTAAAAAAAATAAACGGCCTTACAGTCAAAAATTTTGACGGCACAACTACAACTTTGCAAACTGATGGTCCAATCAAATACTTCCCAATGTCTTCAGCTCAAAAATTTCTCTTTGCAATAAGCGATCCAAATATTGCTTATCTTCTCATGAGCGCTGGTATCTTGGGTATTGTATTGGAGCTTTATCATCCTGGTGCTATCTTTCCCGGTGTGGCAGGAGGAATAAGCTTACTTTTAGGCCTTTACACACTTGGAACATTAAATGCTCAATTAAGTGGAATGCTTCTTGTCATATTAGGGCTTGTGCTTTTGGCATCTGAAGCGTTTGTTGTAAGCCATGGCATTTTAGCAGTGGGCGGTATAACTTCCTTCGTACTTGGCTCTTTAATGTTATTTAGTGGAAACCAAATGGGACTCACTATTAACAAAGGAGTAGTTTTCGCAACAGCCTTTTTCATGGCAGTTTTTGTTTCTTTCTTGTTAGCTGCTGTTATAAAAGCTCAAAAGAGAA
Source organism: Thermoanaerobacter uzonensis DSM 18761 (assembly GCF_900129115.1). Lineage (NCBI taxonomy): Bacteria > Bacillati > Bacillota > Clostridia > Thermoanaerobacterales > Thermoanaerobacteraceae > Thermoanaerobacter > Thermoanaerobacter uzonensis. Next base: position 317,239 of record NZ_FQUR01000006.1, on the reverse strand, counting down.
AAGTAGTCACAGGAGTAGAAGGTCTAATTGGTGAAATAGGTATTGCAGTAAGTGATATTAATCCAAATGGCATAGTCTTAGTAGAAGGAGAAAGGTGGCAAGCAGAATCTAAAGAGTATATTGCAAAAGGCGAAAAGGTGGTCATTACAGCAGTAGAGGGTTTGACAGTTAAAGTTGAAAAAATAAAAGAGGGAGGCAGTAAAAAAAATGATTGAGAGTTTTGCATTTCTATTCACTTTATTAATAATCCTTATAAGTTTAATTTCCGCATCCATTAGAATAGTACAGGAATACGAAAGGGGTGTGATTTTTCGTCTTGGACGCTACGTAGGTGTAAGGGGGCCAGGAATATTTTTCTTGATTCCTATAATAGAGAGAATGCAAAAAGTAGATTTGAGAGTCATAACAATGGAAGTACCAACACAAGAGGCAATTACAAGAGACAACGTTACTGTTAAAGTAAATGCAGTAGTATACTTCAGAGTAATAGACCCTGCCAACGCTGTTATAAAAGTTTTGGACCACATAAGAGCAACATCTCAGCTGGCACAAACTACACTAAGAAGCGTTTTAGGTCAGTCTGACTTAGACGAATTATTATCTCACAGAGAAGAAATAAACAAAAGGCTCCGCGAGATTATAGATGAGGGAACAGAGCCATGGGGAGTAAAAGTAAATCTTGTAGAAATAAGGGATGTAGAACTACCACAAAGCATGCAAAGGGCCATGGCAGCACAAGCAGAAGCAGAAAGAGAACGCCGCGCTAAAATTATAAACGCTGATGGAGAATATCAAGCAGCTGCAAAACTTGCTGAAGCTGCTCGCATCATAGCCTCACAACCCGTTTCTCTGCAACTTAGGTATCTTCAAACTTTAAGAGAAATAGCTAATGACAGGTCAAATATCGTAGTTTTCCCTCTATCTTTGGATATTCTACATCAATTTTTCCCTCAAGGACAAAAAGAAAGTAAAAATGAATAGCTTTAAGCTGCTGAGTTTTCAGCAGCTTTTTTATTTTATACACTTCTTTAATTCCTCTATATTTTTTGGTATATTACTTCCGTTTATAATTCCTTTTTCTTTTAAAATTTCATATATCTCTAAAAGCATAGGCTTTCTCAAATCACTCCAATCAAGTTCTTTTGCATTAGCAAAGACAACTGTGGGCTCGCCTTTTGCAACAACTTTTCCATTTTTCATGACATATATATAGTCAGCCCATGAATAAGCAAAGTCCACATCATGAGTTGATAAAATAATTGTCTTTCCCTCTTCAACCAATTTGTCAAATAAACCCATAACCTCTTGAACATGCTTAGGATCTAAATAAACTGTTGGCTCATCCAATATAATAACTTCAGGCTCCATAACTATAATATCAGCTATTGAAACGCTTTTTTTCTGCCCATAGCTTAAAAAATGGGTAGGCTTGTCTTTTAAATCAATAATTCTCGTTTCTTTCATGGCGTTTTCAACTTTCTCTTTTACTATATTTTCTGAATAGCCTAAGTTCATAGGGCCAAAAGAAATTTCTTGGTATACATTGGCAGAGAAAAGTTGTATGTCAGGATTTTGAAAAACAATACCAACGTTTTTTCTAAGTTTTACAAGTTCGCTATGACTGTAATTTATCTCTTCACCTTTGTATAATATTTTTCCTAATTTGGGTTTCAAAATCCCATTGAAGTGCAAAAACAGTGTTGTCTTGCCTGCACCGTTTGGACCTAAAACTGCAATCTTTTTACCTTCCTCTATCGACATATTTACTTCATTCAAAGCTTTTGTGCCGTCGCTGTACTCAAAAGTAATATTTATAGCTTCTAATATAAACTGCTCTTTCATAGTTCACCTTCTTAAAAGCATTGATGCGCTTATTAAAATTAGTTCTATCAAAACAATAAATATTATATTTTTATAACAAAATTTGTAATCTTTACTGAGGACTTTTATCTCTCCATTATAACCTCTTGCCTCTAAAGCCACATATAAATCCTCTGAATTTTTGTAGGACTTAATAAAAAGAGAGGATATCAAAAGTCCTAAAGACCTGTAGCCATTTTTTAATGTGGCATATCCCAACCTTGAATCTTGAGATATATAGATCTCATTAGCAGCTTGCGTTAAAACAAATATAAACCTATAAATTAATTGAAGTAACTCTAAAAATAGTGATGGAATTTTCAATTTCTTTAAGATATTTATAATGTCAACTACAGGAGTAGTGAGTACAAGAAAATACAAGCAAGACACTATTGCTAAAGTTCTAAAGAATAAAATAACAGCAGTATTAATGCCTTGTGCAGTAATTCCTAAAGTTACCCCCAAAATATTAAAGCTTATTAATGCAGCACTTTTATTCCCTATCACATTTATAATAAGTGTTATTATGCTTATTATCAAAAAAGAAAAGGGAATTAACATAAGCTTAATGTACACTTTTGCTGGAATTTTCGCTTTAAATACAGTTATCACAAATACCAAAATAATTACTGCAATATTTGTATAGGCATCAAATTCAAAGCATAAAATCATAGTCAAAAAAGCAAATAAAAGTTTTTCAACAGGATGTACATTGTACATCCTGTTGGTATAAGCATAACTATCTATTAGCATTTTTTCTCCCCTTCGCAACACCTATATAATATCCCAAAAAGCCTGCACCAATTGCAGCCTGTAAGGCAAACAAAAGGCTTTCAATTTCTCCACTTGGTGGCTCCCAAATTGGTTTAAACCATGGCTTGTAATTTTTGTCTACCTGAGCAATAGCTTCTGTCGCCCTGTCATCTGCACCAGCAAATTCAGCATTTTTAATAGTAACAAGGGGAAACACCACCAGTAAAATAACCAACAAGCCCAATATCAAATTCTTTATTAAAAACTTTTTATCCTTCATATTGCCTTACCTTCTTTCTCTAAAACCTTAAGTTCAATGAGTTCTTCTTTACTGTAGGCAGTTAGCATATTGATTACGAGCACAGTTAAAAGCCCCTCACTTATTGCCAAAGGTACCTGTGTCACTGCAAATATCCCCATAAATTTTAAAAATGAGGCTGTAAAGCCGCCTACTTCAGCAGGGAAAGCAATAGCAAGTTGGAAGGAGGTAGTTACATATGTAAGCAAATCCCCAATTGAGGCAGCTAAAAATACTGCAAGCCAATTTGGACCACCTGCTTTTTTTACCCCTTTAAATATATAATAGGAAGCAATTGGCCCTACTATAGCCATGGAAAATGTATTAGCGCCCAAAGTCGTTATGCCGCCATGGGCCAAAAGTAATGCCTGAAACAAAAGGACTATAAGGCCTAAAACGCTCATAGCAAAAGGTCCAAAGAGTATAGCTCCAAGTCCTACGCCGGTTGGATGCGAACAACTTCCTGTAACTGAAGGTATTTTAAGTGCTGAAAGCACAAATGCAAAAGCACCTGCAAAACCTAAAAGCATCTTAAGTTTTGGATTCTCTTTTACTTTTTTGTTTATCGCTATAAGTCCTATAACCACAAAAGGCAAAGAAGCTATATCCCATATTATACACCATTTAAGAGGTAGAAAACCTTCCATTATATGCATTGAATAGGCAATTTGTGGAGCTATTAAAAGCAACGCAAATGCTGCAAGTAACATCCACCTTTTCATCACACACACCTCTTTTTGTAAAATTTAAGTAAAAAGAAAACCTCTTAACTTACCAACGGCGTTAAGAGGTAAAAAACACATACTTATCCCTTTATAACACCCCCTCTATCGACCGTAGAGTAAGTGTGTCACAAATACAGGCAGGTCTCCTGACTTAGGTTCATTGCTCTTTACGCCTTCCCATCCGTCACTCAGCGGAGCATGTTTTTATACGAAATATAATTTGTTAAATTCGTGCTCCGCTGAGTGACAGACAGTGGCATAATGTAAAGAGCTCACCATCACAGTGGCGGGACCGTGCAGGATTTTCACCTGCTTCCCTTTTAACCCAATTTGGATTCCAAAATTGGGCACCTGTATTTGCATGTTATTCAATTCTCCCTTTAAATAAAGGATATCATTTTATAAATAGGTTGTCAATGAATAGAAATGTCCTTGTATTGCTTACTTATAATTTTTGCAACTTCAAAACTAGCCTCAATTGTTTTTTCAATATCCTCCTCTGTATGAGCCATTGATAAAAAGAAGGTCTCAAATTGAGAAGGAGGCAGGTACACACCCCTTTTCAGCATTTCTCTAAAATATGCAGCATACACAACAGTGTTTGATTTTAAAGCAGAGTTATAGTCTTTTACTTCATCATTCGTAAAAAACATACACATCATGCTGCCTATTCTATTTATTGTAACATCAATTCCATTTTGAACTATGCTTTCTTTTAGCCCCTTACACAATTTTTCTGCTTTCTTGTCTAACTCTTCATAAATATTGGAAGTTTCAGATAATATTTTTAAAGTCTCAAAGCCTGCTGTCATTGCTAGAGGATTGCCAGACAAAGTCCCTGCTTGATACACCGGTCCATCAGGAGAAATCATTCTCATAATCTCTTCCTTTCCTCCATAGGCACCAACAGGAAGACCTCCACCAATAATTTTACCAAGCGTAGTAATATCAGGCATAATATTGTAAAGCCCTTGTGCCCCTGAATAAGACACTCTAAAACCTGTCATCACTTCATCAAAAATTAAAAGTGATTTATACTTTGCAGTAATCTCTCTCAATCCCTTTAAAAATCCCTCTTCAGGTAAAACTGTACCCATATTACCTGCAATAGGCTCTACAATTACAGCGGCGATGTTCTCACCGTACATTTCAAAAATATCTTCTACCATTTTGATATCATTATATCTAGCTATAATTGTATCCTTTGCTATCTCGTTTGTTACGCCCTTTGAATCAGGCATTCCAAAAGTAAGTGCACCTGACCCTGCTTTTATAAGCAGGCTGTCAGAATGTCCGTGATAACATCCTTCAAATTTTACAATGATGTCTCTGCCCGTATATCCCCTTGCCAATCTTATAGCACTCATAGTGGCTTCTGTGCCTGAATTCACCATTCTGACAACTTCTATAGATGGAACAGCCTCAATTATTTTTTCTGCCATCTTAACTTCCAACTCTGTACAGGCTCCAAAACTGGTACCCAGTTGTGCTTGTTTTTTAATAGCTTCTACCACCTGTGGATGTGAATGCCCAAGTATTAGCGGTCCCCATGAAAGAACATAGTCTATGTATTCATTGCCATCTTCATCCCAAATATGACTTCCTTGTCCCTTTTTTATAAAAACAGGAGTAGCTCCTACTGATTTAAAAGCTCTTACAGGGCTATTAACACCACCTGGCATAAGTTTTTTAGCTTTTTCAAAAAGCTTTTGCGATTTATCAGTTTTCACAGAATCACCTCTTAACAGCCCGCTTTTTTTAATAATTTTTCTGTAAATAGCCATTTTTTCTTCTTTAGCAAAATCTTTTTCCTTTAATTCCATCCTCTTCTGATATAGTTTTTGTAATAGTTTTTCATAGTCATCATTGAAAATTGACTCCAATTTTTCTTTTATCATTCTCGAAAGAAGTGGACTTTTGCCACTTGTAGATATAGAAATAATTAGGTCTCCCCTTTTTACAATGGCAGGTACAATAAAAGAAGAAAGGTCTTTATCATCAACCACATTTACAAGCACATTGTATTTTTCTCCATCTGACGCCACAAGTTTATTTACCTTCTCATCATCTGTAGCAGCAATCGCAACAAAAAATCCCCTTACATCCCCTTGTTGATACTCACGTCTTATAAGTTCCACTTTTTCTTTTGCTGCAAGCTCAATTATTCCTTCATCAAAAGAAGGAGAAATGGCAGTAACTAAAGCTTCTCCTTCAACAAGAGATAAAATTTTTCTAAGAGCAACTTTGCCACCCCCTACAACAAGGCATTTTTTGTTTTTTACATTAAGCATTACAGGGTAATAAGCCATTTCGCAACATCCTTTGCAAAGTAGGTTATAACTATATCTGCCCCTGCCCTTTTAATTGAAGTGAGTATTTCTAAGACTACCGATTTTTCATCAATCCAACCCATCTTAGCTGCCGCCTTTACCATTGAATATTCTCCACTTACATTATAAGCAGCAATAGGAATGTTGAAATTATCCTTTACCCGCCTTATAATATCAAGATAAGAAAGTGCCGGCTTTACCATGACAATATCTGCTCCTTCTTCAATGTCAAGAGCTATTTCTCTTAAGGCTTCATTGGAATTTCCATAGTCCATTTGATAAGACTTTCTGTCGCCAAATTGTGGGAAAGAATCTGCTGCTTCTCTAAAAGGTCCATAAAAAGAGGAAGCGTATTTAGCACTGTAAGCCATAATAGGTGTATTTACAAATCCTTTACTATCTAAAAGCTTTCTTATGGCAGCTACTCTTCCATCCATCATGTCAGAAGGCGCTACAATATCCGCCCCTGCCTCAACATGGGACAAGGCTATTTTAGCAATGTAGTCCACTGTTTTGTCATTTAGAACTTGGCCATTTTCAACAATGCCACAGTGTCCATGAGTTGTATACCCACACATACATACATCTGTTATTACCACAATTTCTGGCACTTTTTCTTTTATTTCTCTCACCGCTTTTTGAACGATACCTTCCTCGCTGTAAGCCTCTGACCCGAATTCATCTTTATATGAAGGCACACCAAAAAGTAAAATAGCAGGAATTCCAAGGTCACGCACTTCTTTAACTTCTTCTATAAGCAAATCTATAGAAAAATGGTAAACACCTGGCATTGAATCTATCTCTTCTTTTATATTATCTCCTGGCACAACAAAAAGAGGATATATAAGGTCACCTACATCTAAAGAAGTTTCTCTTATCATATCCCTTAAAATGCTGTTTATCCTAAGCCTTCTTGGCCTTTTTACCAAATCCATTTTATCTCCTCTTTCTATTGGTTTTGATAGTTTTTTAATATTTCTTCAATAAGTTTTTCCGTTGTGTATTCGCTTGGCATTATGTCTACATTAAATCCTTTATCATCTATAGCCTTCTTTGTTACAGGTCCTATTGCAGCTATTTTAGAGTTTTTTAGAAGATTTATTTCGTCTCCTATTAATTGATGCATATAATTAAAAGTAGAGGAACTTGTAAATACAGCAATATCTATTCCTTTGCGGAGTTCACTTATAAGCTTTCCCTTTATTTCATAATTTGGTTCATTTTTATATGCAACAATTTTTTGTACGTTAGCGCAATTTCCTAGGCTTTCCATCAATATATCCCCACCTATCTGAGAAGTCAAAAGCACTATGTTTTTCCCTTCAACATGTTTTTTAAGAGCATTTGCCAAAGAGTATGAGGTGTATTCCTCAGGAATTATATCTGGATATATAAAAATATTTTCTAAAGCTTCCGCAGTCTTACTTCCTATTGCTACTACTTTAATACTTAAATTTCTTAAATCAAACCTTTTTTCTCGGGAAGCTTCAATAAAACTACGAACACTATTTACACTTGTAAATACAGCGTAATCAAATTTGTGTATTTCTTCTAAAAACATTTCTATGTTATTCAAAAACGGCGTGATTTTAATAGTAGGACAAATAACAACATCTGCTCCCTCTTCGCTCAAAATTTTTTTCATCTGTTGTGACTGTTCATAGGTCCTTGTAAGCAAAATCCTTTTTCCAAAAAGCTTTTTGTTTTCGTACCATTTTAATCTATCCCTTAATGCCACAACATCTCCTACAGCAAAAACTCCGGGATTTTTTATTCCTTCTTTTCGGACGAGACTTGGAATATCAATGAGTTTCCCAGTTACAACTTTTTGCTTTGGAGTAGTGCCTTCCATTACTACTGCTGCTGGTGTATGAGGATCTTTGCCGTAATTGAGAAGTTTTTGCACAATTTTTTCTATATTTTTTATCCCCATGAGAAATACCAGTGTCCCATCGAGCTTTGATATGACTTCCCAATTGAGGCTTTTATCTTTTCCTTCCCGTTCATGACCCGTTATTACGTGAAATGAAGAGCTTAAATCTCTATGAGTTACAGGAATTCCTGCATAGGATAGGACAGCCACTGCAGATGTTATGCCTGGCACTACCTCATAAGGTATTCTTTTTTGTGAAAGGTATTCAGCCTCTTCGCCACCTCTTCCGAATACAAATGGGTCTCCTCCTTTAATTCTCGCTACTTTTTTGCCAGAAAGAGCCTTTTTCGCAATTATTTCGTTTATTTTACTTTGAGGTACCTTGTGATTATCCGGAAACTTTCCCACATCAATAAGCTCTGCATCCTTTTTTGCCATTTTTAAAATATCTTCATTAATGAGCCTGTCATACACCAGCACATCTGCATTTTTTATCAATTCGACCGCTTTTAAAGTCAAAAGCCCAATATCTCCAGGTCCTGCTCCTATCAAATACACAATCCCTGACATCATAAACCTCCAAATTCTTTAATAAGCTTTTCTATCATTTTATCGGTTTCGTCAATTAAACCAGTCACTTCACTTTTTAAAAGTTTATCCTCTTTTTGATAAACAACTTTTATGTTTATTTTCTCTTCGTCTTCCTCTTTTCTGTATTGGGCATAGGCACCAAAAGGCTGTCTACAATTAACTCCAAAAGCTTTTAGAAGTTCCCTTTCAACAGAAGCCTCAAAAAATGTTCTTCTATCAACAATATAGGAATAAAACTCTTGAAATATATTATCAAAATTTTCCGCAATTTCTACTGCAAGAATTCCCTGACAGGGTGCCGGCACAACTACATCAAGTGGGAAATACTCAGTAATAACATTCTCAAATCCTAACCTGTGCAAACCCGCCGCTGCCAAAACAATGCCATCAAGGTTTAGTTCTTCCATTTTTTTGAGTCTCGTCCTCACATTACCTCTTATTGGAACAATCTGTATGTCTGGCTTTAAAGCTTTAAGCTGCACTTGCCTTCTTAAACTGCTGGTCCCAATTTTAGCCCCTTCTTTTAAATCCATAAATTGCGTACCATCTCTTGAAACAAACACATCCTTTGGGTCTTCTCTTTTTAAAACTGCCATGAGCTTGAGCCCTTTAGGTATTTCATAAGGCATGTCCTTCATGCTGTGGACTGCCATGTCAATTTCGCCTTTGAGCAATGCACTTTCTATTTCTTTTACAAAAACCCCTTTTCCCCCTATTTCACTAACAGGTTTGTCAATTAATGCATCCCCTTGTGTGGTTATCTTTACTATTTCAAATTCAAAATCCTGCCTAAATTTTTTTATTTCATTTATAACCATTGCGGTTTGCTTTAAAGCCAATTCACTTGACCTTGTGCCGACTTTTATAACTTTTTTCATCTTTACCTCCAGATTCTAATAGGCGTTTTCTTTAAGGTACGTTATCATTTTATTAGCCATTTTATTTGCAACTCTTTTTAAAGCGATTTTTATATTTTCCTTGTCTTTTTCAGATACGTCAGTCAATTTATTTACAATTCTTTGGAATTCTGTGTTATAAACTTCATTGGCATATCTACTTACTTCTTTTATATAAGGCTCTATTTCAAGTGTTTTGTACCATTTTTCAAATTCATCCACTTCCTCTTTCACCATTTTTTCAATAACGGGAATGAGTAAAAGCCTCTCTTTTTTGTTTTCCTCCGCTGTCTTTTTTAAATCGTCAATAGTATAAAGACTTACCCCTTCTATTTGTCCTATTCTTGGGTCTATATCCCTAGGAAGAGCTATATCTAACATGCAAATTTTTCTTCCATTGTAAACTTCTTTAAACTTTTCATAACTTATCGTATAATGAGGAGCATTTGTGGCACTTATTACAATATCACTACTGGCAATGTAAAGATATTTTTGTTCATAAGGCACGACATGTATCTCCGGAATTCGCTCCTTTAATTGGATAGCTTTTGAAAAAGTCCTGTTTGTAACAAATACATCAGCACCCTTATCTATGAGATTTTTCATAGCATTTTGCCCCATCTCGCCAAGACCTATCACAAAAGCCTTTTTGCCTTTTATATCCTCAAATACTTCTTGAACAAATTTAACTGCAATATAGCTTATAGACAAAGCCAGATCTTTTATACCCGTATCTGTACGAGCTTTTTTCCCAAGAGTTACTGCATCTCTAAAAAGTTTAAAAAGTATCTTTCCGGAAGAGTTGAAAGCCTGTGCGGTATCTATAGCCTCCTTCACCTGTGACAATATTTGGTCTTCACCTACTACCATAGATTCAAGTCCACAGGCAACTCTAAAAATGTGTTCCACTGCATCAAGTCCGTAAATTTGCCTTAAATATTTTATGAAATCTTCTTTTAAGCCAAAGTAATTTATGAAAAAATCTTTTACTTCATCCGTGGATATTTTTTGTGAACAAAAGTAAATTTCACTTCTGTGACAGGTGGAAAGTATTACAACCTCCTCCAGTCCCAACTCTTTTAATTTTATTAATGCCTTTCCAATATCTTTAAAAGAAACTTTTTCTCTCAATTCTAAAGGAGTATCCTTATCTACTCCCACCATTTTAATATTGTTTATGTCCAATTTTTGTCACCTCATTTATGAGACTATCAACATCTGTTACTACAACAGGATAATTTATATCAGGCCTTTTTATAAGGATAACAGGAATACCCAGCATTTTAGCAGCTTCAAACTTTTCTAATACTCCTCCCACAATACCACTATCTTTTGTCACAACCACTTCCGCATTTCTTTCTTTAAACATTTGATAATTAAGTTCTTTGGTAAAAGGACCCTCCATCGCTATTATATCTTTGGGTTTTAATCCTAAATCTTCACACTTTTTTATGACGTTACTTAAAGGAAGCACTCTTGCCGTCACCTTTTTTCCTATTTCCCAGAGACCCCTAAATTTTTCGAGGTTTTTACTACCTACAGTCAAAAAAATGCTGTCGTATTTTTTACATTCTTCTGCTGCCTCTTCAAAACTTTTAACTACAATGGCATTGTAGTAATATAGACTTTCTCTTTCATGCCTTATATACTTGATACCAGTTTTGTTACAGGCATTTATAGCATTTATGCTTACATCTTTTGCAAAAGGATGAGTTGCGTCAACTACAATGTCTATATTGTTTTTATAAATAAAATTAACGAGGCTTAGTTCATCCATTGCCCCTTTGTGAACTTTAATTCCCTCACTAAAAAGACTTGCACCATAATCTGTAACTGTACTTGCTATAACCTCAAAACCTTTAAACTTTAATCTTTCTGCAATCTCCCTTCCGTCTTTTGTACCTGCCAAAACCAGTATCACAGTACATATCCCCTCGGCGTTACCATTTTACCATTTTCTACATAAGTACTTTCATTCCCTATTATTACAATCGTCCTCATGTCAATTTCATAATTTGCCATTTCTTTTAAAGTGGTGATTATCACTTGTTGTCCCTCTCTTGAAGCATTTTTCACTATTCCTACAGGGATATCCTCTTTTTTGTATTTCATAATAATTTTCTGGGCTTTCATAAGATTTTCCGGCCTTTCTTTGCTCTTAGGGTTGTAAAGGACAATTACAAAATCAGCTTGTGCTGAAAGAGCCAATCTTTTTTCTATCACCTGCCAAGGTACCAAGTGGTCTGAAAGACTTATAACTGCAAAATCCTGCATTACAGGTGCTCCCAGTATAGCTGCCGCAGCACTTAGAGCAGTTACTCCTGGTATTACTTCTATTTTTAAATCTAAGTTTTCTTTATGGACAACCTCATACATAAGCCCTGCCATGCCATATATGCCTGCATCACCGCTTGACACAATGCACACATTTTTACCTTGCAAAGCTAACTCAACAGCTTTTTTAGCCCTGTCAATTTCTTTTCTCATCCCTAATGAAATTACCTCTTTGTCCTTAATTAAAGGTTTAATAAGATTTATATAAGTAGTATATCCTACGACTACATCACATTCTTTTAAGGCATTGCAGGCTTTAAGAGTCATGTCATTTATATCACCGGGACCTATTCCCACGACTTTAATCCATCCCATTTCAATCCTTCTTTCTTATATATGGCAAGTGTCATCCCATTCTTCTTAAGATATGCTATCTCTTTGCCACCGCTACTAGCTAAATAAGCAGAAGGCCTTGCAACACTTCCAACTCCCACGGTATGAAAAACAAAATCCGAGATAGGAAATTTATCTTCTACTTTTTTTAAATTCTCTTTTGTGTAAAACACAAGAGGAATTTTCAAAAATTTTGCCAACTGCTGTATCCCTTTTTCTTCTTTTTTTATATTTATAGTAGCAATTGACTCGACGCTTTTTAAGGTTAAATTTAACTTTTTAAAGGTTTCACTGACAAAGAAAAACAAATCCTCAAAAGTTATTCCTTTTTTGCATCCTAAGCCAATAACTATATTTTTAGGCCTTAATATGACATAAGGTTTTTCTAACGGTTTTTTTATTTCTTTGTCAGTTATGTAAACAAAAGCGTCAACTTGACGGTCATCTTCATTTTTTACATAATCTTTTAGCAAAGGTATTTTCTCTACATCTTCATCAAGAATAAAACGTACATTTTCTCCATTTACAAGGGCAGCGCTAACCTTTTTCAAATCTTCTTTATTTTCAATTTGGTACCCGTAGTCCTTAGCAATAACGTCAAGGGATATGACTCCCTCTACATCTGTTGCAGTTGTTATGACAGGCTGCGCTCCAATTATAGAAGCCACTTTGAGCGCAAGTCTGTTTGCACCTCCCACATGCCCGGACAAAAGGCTTATGGCAAACTTCCCTTTTTCGTCTACTACCACAACAGCAGGGTCGGTAAATTTATCCTTCACAACCCCTGCAATTGTCCTTACCACAATCCCTGTAGCCATTACAAAGACCAACCCTTGATATTTTCTAAATATTTTATGGACAAATTCTATAAAATCTCCTTCTATTGCGTAGTCTTCAGGGGTTGTGTATTTTTCTTTTACATACACATCCCCTTTTAATTTTGTGCCAATCTCATTCGCCAACTTTGATGCGTTTTTTGTAAGAGCGATTATCGCTATTCTCATAAATCTTCCTTCTTCCTGAAGCTATGAGAAAATTCCCTATCATAAAGCTTTGAATAAGACTTTACATCTTTTAAAAAATCTCCTACAAGTATCATGGCTGTTTTATTTATTCCTTTTGATTTGACCTTTTGTGAAATGTCATTGAGAGTACCTGTAACAATCATTTGGTCTTCCCAAGTAGCTTTATATACAACTGCAACAGGAGTAGTCTCTTCATAACCCTCTTTCAGCTCTAAAACGACATTGTCAATGTCCTGCACGCTTAAAAATATCGCCATTGTAGCTTTATGGCGGGATAAATCTTTTAAGTCTTCTTTTGGAGGTACTTTTGTCCTTCCTCCTATTCGTGTTATAATCACCGTCTGGGTTATTTCAGGAATCGTTAGCTCTTTTTTCAAAACTGCCGCCGCTGCCAAAAAAGAACTAACACCGGGAATTACTTCATAATCTATATTTTTCTCTTCCAGCCTTTTAATCTGTTCATGTATGGCACCATAAATAGCAGGGTCTCCTGTGTGTATTCTTGCCATATCTTTCCTCTCATTGTGAGATTTTACCATAAGCTCAATTATTTCATCAAGGTTCATTAAAGCGCTATCGTAAATTTCAGCCTCTGGTTTTGCGTATTTCAATATCTCTTTATTGACAAGTGACCCTGCGTATATGATGACATCACAAGCTTGTATTATTTTCATCCCCTTTAATGTTATAAGTTCAGGGTCTCCTGGTCCTGCACCAATAAAATAAATCACGGCTACTTCACCTTCTTTGCAATAATGAGTGACAAATAATCTATCTTTTTCCCTATATATCTATCAAGGTCGTAGGATATTTTTTCCTTTTTATGACCGCACTTTATCACAAGGTATCCTTTGAAGCTTTTTTCTTTTAGAAGATTTACTATTTCTTTGTATCTTCTCGAAATTTTCATTAATACCACGTTGTCAAACATAGCAAGAGCTTTTGAAATTTCCGTCACATTTCCTGATGAAATCACTGCAAAAGTCTCGTTTCCCTCCGCAATTGGGATATTTAACCTTGAGGCGGCTGCACTATAGGAAGTAATTCCAGGAATCGTCTCTACTTCGTAATCCTCAATTCCTTTTAAAATGTATATGTAAGTGCTGTAAATCATGGGGTCTCCTATTGTTATAAAAGCTACGTCTTTCCCCTCATCAAGCAACTCTTTGATTTTTTTAACATTTTCTTCCCACTTTGTTTTGAGGTCTTCTTTTGAGTAGGTCATGGGAAATTCCATAAATACTACATCGCCTTTTATATAAGGCTTTGCAATCTCATAAGCAATACTTCCTTCTCCTTTACTTGAAGGTGCTATCACCACATCTACCTTTTGAAGTATTTTTACAGCTTTTAAAGTAATGAGGCTTTCCTCCCCCGGTCCTACTCCTATGCCGTATAATTTTGCCATTCTATCCCTCTCTTTTCGCCGTTATTATGTAAACAGGATTTCTTGCTATCATCATCGTTTTATTTCCTGCTTCTTTTGAAACAGAAATATTTACACATATCGTTTCAACTTTATATCCTTTTTGTTTAAAATAATGATTAGCTGAATATGCTGTATCCAGCGTAATCCCATTAACTACGATTATTCCCTCTCTTTTTAATTTAGTTATAGCAGTCTGGAATATTTGATACATTTTATCCCCTGTACCTCCAATAAATATCCTATCAGGAGATGGCAAATCTAAAAGGGCGTCAGGCGCTTCACCAGCCACAACAATAATATTTTCTACATTAAATCTTTTGATGTTTTCATTTATAAGTCTTATCCCATCTTCTTCTTTTTCTATAGAGTAAACAACACCTTTTTTTGATATTAAAGCAGCCTCAATAGAAACAGAACCTGTACCTGCGCCAATATCCCATATTATGCTGTCTTCTTTAAGCCTCAACTTAGATATTGACAAAGCTCGTATCTCTTCTTTTGTCATAGGTACATTGCCTCTTATAAAATATTCATCGGAAATTCCCGGTGTCATGTATTGCCGCATGTTATCACCACTACATTTAAATCAAATTTTTTATTACAGTTTAAAAGTTCCTCTACTGTAAAAGAGTAAATCCTCTCGATGTCATAAGACAGATTTTCACCAACGTGTATTTTTCTGTCATGCAAATGTTCCTTTTTCAATAAAGCTGCAATAAATTGTGGCGTATGTGTATCATCAGTAAAAATAGCGACTTTTTTATTTTCTTTTACTTTTTTTACTAAATCCTCACTGCGGCCGTGCAAGCTTACCACTGTCAAATCATTCATTGTTATTTTAAGTCTTGCACACATGTATTGTATTGAGCTTATGCCTGGAATTATTTCTAATTGGCTTTTGTCCACATATTTTAAAATCACTTCGGTTATGCCGTACAAAGAAGGTTCTCCCGATGCCAAAATGACAATATTGCCTTCTCTGCTTAGTATACTTTGGTAATCTGTTGAAGCGTTTATCACAATCTTTTCACAATCAATATCTTCAAATTCCTTGAGATGGCGCCTGCCTCCCACTAGCACATCCGCTCTTTTTATTTTCTCAAGTGCATAGGGGGTAATGAATTTTTTGTTTCCCGGCCCTATTCCCACAATCGTCACCATTCTACTTTCTCCCCTGCTTTTGCAATAATGCCTCTTTTCAATGAAATGAGGTGAACTTCGATATTTAATTTATCGTAAACATACTGCTTACATTTCATGTATACCCTGTCAGCAATAAACTGACTAAAGTCTTTTATATTGACTCCCGCCTTTTCTATTATATCGAGGGCTTCTTCAGTTGTATTTGAATCCAGAACTTCGTCAACAGTCTTTTTATCTGCACCAAAATGGGCTACATAAGCCGCCATTATTTCTGCTCTCGCATCTGCAACATGGCTGTGGGTATTAAATATTCCTGCTGCTACTTTTACGAGTTTACCTATATGTCCTGCCAACACCACATGTGTAAATCCATACTCTACTGCTTTTTCCAGCATAAATCCTAAGAAATTCCCATAAGATATGATAAGCCTCTCTTCAAGGCCTTCTTTCATAGCATAATCTTTGCCGTAATTTCCTGGAGCAAAAACTATCTTTTTATGTCCCTCGGCAGAAAGAATAGAAAGTTCTAACTCAAGAGAAGCTTTTAAAGCTTCCTCCGACATAGGCTCTACAATTCCTGAGGTACCAAGTATTGATATTCCTCCAACTATCCCAAGCCGCGGATTAAAAGTTTTTAAAGCCACCTTTTCACCACCTGGCACGCTTATAGTAATTTTTACACCTTTCCCTTCTGGTAATACTTTTTTGACTTCATTTAAAATCATGGACATTGGAACAGGATTAATAGCAGGTTTCCCAGGGCTTACGGGTAGCCCCGGTTTTGTGACAACTCCTACTCCCTCTCCTCCGTAAACGTCAATTCCTTCTCTCTCTTTTAATTCCACTTTTGAATATATTATAAGCCCGTGAGTTACATCAGGGTCATCACCGCCGTCTTTTCTTATGCCACATTTTACCCACCCTTCTCCTGACGTCACATCTAAAACATCAAGTATAAGGTGCCACCCCTTTGGTGTATCTATCTCTACAGTGTCTATTTTCTCTCCTGTAAAAAGCATGTAGGTAGCGGCTTTTGAGGCAGCAGCCGCACACGAGCCAGTAGTATAGCCGTATCTCAGCTTTTTACCTTCTTTAATTGTATACACTTCCATAATTCCACCCACTTTTGCGCCTGTCTTTTGTATCAATCACCCATCATGTACAAAAGAGCATTGACTATAGCTGCCGCTATTGTACTTCCACCTTTTCTTCCTTCCGTTATTATGTAGGGCACTCCAAGTTTTTTCACTTCTTCTTTTGCTTCTTGTGCTCCAACAAAACCGACAGGAACGCCAATTATCAAATAAGGCTTTATTTCACCGGAATTTATGAGTTCACAAAGTTTAAAAAGGGCTGTTGGAGCGTTACCAATAGCAAATATCTTGTTTCTTCTATTTTTTGAAGCTATAACCATTGATGCCATTGACCTTGTAATGCCGTACGTTTTTGAAAGCTCCTCTACTTGTGGCATATCAATGTAACATTTGACACTTGCTCCTATAGATTTTAAAGCCTTTTTGTTTATTCCCACTTCAGCCATTTTTGTATCTGTAACAATTGTACATCCCTCTTTTAAGGCTTTTAAACCTGCATCTATTGCCCCATCAGAGATTTTTATTATGTGAGCAAAATCAAAGTCTGCCGTCGCATGAATTACTCTTTTTACAATCATAAGTTCTCTTTTTTCAAACTTCATCTCGTCAATATTTTTATTTATTATTTCAAAACTTCTCTTCTCAATCTCTTTAGGGTCAGTTATATAATTCATAAAAAACAACCCTTTCCCACTTTTATTCTACCTCTTTCGCTCTTTCAAGCATTATATCTACGATCCTGTCATCATACCCTATAGACTTTGCAAACTTAATCTTTAAACCCGGATATTTTTCTTTTTCTTTTCCAAAAACCTCCGGTATATCATGTAACACATGGTTTCCTTCAAATAAAAACATAGGAACTGCTATGATATCGTAAATTCCTTCTTGGACAAATTCTCTTATGGAAGTAGATATATCAGGCTGGTTAAATTCCATAAAACCTGCTTTTACGTCTTTGTATATTTTGAAGCTCTTTATTTTATTTATAACTTGGTATACTGCTTCCTTCGTTTCTTCAACACGACTTCCATGTGCTATTATTAATAATCCTTTTTCCATAAAAATCTCTCCTTTCTTATAATGACATACTTTCAAAGCAAATGAGTGCAGTAAGCTCTGCCAATTCATTTACTGTACCGAGAGCATCCCCAGTCATACCACCTATTCTCAGCGAAATATACTTTGATACAATATAAGTAACAAAAAGCGATATAGTAAGTATTTTTACAAAAACCGCTAAAGGCATTATAAAATAGCTTGTAGCAATTGAAATAACAAAAGCAATGGCAAATTCCCTTATCCCTACTTTACCCAGCATGAGTCCTCCAAGGCCTTCTCTACCTCTTGCAGATTTACTTATCATCATAGAAAATACAATTGACAATCTCCCAATAATTGGAGTAATTAAAAGTGTTGTTAAAGTAATATTTTCGTGTATTTTGGTGAGGAATAATATTTTTAAAACAACCATAAAAACTAAAGCTAGGACTCCATTCGTGCCAAGCCTTGAATCTCTCATTATCTCCAGTATTTTACTTTTATCCTTATTGCTAAAAAGGCCATCAAAAGTATCTGCAAGCCCGTCAATATGCATTGCTCCTGTTAAAACATAAGAAAAAGCTACAATAAAAGTCATTACAATTTCCCGGGAAAAGAAATCCTTTAAAGCAATATACAAGAGTGAAAGGATACCTCCTATAACAATTCCGACTATTGGAAAATAAGATGCTATTCTATAAAACTCTCTTTTTTCAAAATCAACTTCTATTGGTATAGGAAGGCGTGTCATAAATTGCATCGCAAGTACCAATCTTTTAATTTCTTCCATAAAAATGTTGCATCCCTTTCAATCATCCCTTTATTTTAAGAGGTATTCCTGAAATCATTAAATAAACTTCATCTGCAACATCTGCCACTTTTTTATTCATCCTGCCTGCTATATCTCTAAATATCCTGCCCAGTTTGTATTCGGGCACTAATCCCATTCCAACTTCATTTGTCACAAGAATTATATCTCCTTTAAAATCCTTCTTAGCACTTAATATCTTATCTACTTCGTCAGCAATTTGCTTTTCTATGTTATCAATCTCCTTCAACTCTACTTTTTCCCATGTTAAGTCAACTTCCATTAATAGGTTTGTAATCATAACTGTAAGGCAGTCAATCAATATGACTTTGGCATTGTTTTTTGATATTACGTCATATAAATTTTTGTAGACTTCTTTTGTCTGCCAAAAAGGTGGCCTTCTCTCTTTATGCCTTTTAACTCTTTCCTTCATTTCTTCGTCAAAAGGAATAGAAGTAGCTATATAAAGGACACTGTTTCCTCCTTTTTCTAAAGCCAATTTTTCAGCAAATTCACTTTTGCCAGACCTTGCACCACCTGTGATCATAACAAGGCTCATTATGTTACAATCCTTTCTTTATCTTCTACTAAATCTTTTATATCTATTTCTTTCAAAGCCTGTATCAATTTTTCATTATCTTCATGTCTTTTTATAGCAACTCTAAAAAAGTTTTTGTCCAGATACCTAAAATTAGAAGCATCTCTTATGAGAATTCCTTTTTTTAGAAGTATTTGTTTAAGGTCATTTACCCTTCCTGTTCTTAACTTTAACAATATAAAATTTACTTTTGTATCAAAAGTAACTAAATAATCAATTTTTCTTAAAGTATAAAGCATATACTCTATTTCTTTATTTACATATTCCCTTGTTTTTTCTATATAAGCTTCATCTTTAAATATTTCTCTCCCCACAGCATCTGCAAAAGCATTTACTGTCCAAGGTTCTTTATATTCTTCTAATTTTTGTATCAAAGAAGGACTTCCAATCCCGTACCCCAACCTCAACCCCGGCATGCCAAAAAATTTTGTGACAGCTCTTACAACAAACAATTTATCATGCTTTTTTGCAAGAGATAAAGCTTCATAATTTTTATAGTCTTTCATAAATTCAATAAAAGCTTCATCTATCATGACAGGTATGTTCAAAATCTCCGCTTTTTTTAATAAAATTCCTATTTCCTCTCTAATTATGGCTTGTCCTGTAGGATTGTTAGGATTCCCAATGATTAAAGAATCCGCCTCTTCCATTTGTGAAAGAAGCTTTGCGAGATTCATTTTAAATCCATAGTCTTCTTCCAACCTGAAATATATCGGTTCACCACCGTTTATGTGAACTGCTCTTTCATATTCCAAAAAAGCAGGAGACGGAATGAGGGGTCTTTTCACCTTAAATGCTCTTACAAAAAGATGTATGAGCTCTGTCGCCCCATTCCCAACAATTATATTTTCTTGCGAATATCCCACATACTGTGAAATAGCCTCTTTAAGTTTTCGATATTTTATATCCGGATATTTCGTTAAATCAACTTTTTTGATAATATCAAAAATCCATTCCGGAACCCCAAGAGGATTTATATTTGAACTAAAATCGATTATTTCTCTTTCATAGTCATAAACATTTCCGCCATGCTCATAAGGTTTCATTGAAACACCTTCTTTCATTTACGCTAAACCAGCACTCCGACATATGTTAAAGGTTTATCTGTCAGTCCTTTAATAGAGGCTGTATCTTCCTCACTGTGGACTACAAGGCAACAGGTAGAAGGCCCCCCTGATTTTAATACATCAAAATGTTGTGGAAAATTCGCCTCCACCTTTAATCCTGATATCTTCTCTAATATGCCAATTTCATATTTTATCCCTTTTGAACCAACAGGTATTGCTTCCACTATTTTATTGGAATTAGAAATCTTTATATAATCACTTAAATTAAGAACATCTTTTGCTCCTAAAACTTCACTTCCTACACGTGGATAACCTAAAAGAGAAACATGCATACCTGCTTTGACTTTTTTTATCTTTAAGTCCCCAATATTTGCTTTTGCTATTACTGTAATCCCTATACCTGTCATAGATGTAAGGAAATTTTCTTCAGTACTTCCTGTAAAAACTACGCCTGAAAGCCCGTTCTCCTCAAGCTCATTTTTTATGCCTTTTAAAATTTTTTGCCCTGTTGGATTCATTTCAACAGATAAAGTATCTGATATGACTAAAGGTTTTGCTCCTACACATAGTACTTCCGAAAGAGCCACTTTTAAAGTAGTTCTCCCTACAATCTCTTCATCAACTTTTAACACATCATTCTCTTTATTCCCTATTGCTCCAAGGCTGTCACAAGATATCACATATGCTACATCATTTTCATAAATTACAACTAAATCTCTGTATCTCTCAATCACTTTTTATTCCCTACTCCTTTTCGGTATCGCTTCGTAAATTAACGCTGCAAGAAATACATTTGCAAACGACGCAATTGTTAGGGGAAGTACCCATGCCGCAAAAAATCCCCATCCGAATATAGGTACAAACAAAAGGGTTGCAACAGGTCCATTTAAGATGGTAGCAACAATTACTGCAATATAGATGTTAAATTTTCGATAAAAAAATCTAAACAAATAGGCATATAATGCCATTTGCACTGCTATGTATATGTGATTTGTAAGCCCTAAAGGAAATCCAGAAGTAATTGCTGTAAGCATGTGCCCTAAACTTATTACAAGGGCTCCATACCAACTTCCAAGGTATAATGCAGCAAAATACCCTGGCATTGAGTCAAAGGCAACAGTGTTAAAGATTTTTATAAGAGCACCTACAGCACTTAAGGCTATAAGCATAGCAACAAGAGTAAGAGTTTTCACATTTTTTAATGCATTTGCTTTTTCTTTCACATCAATCTCCTCCTATTTACAATTTTCAAGTGTTTTTATGTAAATATTTTGAGACAATTATAAGTTATTCCTTTATGATATCAAAATCTTCATCCCATAAAGCACTACAAGACCTAAAAATGAAGCCATATACATTATTCTTATGCTGTCTTTTATGCGCTGTGGAGTAATTTTTTCTTTTCCATCCCCAAGAGTTGGTTTAATTTCCGGCTTTCCAAAATAATAATTGAGACCTCCAAGTTGTATATTTAAAGCACCGGCAACTGCTGCTTCTCCATGGGCACTGTTTGGACTTTGATGTTTCAACCTATCTCTTAAAAAAATCCTCCAACTATTTTTATAATCATAGCCTAAGAGAAAAGCAGCTATAACAATCAAAAAACCTGTTATGCGAGCAGGGATAAAATTTAATATGTCGTCAAGTTTTGCAGAAGCAAATCCTAAGTCGAGGTACTTTTCATTTCTATAGCCTACCATAGAATCAAGAGTGCTTGCTGCCTTATAAAAGATAGCCAGCGGCGCACCTCCTATAAACGCATAAAACATAGGGGCTATTATACCGTCTGATATATTCTCTGCAACTGTTTCTATCGCTCCTCTGGATATATTCTCAACATCAAGCCTATCTGTATCCCTACTGACTATATAAGATAATCTTTTCCTTGCTTCAACTATATCACCCTTTGTTAACGCTTCGTATACTCTTCCAGCAGCTTTACCAAGGTCTTTTGTAGCAAGGCAGGTATATATAATTAAAACATCTAAAGCATACTTTAAATATGGATGTATAAGTCCTGCAATATAAAGTAGTACATATGTTGCTGCAAATGCCAAAGTTACTGTAAGTCCACACAGTATAAAACCTGTTATTTTTAAAGCTCTGTCACTTTTAGCATATTTTCTAAGTATACTCTCTAAATGTGATACCACTCTCCCTATAATTCTTACAGGATGAGGATATCCTTCAGGGTCTCCTATCAACAAATCTAATAAATAGGCTAATACCACTTCCATTAATCTTTATACCTCTCCATAATTTCATAGACTTCTTTCATGTCAATACTTTTTCTCACAATATCTGCAAGCTTATCATATTCTCTTTCTTTAAATTCTTTGTAATCAATAATTTCCTCTATAGGAGAAAGTCCTTTTGATTTTCTCACAATATTTATAAATTCCCTGACAAACTCTCTATTTTCAAAAATTCCGTGTATGTAAGTTCCAAACACTTTTCCATCATCGCTTATACAACCGTCATAGACTTCGATTTTTTCTCCATTTCTATGAGTTATTACTGAAAAAGGCTGACAATCTCCCACAATTCGACTTTGCCCCATGTGTATTTCATATCCCTCTACAGCAATATTTCTAAGAGGTGATAATATTGATGGTAAATTATTGCGAATAACCGCCTTAACTTGGGTTGTTGTCTTTTCATTTTCAATTACAGTCTCTATATCCAAAAGTCCCAGTCCCTCAATTTCTGAAGTTGTACTTTCAATTCTTCCCGGGTCTTTAATGATTTTTCCCAGCATTTGGTATCCTCCGCAAATGCCGACTATAAATTTACCTTTTTTCCTCATTTCAAAAATTTCCTTATCAAGCCTATATCCTTTTAATGCTTGCAAATCTCCAATTGTGTTTTTTGTTCCCGGAATTATAACAACATCACAATTTCCAATCCTTTCCCCTTTATTCACATAGCGAAGCTTTATTCCGGGAACTTTAGCAAGAGGTTCAAAATCCGTAAAATTCGATATGTGGGGAAGATTTATAACTGCAATCTCTATATCTCCTTCTGTATTCCTACGATAAAATCTCTCCGTCGCCCCATCCTCTTCATCAATGTGCACATCCATATAAGGGACAACACCTAAAACCTTTTTGTGTATAATGTCTTCTAACATCTTAAGACCTGGCTTTAATATTTCAATGTCTCCTCTAAACTTGTTTATAAGTACACCTTCAATGCGATTTCTCTCATTTTCTTTTAAAAGGAGCAAAGTACCAGCTATTGAAGCAAATACACCACCTTTATCAATATCTCCTACAAGAAGTACTGGTGCATTTACCATCTCTGCCATACCCATGTTTACGACATCTCTATCTCTTAAATTTATTTCTGCAGGGCTTCCAGCGCCTTCTATTACTACAATGTCATTTTGACTTGCAAGAAAATCAAAGTCCTCTTTAATAAACTTTAAAAGCTGTGGCTTAAATTGGTGGTATTCGGCTGCAGACATGTTTTTATAAACTTTGCCTCTTAAAACAACTTGGCTTTTTTTATCAGAACTAGGCTTTAGAAGTATTGGATTCATGTGATAAGAAGGCTTAACTCCTGCCGCTTCCGCCTGCATAGCTTGTGCTCTTCCTATTTCTAGTCCTTCATCGGTTATATAGGAATTCAAAGCCATATTTTGAGACTTAAAAGGTGCTACTCTGTAACCATCTTGCTTGAAAATTCTGCAAAAAGCGGCAACCAATAAGCTTTTGCCAACAGACGATGCGGTCCCTTGTATCATCAATTTAAGTGCCATATTAATCCTCCTGAAAAGCATTTGAGTTTCGGTATTGAACACATTTGTCAACAAACCTCTTGACAGCCTCTTTATATGTGTATAAATTTATGTGAACATACGTCGCCAAGCAATTTTTATGCACAAATCCACATTCCCAAGCATTTTCTTTTCCCGGTTTATGCACAACGTATGAGGCTTTCTGTGAAAAACCTTTTATTATTGAGTGGTGAAACTCATGCCCTTTTATTTTATCCCCTTTTCTAAAAAGGAGGTTATCTTCAATAACTTCTGCCTCAACATAGCCAAATCTCTGAAGCCTTTTTGTCATGACAGTTTCAAAATCATAAATTCCTGCCATTTCAAAAGTATTTCCTTGTAAATCTGTTATGCTTTTGGTAAGATACATAAAGCCGCCACACTCTGCATATGCAGGCATACCTGAATCTATTGCATCTTTAACCGATTTTAATATTTTTTTGTTTTTATTAAGCCTCTCCGCGAAAACCTCTGGAAATCCTCCCCCTATGTACAAACCCGATATTTCATCTGGTAATTTATAATCTTTAAGAGGGCTAAAGGGTACAAGTTCTGCTCCCATTTCTTCAAAAAGTTCCAAACTCTCTTTGTAATAAAAATTAAAAGCCTCATCAAACGCATACCCTATTTTTACCCTTTTTAAATCATGGCCCTCACCAATTGTGTTTCTAAATCTATTTGAACAGTCAACTACACCTACATTAAGAATTTTTTCTATATAAATGTATTTTTCAATATAATCATATAAGGTATCAAACTTGTGTTTAATTTCTGGCATCTCATATATCGGTACAAGGCCTAAGTGTCTTTCTGGCAAATCTAATTTTGGATCCTTTGGAAGATAGCCAAAAACCTCAATACCTAAATCTCTTGTTATGCATTCTTTCAAAAGGGCATAGTGTTTTTCACTTCCAACTTTATTTAATATCACCCCTACAATTTTTACTTCCCTGTCATAGTGCATATAACCCATTATTAAAGCTGATACACTTGTCGCCATAGAAGAAGCATCTACAACTAAAATCACAGGAATATCTAAAATTTTCGCAATGTCAGCACTGCTCCCCTTTTTTGTAGTATCAATCCCATCGTACATTCCCATAACACCTTCAATTATAGAAATGTCAGCATTGCAGGCATTTTTGTAAAAAAGCGACTTAAGGTTTTGTTCCCCCAACAGGTACAAGTCGAGATTGCAGGAAAAATTCTCTGTGACATATCTGTGATAAGCAGCATCTATATAATCTGGACCTACTTTAAAAGGCTGAACTTTATACCTTTTTGACAACACTCCCATAAGCCCAAGGCTTACAGTAGTTTTACCTGCCCCTGAATGGGTGCCTGCAATCATTACAGCCTTACACAACTTTGAGTTGCTCCTTTCCATTTAGCGATGGAATAACGTAAGGAGTATGGGTAACTGGATTTTCAAATACTTCCACATCTATTGAAAAAGCTGAATTTATATTGTTCAATGTTAAAACATTTCTGGGAGACCCAGATGCTATTATTTTTCCTTCTTTCATTATGAAAATCTCATCACAAAACTGGGAAGCAAGATTAATATCGTGGAGCACAACAATTACAAGTATCCCTTTTAAGGATAAATCTTTTACAAGGGACAGTATTTCAACTTGGTACTTTATATCAAGGTGAGAAACTGGCTCATCCATGAGTAAAATTCGAGCTTTTTGTGCTAATGCCCTTGCTATATACACCCTTTGCCTCTCACCGCCGCTTAACTCTTTTATGCTTTTGTCTTTAAACTGCCATGTATTTGTAATTTCCATGCACTCTCTTACAATATCTCTGTCTTCTTTTCTCTCCGACTGAAACCTTTTAAGATAAGGAATTCTTCCCATCATTACTACGTCATAACAGCTAAATTCAAAGTCGTAAACTATATCTTGAGGCACATAACCTATATATTTTGCCTTTTCTTTTATAGTAAAGCCTTTGATATTTTTCCCCAACACAAAAACATTACCATAAGTTGGCGTCAAATACCCTGATATATTCTTTAAAAGGGTAGTCTTGCCACTTCCATTTGCACCAATTATCCCTATCACTATGCTTTTATTTATGGTAAAATCTATCCCTCTTAAAACTTCCCTTTCCCCATAAGAAAAATGTAATTTATCTACCTGTAAAATTGCCATATCATCACATTCCTTCACCTTTTTGTTTGCTCTTTATTAACAGATACAAAAAGAATGGTCCTCCAAATGCCGCAGTAATTATCCCAATTGGAATTTCCATTGGTTTTAAAATAACTCGTGCTGATAGGTCTGCAAAAGTTAAAAATATCGCTCCCGATATAGCACTAAAAGGTACAAGAATTCTATTGTCAGGTCCTACAATAAGCCTTGATATATGAGGCACAACAAGTCCCACAAAACCTATAATTCCTCCGACTGATACAGCTGTTGCAGTAACCAGTGACCCTGTCACAAGAATTACTTTTTTGACCAATTCTGTGTTGACACCTAAATGTTCGGCAACCTCTTCTCCTGTCAATATCGCATTTACATCCCTTGAAAATACATACATAACAAAAGAACCAATCAATATAACAGGAGTAGAAAAGACCACACCATTCCAGTTTATGAGGCTAAATCCTCCCATAGTCCAAAAAACAATTCGAGAAAACTCATCATGTTTTAAAAGCATCATGAGAGAGATAATTGCAGACATAAAAGCGCTTATGGCTATACCCGCCAATAACATTGTAGTCATAGATACTCTTGTCCCAGTTTTAGAAATAGTGTATACAAAAAATACAGTCATTAAAGAAGTAATAAATGCCATAAAACTAAGTCCAAATATTCCAAGTCCTAATATTATCGCAATAGTAGCACCAAAAGCCGCTCCTGATGATATACCCATAACATAAGGGTCTGCCATTGGATTTCTCAAAAGCCCTTGAAAAAACGCTCCTACAACTGAAAGCCCCATTCCTACAACTGCAGATTCAACTACTCTTGGAAGTCTTAAATTAAGGATTATCGTCCTAGAGGTTTCACTTCCCCCGCCTAAAAAAACATTTAAAATTTCCTGCAGGGGTATTTTTACCGCCCCTGCAGAAATTGATAAAATCATGGTAAAGATAAGCAGTAAAAAGGCTGTACCAAAATATATGGCTCTTTTGAATTTCACTTTACTTAAATGCCTCCGGATGTAAGAATTTTGCAATTTCTTCAAGTCCTAAAACAATTCTATTAGAAGCTCTTGCTATTATGTCATCATTGCTTATCACAAATATCTTGTCATTTTTAACAGCATTTGTGTCTTTGTATCCTGCCATGTTTTTGATGTCTTTTACATTTCCTGCATGAGGAGATGTTATTATCACATCAGGATTTTTCTTGACTAATTCTTCTACGCTGTACTGCGCCCACCCATTTACATCCTCTGCAACGTTTTTGCCACCTGCAAGGTTTATAAGCTCATCAATAAATGTGCCTTTACCTGCTGTCCAGTTTCCGTCAAGAGAGACCAGATAAAATACGCTGACTTTCGGAAGGTCCTTGACTTTGTCATTTATTTCTTTTATTTTATCTTGCATTTGTTTAATTAACTCTTCGCCTTTTTTCTCAGTTCCTGTTATTTGACCTATTATTCTTATAGACTGGTATATCTGGTCAATATTTTTTGCCTCCAACATTACAACAGGGACACCCATCTTTTCTAAAGATTCCATTTGCTCTTTGCCTGAAAGAGTGGAAGCAAAAATTATATCAGGTTTTTGAGCAGTAATCGCTTCTATATTTGGCCCTTTAAATCCCCCCACTTTGGGTACCTCCTTGACCTCAGGTGGATAATTATCAAAGTCTGTAACACCCACTACTTTATTTCCTACTCCTAAAGCATATATAAGCTCTGTTGTAGAAGGTGCAAGAGAAACTATTCTTTGAGGTTTTTTGTCTATAGTTACTTCTCTTCCTAAAAAATCAGTAACCTTTAAAGGAAACTGAGTTTTTACGGTTTCAGTTGCTGTTTGAGATGTATCTTGTGGCTTTGTAGCATTGTTTGTTGAACAAGCAGCCAGTGAAAACATTAAAGCAAAGACTACCAATAAAGCAAGTAAACCTTTAAATCTTCTCATAAGTACCCTCCTAATTTAAATTTTTCAAGTATCAAAAAAAGACCTACCCCACGGAGGTAGACCTTTTTTGCCAAAATTAAGCATAAAAATTCCATTCCACCCTCCCTCCGAAGGCGAACTTCCGAAATCTTATGGCAGGTCTCCTGGCTCGCGATTCATCTTCCACCCTGCCTTCCCACCCGGCACATCTCTTGAGTGCCAAGCAGTGGCGTTATTAGGGCTTCATCCTCGCTCACAGTAGCGGGGGCTGCGCGGGACTTTCACCCGTCTTCCCTTTTAACTTCTCAAGACCATAAGATTTTTTGTATTCACTTGTACACCTATATTTTACATCTACTTATCATTTAAGTCAATTCCCTTTAAGATTTTGGTTTGCCTATTCTCCATCTTGTGTCGTTAATGGAACTACTATTATAAGCGGATACCTCATAGGTCCTTTTGGTACTGCTACTACAACAACCGGCCTTTTGCCTTCCTGTTCATGCCCTTTTGGAATATGAGTAGGAAAAGAAAGAAGGAGGACGTCTCCCGGTTTTATATCATTTTTCATCATCAGGTCTTCCTCCTTCAATAATTAGCCCTACTCCTTCAATATATTTGACGGGACGACCCTCACTGCATTATCCATAACTCCACCACCAATTTTTATCGATAATTTTATATTTTATTATAACCCTCACATAGAAAAAACTCAATAAAAATTAGTTTTCTGGTTTTGGTCCATAATACTGATAATAGTAAGTTTTTAACATGCCATTGTAAAGCTTTCTTTTTTTAGAAGCCTCTCTTCCAAAGAGTTTCTCAAATCTTTCATGGGAAGTAAGTATATAAAAAGACCACGTATCAAGTTTTTTGAAAACTTTTCCCATTTCTTTATAAAGTTTTTCTACTTCCTTTAATTCCCCCATCCTTTCACCATAAGGAGGGTTGCATATTATAACACCATATTTATCATCTGTTTTTAAATCTTTTAATGGGGCATTTTCAAAAGTTATGTATTTCTCTACACTAGCTTTACGCGCATTGTCTTTTGACAATTTGACGGCGTTTTCATCAATGTCATATCCTTTTATGTTTAAAGTTATATCTTTTTTAATAGCACCAATCGCTTCTTCTCTCGCTTCTTTCCATAATTTATTTGATATTCTCCACCATTTTTCGGAAACAAATTGTCGTTTTAAACCTGGTGCGAGATTTATTCCAATCATAGCTGCCTCGATCGGAATCGTCCCAGAGCCACAAAAAGGGTCTATCAAAGGTCTATGCGGTTTCCAAAAGCTCAGCATTATCATAGCAGCAGCCAAAGTTTCTCTCAAAGGTGCTTCATTGGATATGACTCTATAGCCTCTTTTGTGTAAACCGTCACCACTCGTGTCAATCATAAGTGTTACCTTGTCTTTTATTAATGAAAATTTTATTTTATAAGTTGCGCCGTTTTCTTCAAACCATTCTTTTTTGTATTTCTTCTTAAGCCTTTCCACAACAGCTTTTTTAACTATTGCCTGACAGTCAGACACACTGAAAAGCTTGGATTTTATTGAATAACCCTCCACAGGAAACCTGCCATCTTCAGGTATCCAATCTTCCCAGGGAAGAGCCTTGGTACCTTCAAAAAGTTCTTCAAAAGTTGTGGCAGTAAATTCCCCTATTTTTACGTATATTCTCTCTGCTGTTCTAATCCAAAGATTAGAACGGCATAAAGCCATCTCATCACCTACAAAAGTGATTTTTCCATTCTCTACAGTGATATCTTTATATCCTAACTCTTTTACCTCTCTTGCAGTTATTGCTTCCACACCAAAAAGAGTAGATGCTATAAATTCTATTTTTGACATATTTTATCTCCCTTTGCCTCTAAGTTTAACTAATTCAACCTTATTATATCACTTGCATCTATAAATATTATATATATCATTTTTAACGGCTAGCTCCTCCACCGCCGGCAGAGCCTCCGCCGAAGCCTCCCCCGCCGCCAAAACCTCCGCCGCCGAAGCCACCACCTCTAAAGCCTCCAAATCCTCCTGAACCAAAGCTTCCTGGACCCCACCAGTTTCTTCTTATATTTCTTCCTCCTCTTCCAAAGATAATAAATATTAAGATGAGTATAATCACTGCAGCAATATCTTCCCACGATATACCACTATCATTGCTATTATTTGCATTGATACTGTACTTAGAAGCATCCAGTCCTTGAAGGCCTATGTTGTACTCTTTTGCAACTCTTGAGGCTATGGCCATATAGCCTTCATATATACCTTTTGAATATTCGCCTCTTGCCCAATTAGGCAATACAAAGTCATCCAAAACCCTTCCTGCTACAGAATCCGGTATTGCTCCTTCCAAACCATAACCTACATCAATTCTCACTTTACCAGCCTGGCCTTTTAAAAGTCTGTCTTTTACCACTAAAAGGAGAACACCGTTGTTTTTCTCCTTGTCTCCTATTCCCCACTTTCTAAAAAGGCTAAGAGAATATTCCTCAATTGGGTAATCTCCAATGCTGTCAACTGTAACAACTATTATTTGCGCCTTTGTGGCATCATCTAAAGCTTTCCCTACTTTTTCGATCTCCTCTATATCATTTTGAGACATAAGCCCCGCATAATCATATACATATTTAAACTGAGTAGGTCTAGATGGAACATCAGGAGCAGAAAAAGCTATGGAATTAAAAAATAAAAGTAAAAAGGCAATTGCAAATAAAAAAATTCTCTTTTTCATTTTGCCTCTCCCTATCTCAATATTTTTGTGATTAACTTAATTAAGCTTTAAAATATCATTCTTTCGCTAAATTTAAACTATTTTAATGTATTACTGTTCATGTCTAGTATATTAGCATAGATAATAATAAGTATCAATACAAATTTCTAAATATGCTGGTTTTTTAAAAAGTTATATCATTACAAGACTGTAGATTTTAATTTAATGTCAATAATAATTTATATAAGGCCAACAACACACAAGATTTGAGAAAGTTTAGGAATGTCAAGTTTTTTATCTTTTCATTAGTAAAGTATTATGATAATATGAAAATGATAATTTTATGGTTATATGAGGTGGTCGTTGTGACCCTCAGGGATATAGAGATTTTCGTAACCGTTTGCGAGTTAAAGAGCATGTCTGCTGCCGCAAAAAAACTTTATATGTCCCAACCTGCTATCAGCCAGGCCATATCGCAGATGGAAGGAGAGCTACAAGTCAGACTCTTTGACAGGATAGGTAGGAATCTCAGTCTTACCTATCCTGGGGAAATCCTGTATAGCTACGGAAAGCGTATACTCAATCTTGTCAAGGAAGCAGAGAGTACTCTTGATGATGTGAGGAACATGAGGATGGGAAGGCTGAGAGTGGGAACCAGTACAACGGTGGGAATTTACCTGCTACCGGAGATAATCGGCGAGTTCAGGCAAAAGTTCAGTATCGACGTCTACTTTACGATTGGCAACACGGCAGAGATAGAAAAGATGATATTTGACAATTCTATAGACCTTGGCATTGTCGAAGGTCCGGTCCATTCAAGGGACATTGTTGTAACACCCTATATAGATGATGAGCTATATCTTGTATGTTCAAAAAACCACAGATGGGCAGAGAAAAAAAGCATCAGCCCCGCAGAGATTGAAAATGAGGATATAATCATGCGAGAAAAGGGAAGTGGAACAAGGGAGGTCTTTGAGGAGACCATGGCGAGAAATAATGTGAGGTACAAAATAAAATACGTTCTTAACAATACGGAGGCCATAAAAAAGGCTGTCGAAGCCAATATAGGCGTTTCGGTCATATCCAGGCTGGCCGTAAAAAAGGAGATAAGAGGAGGTAGGCTCGTAAAAGTTGACATTGAAAATATAAGATTTGAAAGAAAGTTTAGCATTATTTATCACAAAGATAAGTTCAAGTCGAATCTGTTCGAAGAGTTTATAAGGCACCTTTATAATTGCAGCATAAGGTTATTCTAATTTATTGGCAGGAATGTTTATTTGGAAAAATCTACTTTAGGCACAGTTTTTGCTGTTTCATCTGCTTTAAAATATTCTCTCTCTTTAAAGCCAAACATATTAGCAATGATAGAGGTTGGAAAAGACCTTATCTTAGTGTTATAAGCTTGAACAGCATTGTTATAATCCATTCTCGCTACAG
This sequence comes from Thermoanaerobacter uzonensis DSM 18761, assembly GCF_900129115.1. Taxonomy (NCBI): domain Bacteria; kingdom Bacillati; phylum Bacillota; class Clostridia; order Thermoanaerobacterales; family Thermoanaerobacteraceae; genus Thermoanaerobacter; species Thermoanaerobacter uzonensis. The sequence goes on along the minus strand of NZ_FQUR01000006.1, from coordinate 285,021 downwards.
CTATTCTGTTTTCAGTTCCTGCTAGTTCGTCGCTTAACTGCCTGAAATTTGCATCAGCTTTTAAATTAGGATAATTTTCTGCAATAGCAAGAAGCCTTCCCAAAGCTGTATTTAACTCTTCATTAGAAGCTGCTTTATCGGCAACAGTGTTAGCACTTAAAAGTTTTTCTCTCGCTTTATTTACACTATCAAAAATCTCTTTTTCATGGGTTGCGTATCCTTTAACAGTTTCTACTAAATTAGGAATTAAATCAGCCCTTCTTTGAAGCTGATTATCAATCTGACTCCATTTGCTGTTCACATTTTCATCTAAAGCCACTAACTGGTTGTAAGTTCCATAAATTGTCCCAAATACTAATACAGCTATTACAGCCAAAACAACCAATGTAATAATTAGCGGATTTTTCACTGTCATTCCCCTCTCACTATTTTTCTAAACACCTTCCATAGTACTATTATATACGATTTACTTGAGCAAAGTAAATCTAAAGTTGTTTCAAATTTTTTGTAATTTCTCTCAGTTTTATTTCAAACTCCTTTACCTCCTCATACTGGGGATAATAATTTCCATATCTTACTTTTTCATAAAGAGCTGTAATTTCATCTATTGCAGAATGCACAAAAGGAAAAACTTCCACCACTTTTTTATAAACATCTTCACTAGAATAGTTACCTTTTACAAGAATTTTGTTTTCGTATAAGCGTTTTAAAAATCTTTTATAATAATACCTTACCCTTTCCCTCGAATCCCTATAAATTTTTACTCGCTCTTGGACATTTTCAGCTATTTTCTGGCTTATCCCTTTTAATCTTTTATATATTTGCAAATCCCCAATTTTTATATCAATCTCTTTTTCTTCTGTAAAATCTCTTTCATGCTTTTCTTTTTGTAGTCTTGTTATTGCTTTTATTATATACACTATCAAAGCAATTATTATAACAACAGCTAATAAAGTAGCTATTCCATTTATCAAGTGGGCAAGCCAAGCATAATCCTGAGGAATCTGCTCCTCAAAAATATTTTCCTTATTGTTATATTGTCTTAAGGCCTTATCCATCGCCTTTTTAAAAAATTCTTTATCTATTGGCAATAAGCTAAAAAGCTTTGACAACATTAAAAACAAACCATAAGCTAAATAAGAAGCGCCATAAACAAAAATTTTCACAATGCTTTCATACAAATAATGATAGACAAATTCTCTCACAGCAGGAGAAGAAAGTAAAATCACAGTTAAAATTATAAGGCTTACTGCTACCCACTCAAAAGTCGAAACTCTTTTATTTGACCTATTATCGGAGAATCTGAGATTTTTAACTTCCAAAAGCACAAAAATGCTCAAAAGAATATAAATAATGCTATATTTGGGAATTATCAATATATCTTCAGGAGGCATAAAATAGTTCGCAATATTTATGACAAATAGTCCTATTAACTGCTTATAAAATTGTTCTACATTTAACATATAATTAACGAAGACCCCTCTGTTTTTTACTCCTCTTGACCAAATATACAAAAACACAATGAATAGGGCCACAAGTTGATAATAATTTTCACTAATTATTGTACTCAATAAAACGCTAATTACAACACCTATAGTTAAATTCAATTGTTTATAAGATTTTTCGTTCATCTCAATTTCTGCAATGTTAAAAACCCCGCTTATTAAAGAAGCCAAAAGGATTATTCCAAAGGAAATACCTTTTTCTCTAATAAAAAGCCCATTTAATAGGGTGTAAATTAAAAATACCATCATGCCGTCTAAAACTGTCAAAAACGTCCTCACAAACTTTTCTCTATCCCACAGTTTCAAGTTGCTTCCCCTCTTCATTATAAAAGAATAACTTAATATTTGACGGTAAAGGACCAATTTTATTAGGCTTTATTGAAACAATTGAAATTTTTGTATTTCCTATGTCAGAAAGAGCATTTATAGCTTTATCATCTACAAAAGGCGTTACAACCACTAAATCTGTGCCCCATGACAAATGATTTGTCATAAGCCTTAAAATTTCTTCCAGGTCATATCTCTTAAAAAAAGACAAACCCGCAAAAACCTCAAGAAGTTTTGAAATCTGAGATTCTCCTGCAGAAGGTTCTATAATGCTGTAATCCCCTTCAAAAAGGCAGATAGCATTTGTAGAAAATCCAACAGGAATGCCTTTTTTTAATAAATCCACTGATAAAGAAGCTGCTACTTCCACTGCTTTTTCAAACTCTTGTAGGTCAATAGTCTTAAACACATACCTGTGAAAATCAATGTTAAACAATATCATTATTTTTTTATCTGCTGTATAATCATATTTATTCACTTTTAACGTCTGATTTTTGGCAGTGGTTTTCCAATTTATGTCTTTATAATTGTCAGAAGGAGTATAATCTCTGATTCCACTTATAATAATAGGGTCTTCTATTATCCATCTTCTTACAAATACGTCTCCTTGAAGAGAATCAGCCACAACAAAAGAACTATTCAAATCTATTAGATCAGGATAAACCACCAGTCTCGCATGAGCCAATATTTCACTTTCATATTCCTCACTGCCAAATAAATCGGTAGAAAAAACTTTAATAGGGTCAAAAAGATTGTACACTCCTCTTTTTATACCTACAATTTCAAATTTCCTTGTAATTCTCTGAAAAGGCATCATAGAAAGCACTGTAGTGTGAAAATACTTAACTTTATCATTATTTTCCACCATGGATGATTTTACCATTTGAAGCTCCACAGGAATCTTTTGCTGTAACTTCAAATAAGTAATAGGGAAAATTTTTTTATTTACAAGTGTAATCCTAAGCGTTGTTTTTTCCCCAGGGAAAATAGCTGGATTTTCAAACTTCCTTTCTATTTTCAAATCCTTAAAAATGTATTTTTTATAAAGATTAGCTTGCATGACTAATACAAAAGCCACAACAAAAATAAACCACAAAGCATTCATTTTCAAAACCACCTAATTTTTATTTTTCAAGAGGGATTGGAACTTCTTCTAAGATTCTTTTCACTACATCTTCCGCATTTAAATTCTTAAGTTTACCTACCCCTTTCAAAATAATTCTGTGAGAAAGCACAAATGGTGCAATGTACCTTACATCGTCTGGTGTTACAAAATCTCTTCCTTTTATATAAGCATAAGCTTGAGAAGATTTATAAAGAGCTAATGTAGCTCTTGGGCTTGCTCCCAATTCTATCTCCCCATCTTCTCTTGTCCTTTCAATTATATCTAAAATATAATTAGCAACATCTTTTTCCACATACACATTGGTATACTCTTTTTGCATTTTTATTATATCCTCTTTGCTGCAGACTGGTTGAATATTCTCTAAAGGACTACCTTTATCAAAAAGGTCTATTATTCTCTGCTCTTCTTCTCTTTTAGGATATCCCATTTTTATTTTCATCAAAAACCTATCTATTTGAGCCTCGGGAAGAGGAAAAGTGCCGTAACTTTCTATAGGATTTTGCGTAGCAATAACAAAAAAGGGTTTGTCTAAAGGATAAGTCACACCATCTACAGTTACCTGTCTTTCTTCCATACATTCAAGAAGGCTGGATTGAGTCCTGGGTGTGGCCCTATTTATCTCATCAGCTAATAAAATATTGGTAAATAAAGGACCTTTTTTAAACTCAAATTCATTGAGTTTTTGATTGTACACATTTATTCCTGTCAAATCGCTAGGAAGTAAATCGGGAGTAAATTGAACCCTCTTAAACTCACAACTAATAGATTTAGCTAATGCTTTGGCAATTGTAGTTTTACCAACACCTGGCACATCCTCTAAAAGAATATGCCCTGAAGAGATTAAGGCTGTAAGCATTAAATCGATAACTTCTCTTTTCCCTACTATCACTTTTTCAATGTTATTCCTTATGTCTTCTAATATTTTTGCATATTCCATCTTATCACCTTTTTCAAATAAAATTCTTACCCTATTTTTTATTATAGAAAACATTTTCTAAAATTTCAATAGTATATGTAAAAGTTAACATTTAATTAAAATTTATGCAAAGTTCCTATTGACTTTTTTGCTAAATTGTAATATCATCTTAATTAAGAAAGATTTCTTATTTAATAAAGGGTTGTGATTAAAATGCATAAGCAAGAGGCAATGAAAAAATTAAAAGAACACAATTACAAATTAACTCCTCAAAGGGAGTTAATACTAGATATCATGTTAAATCAACAGGGATATCTCTCTGTGAGAGAAATCTATGAAAAAGTAAAAGAAGTCTTCCCTCAAGTAAGCATTGACACAGTTTATCGCACTTTAAGCCTTTTGAAAGATATAAATATTTTAAATGAAACGACAATTGGCAATAATATTATGTATGTAATGCGAAAAGAAATACACAATCATACCATGAGATGTTTAAAATGCGGCAAAATCTTTGAACTAGACATATGCCCTCTCGAACTTTGGATAAACCAGATAAAAGATTTTGAAGTTGTAGACCACAAAATAGAAATCGTTGGTTATTGCAGAAATTGCAGAAACAATAAAAACTAACTATAGGAGGTAATATTTATGAAAAAAACTTTAATCGCTATACTGCTTATCATGGCTTTAATTTTAGGTATAACCTCTTGTGGCACAAAAACAGTAGAATCTTCAAAACCAGTAGTGTACGCATCTTTTTATCCAATTTATGACCTTGCATCAAAAATTGGTGGTGAAAAAATAACAGTAAGAACTATAATACCGCCAGGAGTCGAACCCCACGATTGGGAGCCTACCACAAAAGACGTGGCTGAAATGACAAAGGCAAAAACTATCCTTTACTTAGGTTTGGGAATGGACTCTTGGATTGACAAAATAAAAACCAATGCTCCAAATGTAACATTTTATGAAGTATCAAAAGGCGTAACCCCAATTGTTGAAGGTAATCAAACAAATCCTCACATATGGCTTTCGCCAAAAGAAGCCTTGACAATGGCTAAAAACATAAATGAGGCTTTGCAAAAAAGTTTCCCTAATGATAAAGATTATTTTGAAAAAAATTATCAAACTTTAAAAACTACATTAGAGACTCTTGATAAAGAGTACACTGAGACTCTTTCACAGACAAAGCACAAAACCTTTATTGTATACCACAGTGCTTTTGATTATTTAGCAAGAGACTATGGCTTAAAGCAAGAAGCATTAGTAGGTTCAGATGAAGAAGCAGAGGTAAGCCCTGCTAGAATGACAGAAATTATAAATCTTATAAAAAGTGAAAATATAAAATACATTTTCACAGAACCCTTGACTTCTCCAAAACCTATACAGACTCTAGCAAAAGAAGCAGGAGTACAAATCTTAAGTCTTAATACAATCGAAGGCCTTACAAAAGAAGATGTAAAGAAAAAAGAAGATTATATTTCACTAATGAAACAAAATCTTGAAAACTTAAAAAGAGCATTAAATGAATAATCAATATCGGGAGGTTAAGTAATACATGAAAAAAGTAGTAATCACCACTCTTTTAATTATTGCATTAGTATTAAATTTAACAGCTTGTAGCTCAAAAACTTCAGAAGCATCAAAGCCATTAGTATACGCTTCTTTTTATCCGATTTATGATTTGACTTCTAAAATCGCTGGAGACAAAGTAGTAGTAAAAAATATAATTCCTTTTAATGTAAGCCCTCATGGCTGGGAACCTAGTGCAAAAGAAATGGCTAAAATAACAAAGGCAAATGCCATTTTGTACTTAGGAATGACAATGGAGGAACCATGGATCAATAAAGTAAAAGCCTCTGCCCCAAATACACAATTTTATGAAGTATCAAAAGGAATAGAACCTATTAAAAAAGGTAATACAATAAATCCCCATCCATGGCTTTCTCCAAAAGAAGCCTTAATCATGATCAAAAACATAAATGAGGCTCTACAAAAGATTGACCCCTCAAACAAAGATTACTTTGAAAAAAATTATCAAAATTTAAAAGCACAATTAGAAAACCTTGATAAGCAATATTCAGATGAATTATCAAAAGCAAGGCTTAAAACTTTTGTAGTTTTCCACAGTGCTTTTGCTTATGTTGCTCGCGATTATGAGCTAAATCAAGAATCTTTAGTAGGTATGAGTGATGAAGCAGAACCAAGCCCTGCTAGAATGAGTGAACTGGTAGATTTAATCAAAAAAGAAAGCATAAAATATGTATTTGCAGAAAGTCTCTCAGCAGCAAAACCAATGGAAGCAATTGCTCAGGAAAGTGGTGCTACACTTTTAAAACTTAATACAATAGGTACATTATCCCAAGAAGACATTGATAGAAAAGCTGATTTTCTTTCTTTAATGAAAGATAATTTAGGAAAACTAAAAAAAGCATTGGAGTAGATAAAAATGAAACAAATTGAACTTAAAAACGTAAATTTTGCTTATGATATTAAACAAGTACTTACAAATGTTTCACTAAAAATAAACAAAAGTGAATTTGTCGCAATTATTGGTCCAAATGGTTCTGGAAAGAGCACTTTGGTCAACATTATGGTAGGAAATCTCACTCCCACTTCTGGTGAAGTTTTATACGATGGAGTAAATTTGGAAAAAATAAAAAATAGGTCTTTTATAAGTTATGTACCCCAAAAGTCTTATTCCTTTAATGCCTCTTTTCCTGCCAGTGTAGAAGAGGTAGTATCAATGGGATTATACGCAAAGAAAGGAATATTTAAAAGACTTTCTAAAAAAGATTGGGAAGAAGTATATGAAGCTTTAAGAATTGTAGACATGCTCGATTATAAGCACAGTTTAATAGGAAGACTATCGGGAGGACAACTACAAAGGGTTTTCATAGCTCGCTCTTTAGTTGCAAAACCAGAAATACTTTTTTTGGATGAGCCTACAACGGGAATTGATGCAAAGTCTGAAAAAGCTTTATACGCTATCCTAGAAAAACTGAACAAAGAAAAAGGTATAACTATAGTAATGGTAACCCATGACGTTTGGGCAATTACCAACAGGGTGTCAAGGATAATATGCATGAGTGAAGGTAAAATCAACGAAAAATGTGAAGCCGTCGACCTTACAGCAGGAGAATTAGCTGAAGTATATGGATATCCAGTAAAAGTAGCAAAACATCATCACAATGGGAGTGTTAACAATGATTGATATTTTTTCCTATGAATTTATGAGAAGAGCATTTATAGCCGGAAGCATTATTTCAATAATTGCGCCTTTAACAGGTAGCTTTCTTGTCCTCAGACGGCTTTCACAAATAGGAGACACCCTTTCTCACGTTGCTTTAGCAGGAGTGGCAGCAGGTATTTTACTTGGAATAAATCCTACATTAGGTTCCATAATTGTAGTGCTTTTAGCATCTTTTGGAATAGAAAGACTGAGGAAAACATATTTCAGGTATTCAGAAATATCAATAGCCATAGTAATGTCTGCAGGGATGGCAATTGCCATAATTCTTTTGAGTTTATCCCGTGGCGGTGCAGCCAACATAATGAATTATCTGTTTGGAAGTATTGTGTCTGTAACAAACACTGACGTCCTTTTGATTTCAACTCTCGGTATCGTTGTAGTGGCGTCAATTATGCTGCTGTACAAAGAGTTATTGTACATCACCTTCGATGAAGAAGCCGCAAAAATTTCAGGGATACCCGTAAGCTATATCAATTTCTTCTTTACAATACTAGTAGCTTTAACTGTTGCTCTCGCCATGAGAATTGTAGGTGCGCTTTTAGTCTCAGCCCTAATGGTAATACCGGCTGCCGCAAGTTTAAGAATCGCCAAAAGCTTTAAACAGACAATATTTTATGCAATACTCTTTTCATTTATATCAGTTTTTTCAGGAATATTTCTATCCTTTTACTTAAACTTATCCCCCGGTGGAAGTATAGTTCTCGTCTCGCTTTTAATAATGGGACTCGTTTCATTAAAGAAGAGGTAAATAAAAGAAGAAGAGGCTGTTTGACAATCAAATTTTTAACAGCCTCTTATTGCTTTTTATCATTTACTGCTCAATAGAATTTTTCTGTATTACCTCTTTATACCACAATGCACTGTCTTTTAATATTCTCTTTTGTGTCTCATAATCCACATAAACTATTCCAAATCTCTTTGAATATCCATGTGCCCATTCAAAATTATCCATCAGCGACCATACAAAATATCCTTTTAAATTGCCTCCCTCTTCTATAAATTTTGCTGCTGCTTTTAAGTGCTCTTTAATGTATTCTATTCTTTCATCGTCGTGTACTCGTCCATCCTCTGTCACTTCATCTTTAAATGCTGCTCCATTCTCTGTGATATACATAGGCAGTTTTGTATATTCTCTATCTAATCTCTTTAAAAGGTCATATAAAGACTCTGGGCTTATCTCCCATCCCATCTCCGTCCTCTTACCTGGACCCGGTACATTCTCTGCCTTTAGCATGGAATCTTCGTTGTATTTTACAATACTTCTTGTATAATAATTGACTCCAAGAAAATCTATTGGAACACTTATAGTCTCTAAATCCCCTTCTTTTATAAAGTCAAATTCTCCAATTATTTTACTATATAATTCCATCATATCCTCTGGATAATTGCCTTTGAATATTGGATCTAAAAACCATCTGTTAGCAAATCCGTCAGCATATTGGGCTGCTAATTTGTCTTCTTCTTTTTCACTTGCAGGATATGCAGGGGTTAAGTTTAGTGTTATACCGATTTTACTACCCTTTATATTCATTTCTCTGAAGGCTTTTACTGCTTCTCCATGTGAAAGCAGTATATGATGGGCTGCTATCAAGGCCTCCCTCCAATCTTTATGGCCAGGCGCATGCTCTCCTATCCCATAGCTTAATATTGATGAACACCAGGGTTCGTTATGGGTTATCCATAAAGGTATTACATCCCCTAATTCTTCAAATAGCTTTGTGGCGTATTCTACATACCATTTTACACTGTCCCTATTTAGCCACCCCCCTCCTTTGTCGTATGCCCACATAGGTAGATCCCAGTGATAAATTGTCGCAGCTGGCATTATATCTCTCTTTAATAATTCATCTATTAATCTTTTATAAAAATCCATTCCTTTTGGATTATACTTTCCTTCTTCAGGGAAAATTCTTGGCCATGCAATTGAAAATCTGTAAGCTTTTACTCCTATCTCTTTCATTATCTCTACATCTTCTTTATATCTGTGGTAATGGTCACAGGCCACATCTCCTGTGTGGCCATTATAGGTTTTCCCTTCTGTCTTTGAAAATGTATCCCATATAGAAGGAGTTCTTCCATCTTCATTTACTGCTCCTTCTATTTGGTATGATGATGTAGCTGTCCCCCAAAGAAAATCTTTTAGAAATTTTATCAATTCTACCACTCCTATCTTTTAATAGTAATTGTTGTAACTTTTTTGCTTTATATAATTGCTGCTAATTGAGTAATGTCAAAAACTTCAACACTCTCGGGCTTTTGTGAAAATTTTACTTCATATTCTTTACCTGGCATCATATTTAAACAATTGTCAGATAAATCTATATCATTCTCAGTTTCTATGAACACTCCAAATGCTGGAACATCTGTTGTTAAAACTATTAAATCATTTTTTATTTGATAATTAATTTTGGGTTCTATTAAATTTAAATTTCTAAATTTATCAAACACTTTATAATTCTCATAAACCGCATCATCAGTGATTATTTCTACATACACAACGCTATTTAATAACTCCCTGTTCTTCTCCATCGGCAGCGTACACCCTGGGATCGCTATAGGCATTTCTTTTACACTGTATCCAATATTCAAATCTCCAAAACTGTAATAGGCTATTTTTGTAACGTCATTTGCTATTAATCTGGCCTTTAACTGCTTTTCTGCAATTTTTTCACCATTTAGTTTGAAAACTTTTATAGTCATCTCTGCTTCTTTATCATGTACAAAATCACTTATGCCATAAATTGTTATGCCCTCATTTTCTTCTTTTATATAAGGTAAAATCTTGGCATAAAATCTTTTTGAATAATAGTACAAAGCCTTTTCCCTCTTGTAATAATCCACTGCAGACCAGCTTGCGACAGGCCAACAGTCATTAAACTGCCAGTACAGTGTCCCTGATGTTTTAAATTTTCTTAACCTCCAATGCTCAACTCCTGTCTTTATAGCCTCTGCTTGATTGAATTGACTCAAATAGACAAAGCTCTTAAGGTCCTTCGGAAATCCCAATCGCCCTACCATAAATCTTATCAGTCTTTCCATTCCCTCGACCATTTTATTGTGAGAAATCATGACTGGGCTTAATATCTTTCTATCTTCTGGCGCTGTATAAGATAAAACTGTCTTCCAGTCAGGCATTGCCTGAAAACCAAATTCACTAAGAAATCTGCCCCTATCTTTCTTATACTCATCATAGTCTACCCAGCCACTCCACACATTCCACTGATGCCTATCTCCTTCAGTTTCACTATTTGGGTCTTCTCCTCCATAAGGACTCGATACCCAATAAGGCCTTGACGGGTCCAATTTTGCGCACACTTTAGGTAATATTTCTTTATAAATGTAATTGCCCAGATATTTTGGGTCTTTATTATTCCACCATGAATGAAATCCCCAATTATTTTCATTATTCCCACACCACAATACAATGGAAGGATGATTTCTAAGACTTAATATGACTTTCTCTGCTTCTTCTTCTGCTAATTTTTGAAACCATTCAAATTGGTCAGGGTACTCCGCACAGGCATACATGAAGTCCTGCCATACCATTATGCCCATCTCATCGCATGCTTCGTAAAATGCCCTATCTTCGTATATCCCTCCTCCCCATATTCTCAGCATGTTCATATTTGCCTCTTTTGCAAGTCTTATATATTCGTAATAACCTTCTTTGCTAAGCCTTGGCAATAAATTATCAGCTGGTATCCAGTTGGCTCCTTTTGCAAAGACTTTTACTCCATTTATTTCAAATATAAAGCTTTCCCCTTCTTCATCTTTTTCCCTTATCAATCTAATCGTTCTTATCCCACTTCTAAAACTTTTTTCATCTAATATTTCTGCATCTTTTAAAAGCTTTATTTTTATTTCATAAAGATGCTGGTCTCCTAAACCATTGGGATACCATAATTTAGGATTGTCTACTTTTATCCTCAGGTCTATTCTGTTCTTTTCAACTTTAGTTCTTGTTTTGATAATAGATATATCTTTTTCAATAAGCTCTACTTCCGCCTCAAAATCACCATGTACATATCTTTCAATATCTGCACTTACTACAACATAAGCCCTATCATTTTCAATTTTTTCCGTATAAAAGTATGGATTTTTAATCTCTGCATATTTTACCAAAGACAAGTATGCACCTCTCCATAAACCAACTTGAACTATCCTTGGTCCCCAATCCCATCCAAATGAATACTGGGCTTTCCTTATATAAGGCCTGCCACTTTCTCCTGACCATTCCAGTTTGACAGGACTTGTTTGTTCCATAGCCTTTATAGTTTTTGTTATGGAATCAAAGTGCACTTCCAATACATTATTTCCATCTTTTACTATGTCTTTAATATCAAATTCATAAGGTATAAACATATTTTGTACTTTTCCTAAATGTATCCCATTTAAGTATATATCAGCAAAAGTATCTATTCCTTCAAAAACTAATTTTATTGCGTCATATTCATTTTTGTTTTTTGCATTAAAATCAAATTCTTTTTTGTATACCCATTCTTTTTCTTCTAATTTGTGAAATTTTATCTCATTCATTCGATAATAAGGATCTTCTATTTTCCCTAGTCTTATTAAATCTAGCTGAACACATCCTGGAACTTCTCCTTCATACCACTCGCCAGCATTTACCTCTCTAAAATGCCATACTCCATTTAAAGAAATACGTTTTTCCATAATTAAATCACCTTTTTTAAATTTTCTTGCCTTACCATTTTTACTGTAATTTAATTTCTATTTTTAATCAAAGTTTTACACAAGCAACATAATGGTCTTCCTCTACTAATTTAAGTGTAGGTTTATAGCAACTTGTATCTGCTACAGGACATCTATCTATATACTTACATAGTCCCTCTTTCCATATAGCCTGCTTTTTGTCCGAATCTTCAATATCAATTCTGTCAGTTTCCCATTTTCTATCTAATTGCGGTATAGAATCTAAAAGCATTCTAGTATAAGGATGCATTGGATTGGAAAACACTTTTTCTATAGACCCTGATTCTACAACAGAGCCTTTGTACAAAACTACTATCTTATCGCTTATATAATAAGCCTGTGAAAGGTCGTGGGTAATAAAGAGTATAGAAGCGCCTATCTCCTTCAAGCTCAGTAAAGCCTCCAATACATCTACTCGGGTTGAAGCATCTAACATACTGGTAATTTCATCTGCTACTAATACCTCTACATCCATCAGTAACGCTCTTGCTATTAATAATCTTTGAAGCTGTCCTCCACTCAATTGATGTATATACTTGTTTAATACATCTCCAGCATTCAATCCAACCTTTTTTAATACTTCTTCTACTCTATCATTCCATTCAGATATAGAAATTTCTTTTTTAAAAGATTGCCTCACCAATCTAAATATTCTATTTACTTTAAATATAGGATTAAAAGAGGAATATGGGTCTTGAAAAATTCCTTGAACTCTTGAGTAAAACTCCTTGTTATTTGATATGCTAAAGATATCCTTATCCTCAATTAAAATTTGGCCACCACTTGGTTTTAGCAATTTTAACATCATTTTACCTATTGTAGACTTTCCACTGCCACTTTCACCTACTAAAGCTAAAATTTCTCCCCTGCCTATTTCAAAATTTACTTCATCTACTGCTGTTATTATGTTTTTACTAAACAAAAACCCTGAATTAAAAACCTTTGTAAGATCCTTTGCTTTGATCATAAATCCTTCACCTTCCAACAAGCCACATATCGGCCTTTATTGATTTCTGCAAGTGGTGGCTCTTCTAAACAATTTTCATCTGCAAGAGGACACCTATCTCTAAATCTACATCCTGCTGGAGGATTTATAAGATTGGGAGGATGACCAGGAATACCCTCTAATTTTTCTTTTGTATGACGTATTCCTGCATTAGGCAATGATTTAATCAGAGCTTTTGTGTAGGGATGCAAAGGATTCGCCATTATTTCTTCTGTCGGACCAATTTCCACCACTTTCCCTGCATACATTATAACTATCCTATCCGCTATTTGGTATAAAACTGCTATATCATGGGTAATGAATATAATTGAATTTACTATCTCCCTATCTCTAAACTCTTTAAACATCAGTGAGACTGCTTTCTGAGAAGATACATCAAGGGCTGATGTGACTTCATCTGCTATTAAAAGGTCTGGATTTAATAAAGTTGATATTACTAAAACTAACCTTTGCTTCATTCCACCTGATAGCTCAAAAGGGTACATATTAAGGATATCTTTAGATAATTTAACCATTCTAAGCCTTTCATCTAGCCTTCCTTCTATCTCCTCGTATTTTACCCTATGCTGACCAACCAAATCCTTTATTATTCCCCCTATTTTACGAGTTGGATTTAAAGCATCCATAGCATACTGGGGTATAAGAGAAATTTTTTTATAGCGATATTTTCTCATCTCACCAGTATTGTCAATCGGTAATCTCTCGCCATTTAGTCTAACCTCACCAGAGACGTATTTCATTGGTGGCTTTAAAAGGATCAAGGAATTCCCCAGGGTCGACTTGCCACATCCTGATTCACCAGCTATCCCCAGTATTTCTCTGTCATTTATCGTAAAAGTCACGTCGTCTAATGCTTTAGCGTCTCCACGCAAAGTTTTATAATATATTTTCAAACCCTTTATCTCTACCAAATTGGTCACTCCTCCCTAAGCCTTGGATTGAATATCTCATCAAGGCCTATATTGAGAAAGTACAGCGAACTTACTATCATCGTTATTGCCAACCCCGGAGGAATAAACCACCACCATATTCCCAATTGAATAGCATTCCATAATGTTGAGTACTGCAACATCAAACCTAATGAAATTCCCTTTGTTGGTCCCAATCCTATAAAATCCAATCCTACTGCTGCTAATATTGCTCCCGCAAACTGCAATATGAATACCATTACTACATAAGACATCATATTTGGCGCTATTTCTTCTAAAACTATTTTTAATGGTCTCAATGCTGTTATTTTAGCTAAATTCACAAACTCTCTCGACCTTAAAGAAAGTGTTTGGGCGCGTACAGCTCTTGCTGTCCATGGCCATGCTGTCAAACCTATTATCACGCTTTGTATCCCTATTCCTCTATAAGGTAAATAGGCTGCTATGATTATGAGTAAAGCTAATGTGGGTATTACTATTAATATGTTCGTCAACATCATTAAAAGGTCGTCTAATAATCCGCCTTTGTATCCTGCTATAAAACCAATTAAAAGCCCTATTATTGTGGCAAGTCCTCCTCCAAATAACCCAATAAAAAATGTCGACCTGAGTCCGTATATAAACTGGGTAAAGACATCTTGCCCAAAGGTTGTTGTCCCTAACCAGTTTTCTCTGCTTGGAGGAAGATTACTCATACTGACATATCCTAGTGGATCTTTATAATGAGAAATGTATGGCCCAATTATAGCCAATATCAAGAAAAAAAGTAATATAGCCAAGCCTATTTTAAATTTCGTATTTTTAAATGCAAAATACATAAACTCTTTCATACATTTTCTCCTCCAAGTCCTAGTCTGATCCTTGGATCAACTATCATATAAAGTATGTCTACCAGAAAGTTAGCAAGTAATACTCCAATGATTATGAATAAAAACACTCCTTGGACCAAAAAATAATCCTGGTTTAATATTCCTTGCAACAATATATATCCCATTCCCGGATAAGCAAAAACCACCTCTGTCGCTATGGAACCTGCGACAATTGTACCCAATTGAAGAGCCAAACCTGTAATCTGTGGAAGTATAGCATTTTTAAAAGCATATCTCCTAATAAGCCCTTCTGATGCTCCTAAAGCTTCTAAATATCTTGAATAATTAGCCTCAAGTTCATATATTATTAAATTTCTCATACCTATCGCCCAACCACCAATTTGCACTATAAAGAGAGACAGGAAAGGTAATATCCAGTGTCTTAAAAAATCTACTACAAACTGCCATGACCAATTAGGTCTCATACTAAAACTGTAGGCCCCAGCTATAGGAAAAATTCCAAATACAATACCTAATGCCCATGCTAAAAGAATTCCTAACCACATATAGGGAATGGAAGTTATAATATAAAAAATAGGTAACATGCTAGAATCTAAACTTTTATGTCTCGCCGAAATTGCTCCTATATAGTTTCCTACTGTCCAACTTAATAAAATTGCCGGTAATAATACAATTAAAGTATATGGTACAGATTGCGCAATAATTGACAAAACAGGTTTTGGATATAAGTAGATACTTATTCCCAAATCTCCTTTAAATATAGCTATCCAAAAGTTAATATATTGTTTCCACAAAGGTAATTGAAGTCCAAATGCTTTAGTTAAATAACTGTACATTACCTTTGCGGATTCTGGCAATCCTGTAAAACGTGAAACTAATACTCCAATAGGGTCCCCAGGCATAAACCTGGGGATTAACCAATCAATTGTAACTGCAAAAAAGAAAGTTAAAATGTAAATGTATAATTTCTTTATCAAATATTTTAACATTTATATACCCCCATTTATTACTGCGAAGCTTTCGGTTTTATTTTCATTAATGTCATTGTTCCACCAGTTTGCCATCTGCCACCCCAACCACATGGGTAAGCATATGGGTCATGTTCTGTAGGCCAATTCTCCCATACTGCATTAGATGCCTGGAACCACAAACCATTATACCAAATAGGTATAGCAGGCATATTTTTTAAGAAAATTTCTTCTAACTGTGAAGCAACTTGTTTGGCCTCTGGGCTTCCCATCTTAGTTTCATTAAATTTGTCTACTAAATCTCGTAATCCAGGAGCATCAAAACGTCCAAAATTGCCATTATACTGTGTATCTTTTATTTCTGCGAACAACCAGTTATATAGTGTCCATGGACTTATTGATGTCTGGCTACCAAAACTATTAATCATTAAATCAAAATTACCTTTTGTCAAATCTTCATAATATTTATTGAAATCAGGAAATTTGGCTTCTACATCAAGTCCTACAGCTTTTAATTGATCTGCAATAATCTTAGCTGATTCCATCCAATCTGTCCAACCATATGGAACGCTAATTTCTAACTTAAACTTTTTCCCGTCAGGTGCTGTTCTTATACCATCACTACCCAATTTAAATCCTGCTGCATCCAAAATTGATTTCGCTTTCTGAGGGTCATAACTAAATCCATATTGTGAAACCACATTGTTATCATAATATTCTTCCCATGCTTTAATAGGCAAAAATCCCAATGGGTTTGCAGCCATTACCTGATTCTCGTATGCTTTATCTACTATTACTTTAGGATTAATCGCATATGCCATAGCGCGTCTTAATTCTACATTATTTAGCGGTGCTTTAGTAGTATTGATAAACAAGAATACAGTTGAATCTGGAATCATATATGGTGGATTATCGTAGAAAGTCGTAATTCCATAATTAGATTTTAAAGACGGTATACCAGGTAAGAAGAAATTACTAAAATCTAGTTCTCCTTTCATCAACATACCTAATGCAACATTGTTACTTGGTACTGCTAAAGAAACTACTCTCTTAGGTGCAGGCGTCAATCCTAATGCTTTTATACCCCACCAATTGTCATTTCTCTTATATACCATACGATCATTACTATAGGTATCAAACAAATAGGGACCTGAACCTATTGCTTTCTCATTAGGATCTTTTAACAATTTATCTTTTGACTTTCCTTCCCATATATGTTTTGGAATAATGGGTATTTGATATAAATCAAAAGTCCATTCATGATAGTGAGGAGTAGAAAAATTAAATACTATTGTTTTAGCATCCGGAGTTTCTATAGACTCTAACCATCTCCATATCGGGCTATAATTGATGTCGCTGTTTTCTTTAGCTATTTCAAAAGTAAATCTTACATCATCAGATGTTAAAGGTTTTCCATCCTGCCATGTAAGACCATCTCTCAAAGTAACTTTATATGATTTATCAGATGTCCATTCACCTTTTTCTGCTAACCAAGGTATTAAATCATTTTTCACAGGGTCGTAATTAAAAAGTGTTTCATAAATCAATCCTACTACTCCTGCTACTACATTACCAGGTACTAATGGATTCCAGTTACTAGGTGGTCCCCACATAGCACCTCCATAATATAATGTCTCATTTCTTTGATATACTTTTTCCTCCGATGGTTGTGGCGTATTATTTTGTTGAGGTGTATTATTATTTGCCTCTTGCTTACTGCTTTGACCACAGCCTGCCAGTGCACCCATTACTAGCATTAAAACTAATAATAGACTTAAAAGCCTCTTCACTTTAAAATCCTCCTTTTTAAATTATTTTTTTAATAAAAATGTTTTCATGAATTTTTTACTTTTTTCTCACCCCTTTCATACATTTATAAACTAAAAGGCTTTTAGCCTTTAGTATCAATCATTAAATTTAATTATATTAATTATATTAAATTAACACGTGTTTATAAAAGCCAAAAGAAAAATGCTGAAAAATCAATACTTTTTAACGCCTCATTGAAATTGCATATTCTGTATCCTCTTTTTCTTTAGATATATTAAGTCTTTTGCAAGATTCTCTTTCTACAAGTTTTACAGGCACTACAAATTTAGCTGTAATACCCAATTCTTCTTCAATAGATTTTATAAGATTGACTACAGCCAATTCTGCCATTTGCAATAAAGATGCACTCATGGTCGTCAAAGCAGGTTTTAAATACCGGGATATTGTAATATCATCAAATCCAATTATAGAAACATCTTCAGGTACTTTATATCCCATCTCTTCTAAAGCCTGCATAGCTCCTATAGCCATCTGGTCGTTTGAAGCAAAAATCGCTGTGGGTTTTGCCTTTTTAAATAATTTATATGCGGCTTTATAACCACTTTCTTCAACAAAATCACCTTTTACAACTAACCTGCTTTTAAAAGGAATACCTGCTTCTTTCAATGCCTTCTTATATCCTTCTAATCTTGCAAATCCAGAAAGTTTTTCCATATCACCTGTTATATGAGCAATTTCCGTATGCCCTAAGCCAATTAAATATTTAGTGGCTTCATAAGCCCCATTAACATTATCCATGTTAACTATTATACTTTTATTAAAAGGATCTTCCTCATCATCTCTAATTTCTTGGTCAACTACTGCTATCTTAAATCCTGCTTCTATTAAATCTTTTATATCTGGATCATCATTTTTTATACCAATAAAAATCGCTCCATCTATGGTCTTATTATAAAATACCTCTCTCACTTTTTTATAATCTTTAACTTTGTAAACAGTTATAACTAGTACTTTATAGCCTAATTGGTTTGCAAAATCAATCACAGCCGTTGTAAACGGTCCGAAGTAAACATTATCATAAATTTTGTGTATATCTCTCTTTAAATCTACAATTACAATCCCTATTGTTTCTGATCTTTTACCTCTTAGCATCCTTGCAGAAGCATGAGGTACATAATTATATTCTTTAATAACCTTTAAAACTTTTTCTTTAGTCTCAGGTGGAACATTCGGATAATTGTTTATTACTCTTGAAACTGTGCTCCGTGAAACACCTGCAATCTTTGCAATGTCCTTGCTATTCATAAGCATTACTCCTTATTAAGAGATAATTATAAATTCGTGTTTCTATAATTATAATAAAGATTTCCTTATATTTCAACAAAATAAAAATTCAATTATTACATAATTTATTTTACTCAAATCTCAATATCTCAAGTTATGTTGCTGATCATACTTATACTTTTGTCTTCAAATCGCACATGCAAATAAAATCAATCATAAACACGTGTTTACGAAATAATTATATAATACAACCTGTTCAAAAGTCAATATGCTTTCGTCATTTTCATATATTTTCAAAACGTCAAACATAATACAATATAGCGGAGTTCATAATTTAATAGGAGATAGTACAACTATCCCCTCAGTTTGTTGACAAAGTAAAAAAATTTTCAAAGGAGATATTTTGCATCGTCGCTCCGATGTTCCAAAGCGACAAAACTAAAGCTCGACCTTCAGGTTCCGGCAGGGTACCGGGCACAATCGGCATCCATGCCTTAAAGTGCCCGCCTCCACCATCCATGGCTTCGGCCCTGCCTCCACCCTCGGTCTTACTAAGTTTTGTTATCGCTTTGTAACAAGTCACTCCTTATGCAAAATATCTCCTTTACGAAAGTTTGTCTACAGTCTAAGGGGATAGTTGTACTATCCCCTTGAATACTCAAAAACTTCAGTATATTCACTCATAAAAATATCTATAGGTAAAACCCAGTAACCATCGTTATAATCAATATCAATTCCCATAATCTTATAATACCCCCGCCATGGAACCAATGAGCAATACCAAACTTTAGAATTGTTTTTATGGGCACTCCAATAATACCTCTCTCCTATATGTTTTGCAAGTTCATCGACAACTGCAATTCTTTGTCGTAAAGTCGTATTAGGCACATAAAGTCCCCATGCTTCTCCAAAGTTTTCATGATAAAATCGAATAGACTCGTATATTACTCCTTTGTTTGGTTCTGCAGTGAGTAAGCATTCATCATCAACGCTCCCATGATATCTTCTGCTATCGAATATAGCAGCATGTCTAATAGCACCTTGTATGTGAAAGCCAGGACTTGTAGCCAAAACAATATCGCCTATAGTAAAATTCTCAAAAGAGATATTGTTATGATAGCTCTCTTTTTTTCTTTTGGTAGGGATATTTATTCCAAATACTTCTTCATAATCTACGTCTTTTAAAAGTTCATTTAGGCTGATTTTATATTTTTTTGCCTTCAACTTTTCTTCATAAGGTTTTGATATCATTATAAGGTCTCCAATTTTTAGAAATCTGTCATAAAAAGCCTCTTTAGGTATTGTCTTTTTCTTTTTAATTTTCTCTTTATGATAAAATTCTATAACATCAATTCCTCCATATTTTTTCTCTATTTTGTCCCCCATCATATATGCATCATCTCCCTATGATACATATATGTGGTTTATTTAAATCATTTGTGCATGTCTTAGTTTAATGTTTTATTACATCAAAAATCATTTTCACTGCATATAGGAAAGTTACTGACACCAATATAGGCTTTATAAGCCGTGCTCCATTTTTTATAGCCAATTTAGTTCCCAATCTTGCACCAAGTATCATTGCCAACGCCATGGGGATCGCAATTGAATATAAAATTTTGCCATTTAATGCGAACATAACTAAGGAAGTTATATTACTTACAAAATTTAGTATTTTCCCATTTCCTGCACTTATTTTAAAATCATAATTCAAAAGTGTTAAGAATAAAAAAATGTAAAATGAACCTGTTCCCGGTCCAAAAAAACCATCATAAAAGCCAAGAATTATAGAAATTATAAGGCCTATTGCAATGGTCTTTTTATTAACGCCTTCAAATTTGTTTTCATTGCCTATATTTTTAACAAACAAGGTATATATTGCAACAAAAACCATTAAAGCAATTATAATTATCCTCAATTGTGAACTATCCAAAAGAAGCACAGTTTTAACACCAAGAATTGCCCCCAGCAAAGTTCCAAATATCAAATATTTCAACAAATCCCCATCATACACTCTATACTTTATAAAAGTCAAAGAACTGGTAAAAGAAGCACAAGAAGCAGCAAATTTATTCGTTCCAAGAGCAAAAGCCGGAGGTACTCCAAGTACTAAAAGCCCTGGAAGACTTATTATACCGCCCCCACCCGCTATAGAATCAATAAAAGCAGCTGCAAATCCTATACCGCAAAGTGCTATAATATATTCAATTGACAACGTTACCACCTCAACATTAAAAATACCACTCTTTTTCATAATATCATCACTTTTATCTTTTGTCACTTATAACTTTAGTGGAATTTAGAGGTAAAAATTCTTCAACATTTTGTTGTATCTAAAAACACCTATATGAAATATAAGAAAAATTGATATATTACACGCTTGAATTATCTGTTAAAAAAGCTTAAAATTTAGCTGTAAGCTTTATAAAATTTGAGGTGATAAAATGTCAAACTTCTCTCTCTTTAGACCTGGCGCTGAAATAACGATTGATGACAAAAAATGTATTGGTTGTAGACGGTGTGTAGAAGTATGTCCAGAAGACGTATATAATTTGACAAAAAGAGAAAATGAAACTAACCCCAATAGAGAATACAAATCTTCAGTAATTTATCCAGAAAGATGCATATTGTGTCTTTCTTGCATCGAAATATGCCCTACAAATGCAATATACATCTATGGGAAACAATAGGAGGTAAAAATTATGGCAGGTCCACTGTTAGAAGAACAATTGATAAAACCAAAACATGATTGGCAAGACTTAACTTCAAAAATAGTAAAGAAGTTAAAATTGAAATATGAACCAGTTGGAATATATCTAGTTCCTGCTCATCACAGTGAAAGGTATGAAAAATTTTTTGAGACTATTCCAAGACCTATTGGAAAATTAACTTACTGTCAAGCAGTAGAAACAGTGAGAGGCTCTACTAATTATTCCGGACTTCCACAACCACCAGACATCTTAAGATTGAAAGCTGAAGATTTTTTGTGCGCTGCAGGAGCTGCTAACCTTGGACTATATGAATTGCCGCAATCAATTAAAAATGGAGAAAGAGATTTTCTTTTAAGAAGATTTTACTCCCTTGAAACGTCAAAAATAACAAGGCAAATGATCCCCCATCTCGAGCCTGGAAGTATTTCTGAAGTTATTATATTTAAACTTTCAAAAGCTCCAGCAGAGCCTCAAGTAGTCCTTGTTTTTGGATTACCTGCACAAATTCTTTCTCTTGAAGGACCATATCTGATGAAAAAAGGCGGAAGATTAAATATAGATTTACTTGGCACATGTGGGGTATGCTCTGAAATGACAGTCTCTCCTTTATTAAATAGGAAAATGAACTTTTCACTCCTTTGTGGTGGAGCAAGATCTCATGCTTTTCATGACCCTGCAGAAATGGGAGCTGGCATACCAGCAGAGGAATTTCCTGAATTAGTCGAAAACCTCTTAAACCGTCAAAATATTCCTATGAGGCAAACACTGCCCGACAATTTAAAATAACTCTTAAGAGTCCTGCAATTCAGCAGGACTCATCCTCGCTATATTTAACAAAAATTCTTTTATTTTTTTATACTTTTCCATTTTAAATACTGCTTCCCTGAGTTTGGCACTTCCATATAATCCCTTTAAATACCAAGCAATATGTTTTCTCATTTCAAGAATACCTGTACGTTCACCTTTGTATTCTATCATCATTTCCAAATGCCTGATAATCACTTCTATTTTTTCTTGTATTGTCGGCTCAGGAAGTAATTCTCCGGTATTTAAAAAATGTACAGTTCTTTTAAATATCCAGGGATTCCCCTGCGCCCCTCGTCCTATTAAAATTGCATCGCATCCAGTTTCCTCAAACATTCTTTTTGCATCTTCTGGTGTAAATATATCACCATTGCCCATAACAGGTATTTTTACACTTTCTTTAACTTTTTTTATTATACTCCAGTCAGCTTTTCCAGAATAAAATTGTTCTCTCGTCCTTCCATGTACTGCTACTGCTTTAACGCCAACCTTTTCAGCAATTTGTGCTATCTCTACTGCATTTACGTGATTATCATCCCATCCTTTTCTTATTTTAACTGTCACAGGTTTATTTGATGCTTTCACAACAGATTCCATTACTTTCTCTGCTAATTCTGGTTTTAGCATAAGTGCCACTCCATCACCATTTTTAACTATTTTAGGGGTAGGACATCCCATGTTTATATCGAGAATTAAAGCTTTGCTGTCGTTTAGCCTCCTCGCTATTTCTCCCATAATATCTGGGTCAGAGCCAAATATTTGAAGAGCCACCTTCTCTTTCTCATCAATATCTGTCAACACTTTTGTATTTTCACTGCCATAATAAAGGCCTTTGGCACTAACCATTTCTGTGTATGCAAGGCCACAACCCATTTCTTGGCAAATCAATCTAAAAGGCTTATCTGTAACCCCCGCCATAGGAGATAAAAATACGTTATTTTTTAAAACTACATCGCCTATTTTCAAACTTATTTCATCCTTTCGCTGTAAATCTCCTGTATATAATCCATTTACCTAAATATTTTATCACATATTTTCTTTTCTCCAACAGTTTTTGCAAAAGAGAAAAGCTGCGGTTTCCCACAGCTTTTCTCTTCTTTAGCTCCTATTTTGTATATTTTGCGTATATATATCCAAATCCGCCATTATACTGTATCTGATACCATCCATTATATTCTCCAACTACTTTTAGTTCTGTACCATATGGTACTGCTCCTATCTTCTTTGCATTTATAGAATTCCCTACTCTTACATTTAATCCGCTCTTAGCAGTGACTTTTACAGCTTTCAAAACAGTTACATTTGACGGATTTGGCGTTGCAGCAACGTATTTGCCATAGATGTATCCTGTCTTGCCATTGTAGTCAATCTTGTACCATCCGTTGACTTCTTCGAGCAATGTCACAACTTTTCCGGCAGGAAGTACTCCTAAAATTTTGTCTGAAGTGCTTGCACCTGCCCTCACATTAAGCACCGATGCAGTTACAATGCCATAGTTGTATACAGGTTGTGGTTGCGGAACTGGTTTCGGTGCTGGCGTTGGTTGTGGTACAGGCTGCGGCGTTGGTTGTGGTGCAGGTTGCGGCGTTGGTTGTGGTGCAGGTTGCGGCGTTGGTTGTGGGGTCGGTTTCGGTACAGGTTGTGGTGTCGGCTGTATTACTGGTGATGGTGTTTCTTCTGCCACAGGAGTAGTTGATACATACCAGTAATTTTCAACGGTTGGTGTAATTGTACCATGCTCCTGAATATATCTGATCATCAAATTCCTTACCTGTCCGTCATCGCCATAAGCTTTTGCGGAATCAAATACGATTTCTGGATTTGTTATTCCAGCAGCTTGCATAAATCCGCCGCCGCCGTTAAACCTATAGTTGTTTATTGCTACTGTGAATACATCGTCATCTTTTACAAGTTTGCCATTGACTTTGAGATTCTTAATTCTATGCCCTGCTGGTTGTGTTAAATCTATTACATAACTTGCGCCGTATAGTTGATCAAGATTGTAATCAGGTATATTTAAAGTAGGATCTTTTGCTATAGGATCATTTGGCGAGGAAACTTGTTTGTAATACCTTGCTGACCATTCCATCCAGTCTTTTAATTGTTTTCCTGTCATCTTTATTCCATACAAGTAGTTTTCATATACATATACACCCATGATGTCCTGAATTGTTATATCACCTTTCAATATCTTTGCTGAACTGCTAAGTGGTGCAGCAATTGATAGATCAGTTTTAGCATAATATTTTTGAACTTTATTGATAAGGTCCATTATAGCTGTCTCTTTTACTGTCTGTTCAGTACCTAAGAAGTCACCTGCTGCAACACCGATTTTTGTTCCTATATATTTAAGTGTTGCATCTTGATATGGTTGTGCAAGGTTTAAAATATCTTGGTCTGCTTGTACAGAATCATCCATTTTTATAGTTGCACTCCATTTGCTATCTATTACCCATTTTCCATCAGCATTTTTGCTTATATTAAAGTTTATCTGTGATACATATTGTCCCCATTTGCCAGGTTCTGTAACTATAACTGTTTCTCCTGCCGGGTTCTTATATGTGTGCTGTGATATAATAGCATGCGTATGTCCTGCGACTATTGCATCAATACCATTTACCTTCGTTGCTACAGCAATTACTTGATTTTCTGGTATTACATCTGTCGCTGATTCTTCGCCTGAATGCATAGTAACAACTACAATGTCTGCTCCTGCTTCTCTTAACTTAGGCACCCACTTATTTGCTTCCTCTACAAGGTCATTGAAGTGTAATCCTGCATAGTGGTCTTTATCTTCCCATGATGGTATAGTCTTGGTTGTAAGGCCTAATATACCCACTTTTACAGGTCCTTGTGGCGTATCAAATGTCTTAATATAGTAAGGGTCAACAAAGTTTGTTCCGTCATCTTTATAAGTATTTGCTGAAAGTACATGGATACCTTCACTTCTCATGTCTTTTATGACCCTATTTAAGACGTCAAGTCCATAATTGTATTCATGGTTGCCCAATGTCCAAGTATCGTATTTCATTGCTCCCATTACTTTTGCTAATGGATACTCTGTAGTGGTGTCTATTTTGTCATAATAGTAAGAAAGTGGTGTTCCTTGTATTGTATCTCCATTGTCCACTAATACCACATAAGGATATTGCGCTCTTACTTGTTTTACATAAGTAGATACCTTTGCAAGACCTTGATTTGCTGGTTTTGCAGTATTGTAGTCCCATGGGAATATATTACCATGTATATCTGACGTAGCAAGCACTGTTATTGTCGTATCACTCATTTTAGCCGGTGCAATTCTATTATCTATTTTTGAAGTAACTGTCTTTTGGGCTTTAACTGCATCTATGAATGCATCTCTTACAAGCTTATATGTGTCAACATAGGTTTTTGCAACATTTGGGTCTGTAAATCCTGCAAAGCCATCTCCGCCAGTGCCCATAAAGTTATTTGTAGCAACAAGATAAGTTTTATCCATGAGTATTGGCGTTCCGTCGGATTTTCTCATGTCAAATACTCTATTCATGGTAGGTTTATTTGGATCATACTTAAAAGAAAGTCCTGCAACTTGTATGCCCTTTCCTCCATCCTGAACAGCCTGTTCAAGGATAGTCTTTACTTGGGCACCTGTCATTTTCATTGTAACTATTGTATTGTCAAAAGGCATCAGCTGATACATCATTCCAACAGTTATATCGCCCTTTGGAATATCTATCCTAAGTCCACCATTATTTGCAAAACCAAAATCTGCTCCTACTGCATCCTTTGTCACTTGTGCTGCCCAGTTACCTAAGAGAGAGTCTCCATAAGGTTGTGCACTTTGAGTCCTTGTCAAGTCAATTGCAGCTTGACCTATAACTTCATCAAATATTGGCCCTACTTCTTGAACAGCCTTGTCAACAATGGCTTGTACTTCAGGATCTACTATAGGATTTTGTGTAGAATACAAACTCGTAATACTATTGTATTGCATGTCACCAGTTGTAATAGTACCGTCATCATTTACTGTTATTTTTAAATCAATAAACCCTTTACCATAGTTTGCGGCTACACCAACAGGAATATTGTTTACTCGTGTTGTAACTATTGTATGTGTATGTCCGCCAAAAATAGCATCAACACCTTGGACTTGATTTGCAAAATCTATAAGGTTACCTGATACATTACCTGATTTATCCTGATATGCACCCATGTGTGCCAGTACTACAACTATTTGTGCACCTTGTTGTCTTAACTGCTGTGCTAAGTCATTTACAATTGGAACAGGATCTTTAAAATCAACATTTTGTATATATGCAGGCATTATTATATTAGGGAATTCTTTGTTGTCTACGATGCCAATTATGCCGATTTTTACTCCATCTTTTTCAATCATTACATAGGGTTTTACATAATTCACCAATTGCCCCGTTGTTTTATCATACACATTTGCTGCAAGAACAGGAATTGTTGAATTTTTCAATGTAGCATTTTGCGTATCAATTACCGAATCAATTCCCCAATCATATTCATGATTGCCAAGAGCCATTGCATCAAAACCAATATTATTCATCATATCAATAACTGGCTGTCCCTTTAAGACGTTGGAAAGCGGTGTCCCTTGGAACATGTCTCCGCCCGATAAAATTACTGTTCTATCAGGATTTTGAGCTTTTATGTCTTTAATTTGTTTTGCCAAAACACCTGCTATTTGCTGCTTATAAATTGTTCCATCACTTAATTTACCGTCATTTTGTAAATAACCGTGAAAATCGGTGACTTCTATAAAGTCAAATGTTTTTGACGTTGCAGCAAAGGCTATCTGCGGTATTGCAGAGAAAAACATGCTAAATACCATTATTGCTGCAACAAATGTTGCAAGTATCCTTGACCTTGACCTAAACATTTACATCCTCCTTTTACTCGTATTTTTGTTGTTAGAAAACAAATAGTTTTTCAACAACCACCTCCATAGAAATTGCAGGAAAAATTCTAGACATTTTAGGTATACTAGAGGAGTGTTAAATATAAGTTAAACTATTATTAATTTTGTGTAAATTACATCATACATCAGATGTCAGACAAGTCTTAATATAATTATATAAAACACTTTTTTGACCTTCAAACACGATTTAAAACAATGTCATATATTTATTCCCAATTTTGCTCCCATTTGCTTTTTCTTTTATACGTTTACTTAGTATTGTAAACATTTTTAAATTTATTATAATAAGCTTCCATTAAAAAAAAGATGATATAGAATCCAATCTATATCATCTTTTTTTAAAAGTTTCTTTTAATTCTTTATACTTTTTTACAATTTCATGTAATAAATCACTATTTTCTTCTAAACCTGTAATTTTGCTTATTGTTTTTTCTAAGCCGAAATTTTTAATATCATCTTGAATTTTACAAGCTTGAGGGTCCTCTTTATAATCAAACAAAAACCCTGCAGCTATACCGTATAGTATAAATTTGGGCATAACTCCATTTTCATAACAAAGTTTGGCAGGCATCATTAACCGGTCATTTACAGACAATTTCCTTGTAGGTTCTCTTCCTACTCTTACAACTTCGTCTTCTAAATAGGAGTTTTTAAACCTTTTTATTACCTTAATTGAATATTCTCTTAAATTATCAATTTTTATATTGTGCCTTTTAGAAAGCGCAAGAGAAGCTTCTTCTTGCATTCCAGACACCACATTTCTTATAAAATCATCCTCAATCGCTTCATATATATATTTATACCCTTTTAAATATCCTAAATATGCAGTGGTAGCATGGGCTCCATTTAATAAAAATAATTTTCTCTCTATATAAGGTTCAAGGTCATCAACCAGTTCCGCCCCTTTGATATTTAAATCCCCAATAATTGCTTTTTTCTCAATATCCCATTCATAAAAATCTTCCACTGCTACATCTATTGGCAGTTCTTTCTTTATATCTACATTCGGTACTATCCTGTCCACAGCCGTATTAGGAAAACCAATTTTTCGATTTACGTACTCAATAAAATCTTTATCCTCTTTTTCCAATATACTATTTTTTAGTATATTTGTTGCAAACAGTGCATTTTCGCATGCCATTATATTCAAAGGTTTATCAATGTTAGCTTTTCTTACCTTTAAATAATTTCTTAATTTTTCCCCTATGTTCTTAAGATTATTAGCTCCTACTGAAGTCGTAATTATATCTGCATCTACAATAGCTTTAGATAGATTTTCTTCATCTTCGATATGAATAGCTTTGATATCTTTTACTTCTTCCTTTTCCACATTATCTTTTAAAATAATCACATTATAACTTTTATAATTATTTATGCTTTCTACTAATTCTTTTGATATATCAACAAAAGTTATTTCATATCCAGACTTATATAACAAATATCCAATAAATCCTCTGCCTATATTCCCTGCTCCAAAATGAACCGCTTTTAACATGTTATTCATCACCTTTTTGAAGTATTTCTATTATTTCTTGTTTTGTCCTTGCCTTTTTCAATTTCTCGACATTTTCTTCATACTGGCAGGTAAGAGCTATTTTTGATAATATCTCTAAATGTTCATCTCCCTTGCCTGCAATTCCTATGACAATATAGGCAATATTTCCATCTCCAAAATCTACTCCTTTAGGATATTGCGCTATAACTATTCCAGATTTTTTTATATATTTTACATACTCAGAAACACCGTGAGGAATAGCAATACCATTACCTATATAAGTCGTTACATCTTCTTCTCTTTTCTTCATACCTTCTATATATTCTTTTTCAACATAGCCATTTTTAAAAAGCAAATTCCCTACTCTTTCAATAGCTTGTATTTTAGACTCTGATGGCACATCTAATACAATATTATTTTCGTTTAGTATTTCTTTATTCATCCTCCAAAGCCTCCTGTGTATCATTTAGTATTTTAACTAAGCTATTTCTAATATCTTTGATATCGCCAAACCTCAATATTTCATTAAAAGCTTTATCCTCTATAAGCGAAATACTTATTTTACCTAACATCTCTAATATCTCACTGCTTTCTGTTTTCCTTGCTAACATCACAAGAAAAGTATCTACTTCTTCATAAGAAAAACCAGCACTTCTCATCTTTAATGGAGTTTTTAGTTTATAGACGCCGACAAAAGGCATTACCATTTTGTCACTTCTTGTATGAATTAAAGCAATGTGGGCGTTTGGTATGACAACATTGCCCATGGCTTCCCTTTTAAAGATTAGCTCTTCTATTTCTTTTGCATCTTCAGTAAGCATTAAATCATATAAATCTTTTGCTATGAATTTTATTAAATCTGCAATAGTTTTTGCTTCCACGTATTTTAATTGCAAATTTCGAAGTATTTCATCTGCTATTTCAAAGTTTTGTCTTCTCACCACCATCGGAAAATTTCCTGGCAATTCTTTTTCTTTCTTGACTACATATTTCTCTATAAACTCTTCTACCTTTTTAATATCTTCTTCTGTCAAAAAAGGCGATACCACAATTACATTATCTTTTAAATCTTCAAGCTTTACTGTAGAAATTATTAGGTCATAATTATCACCTTTTTTCTTATACTCCCATATTGCCCCAATGTCAATAGCATCAATTTCTCTAAAAAGAGCTTTTAATTTAGCTGATAATATTCTCGCCGTGCCAATCCCATTCGGACATATAACAAAAACACTCAATTTTTTTGATAAAGCTTGCTGTCTTTCAATTGCAGCTCCAATATGCATTGTAATATAGCCAATCTCTTCTTCAGGTATCATGAGATTATATTTAGAAAAAATTAACTTGCAAGCTTTATTTACTGCTTTAAACAAATCACCATAGTAATTTTTAATTTCTTCTACTAATGGATTGGTAGTCTGAAGTCCCATTGTCAATCTATAAAGAGCAGGTTCAAAATGCTGTGACAGCCCTACAATAAGTTGTTCGTCATAATTTATCTTTATATTTAAAAGTCGAGAAACTTCTTCCACAACCTCTTTTGATAAATCTTGTAAAGAAATACCAAGTTCTTCAAATCTATTTTGTTTATAGACGTATTTTTTGGGGCTTAAATGAAGGGCCAAATATGCCAATTCAGCATCTGGCAAATATACCTCATTTTCTTTCAATATTTTCTCTACATCTTTCATGAAAATAAATTCATTAGAAAGTAAAATGTCTTTTACAAATTCATCGTTAAGCTGTATTGGCTTGTCTATTTTTGTTCTGTAAATAGAAACAAGTAAATGTACAAACATCCCAAAGTAATTTAAGTCGGATAAGTTACCATGTATAACATTCTTAATTTGTTGTGCAATTCTTTTCACTAATTGAACTAACTCATTGTCAAAAACTGTACTAAAAAATGTGTATACATATTTGTCTTTTTCATCATTATAGACAAAAGCTAAAAGTTCTTCTATGGGTTTATAGTTATAAAACAGCTCCACAATTGCATTTCTTTTATCTAATTCACTTCCTTCTACTTTAATCCCATAACCTCTTCTTCTGATAAGAGATAAATTTCTCATTTTCAGCCATTCCTCTATTTTGTCTAGATAGAGACTTATAGTTCCTTCTACAACATTAAATTGATAACTAAAATAAGCAGCTTTTATGGGTTCCTTTGAAAGTAACAATTGTATTGTCATCAATATTTGCCTTTGCTCTGGAGTTAAAAGCCATTGGAGAGGAATGGCGCCTAAAGAAGCATGGATTTTATCTAACGCTTCTTCCTCTCCTTTTAATATGATTTGTCCATTGTCCTCTATAATAACAGCTTTATATTTTTTTAAATTATTGTTTATAGAGGCTATTTCTCTCATAATAGTTCTTCCACTTACATCCATAAGCTTGGAAAGGTCCTCTATATTAGAAGGACCTTTCTCTATCAAAGTTTTTAATATAAATTTTTGTCTTACAGTTAGATCTTCCATACCCTTCACCATAAATTTTTATTTTATTTTTTAAGGTTCTTTACAAATTCATCATAGACTGTATTGTCTAAAAAGTTTTTGACCGTTACAATTTTAGCATTTGGCACAACTTGAGAAGCTCTTTCTGCAAGGTTTTCCTGTGTAAATACAACATCGGCCTCTTTTGGTATTTGATTTACAGCAGAATGCTTAACTACAATATCCAATCCTGCTTCTTTTAATTTTTTCTTTAAAATAGTTTCTCCCATCGCTGACGAACCCATACCAGCATCGCAAGCAAAAACAATCATTTTAGGCATACCTTCTATTTTTTGTACACTAGGCTTTACTTCTTCAACTTTTTGTCCTTTGCTTTGCGCTTTGAGTCCACTGACTACTGAACGTGCAAAGGTCATACTTTCGGCAGACATACTCTCTTCACTAGCTCTCTTAACAATCACTGATGCTATAAGGAAAGATACAACTGCTCCAACTGTAATACCTGCAAGTACAGGAAGTAATCCGCCTTTTGGTGCCATAGCTATCTCTGCAAATATACTACCAGGTGAAGGTGTAGCTACCAAACCCGCTTTTGTCAAAACAAATGTCGCATCTGCAGCCATTCCACCGCCTATAACCGCTAAGAGTAGTGAGGGATTCATTAAAACATAGGGGAAATATATTTCATGTATTCCGCCAAAGAAGTGTATTATGATAGCACCTGGAGCTGATTGTTTTGCATCGCCTTTCCCAAAGAACCAATATGCCAGTAAAACCCCCAAACCTGGACCTGGATCTGTCTCTAGCAAGAAGAATATTGACTTTCCAAGTTCTTTAACTTGTGCTACTCCAAGAGGAGCTAATATACCATGGTTAATAGCGTTATTTAAAAACAATATCTTCCCTGGTTCTATAAAAATTGCTATTAAAGGTAATAAGCCTTTGTTTGTAACCCATTGAGCTGCTGCACCTAATCCTACTGAAATTCCATTTACCACTGGTTCAATGAAAAGAAATGCTAAAATTGCTAATAAACCACCTAAAATGCCTGCTGAGAAATTGTTGACAAGCATTTCAAAACCTGCTGGGATTTTTCCCTCTACAAGCTCGTCAAATTTTTTAATGACATAGCCTCCCAAAGGCCCCATCAGCATAGCACCTAGAAACATCGGTATAGATGAACCGATTATAATACCTGCTGTTGCAATAGCACCAACTACTCCACCTCTTATATCGTATACAAGCCTACCACCAGTATAGCCAATTAAAATTGGTAAAAGATACGTTATCATAGGTCCAACAAGTTTAGCCAAATGTTCATTTGGAATCCACCCTGTTGGAATAAAGAAAGCAGTAATAAGTCCCCATGCTATGAAAGCACCAATGTTAGGTATTACCATGCCAGCCAAGAAACCACCAAGCCTTTGCAACTTCGCTTTTACACTTCCGCCGCCAGTTATGAAAGCATTAGTGTTTTGCATAAATTTTACCTCCTTCTTGCATTTATTCTTCTATAATTATTGTAAACCCCTATATGCATTTATGCAATTTAAAGAAAATCAGTTTTGTCATTCGTTTTCTTTGACAAAATTGAAAATAAAAAAATAACCGGTGAAAAAGGACCGGTTGTACAGAGCATGACAAAATCTTTTTTAAGTTTCCTATTTTATGCACAAGGAGGCTATTGTAGGAGTATCGTAGATGGTTAAAAAAGAAGCTTTCTATAACTTTATAACAGTTTTAAAAGATATGCTAACTTGAAAGATTTATCTTATACTCAGAAGAGGAACTATTATAATTTGACTTGTATCCTTATTCCTTATTTTGATATATAAGCTTGTACAACTCAATCATTTCTGCAATTAATTCCTTCGCCAAAATTGCGCTCATTAAATGATCTTCTGCATGCATCAAAAGAAGTGTAGCTTCTTGTCTTTCACCCTCTGCTTCTTTCTGCAACATACTAGTCTGTATTTTATGTGCTTTTATAATTTCATCTTCTGCCTTATTTAAACACTTTTCTGCCATTTTAAAATCATATTTTTTAGCATGCTTTAATGCATCAAAAGCATTACTTTTAGCGTTTCCTGCATTTAAGATAATTTGAAATACTATTTCCTCTATATTCATCTAAAATCCTCCTACCATGTATTAGTATGAATTGCTATGCTTGTACAAAACCAAATTTTTTCCATGGTTTAAGATATTCTAATAAAAACAGCTCACTTTCATCAATCTTTCCAACAACATTTGTTTTCCCGCTATTTTTTATATCTTTCAAAGCAATTTGAAGCTCTCCAGCATAATTTTGATATAAATAATTATCTATCAAAATATCTCCTCTTTTTATATCAAAAGTATTATAAGGTAAAAATTTATGCCCCTTATATTTAATTCTGCTTTGTGTAGACCTTACAACATATTCTGATACATCACCCCTTACAAAGTGGAATTCTTTTAAAACTATTTTTTTATCAACGTCCGTAATATTCTCTGCTAAATGAACTTTAAATTCCAACTTATGTTTATTTAAGTTACTTAATTTTTTTAATTCATTCTCTGAAGCATAAGCATTGCCAATAATCACATAATCTATAAGGTCAGTAGCAAATAAATGTTTTGCCTGTAATTCTATAGGAAGGTCTCTATGCATCTCCAGAGTACACAATCCTTCTGTTATAGGCCACGGACCAAATGTAGCATCATTTGAACTTATAAAAGCTGCTGTTGTTATACCTAATTTTTTAAATTGCCTACAGCATTTTTCAAAATGTTCATAACTTAATCCTGTATATCTGTGAGGGTAAAAATTGTGACAGCCTAATATATTATCTTTATTAGGCATATAAGATAATATATTTTCAATATATTTAGTTCCATTGCTCATATTAACAACTATTTTTAATCCCATGTCATTAAAAGTCATGATTGACTCTTCTATACCACTATACCCTAAATCAAGCCTTATGCCATATAGCCCCATCTTTTTAAACTCGTTCAAATTATCATAAGAAACGTTAAGCCTTTTAAGTACCTTAGGCTCTAAATCAACAATTACTTCCATTCCAATACTATTTGCATACTTAACTAAATAAATAAATTTTTTATAATACTCCTTAAAGTTTTCTTCTTCAACAGAAATTAATGTTGTAAAAACTATTTTAAATCCATATTTTGACGCTAAATT
Organism: Thermoanaerobacter uzonensis DSM 18761; assembly: GCF_900129115.1. Lineage (NCBI taxonomy): Bacteria > Bacillati > Bacillota > Clostridia > Thermoanaerobacterales > Thermoanaerobacteraceae > Thermoanaerobacter > Thermoanaerobacter uzonensis. Next base: position 250,814 of record NZ_FQUR01000006.1, on the reverse strand, counting down.
TAAATATTCTGATATTTTTTCCGTACTATCTTTATTAATATATATTGATACTCCTAACTTTCTCAACAGTATACCTCCCCTGCTATTTTTATTTAAGGCATGATAAGCATTTATTGAACTGCTTATCATGCCTTAATTATAGTTAAATACCTTTCGATATTATTTATCAGCTAAAGCTTCTTCTTTTTCCACCTTTTTCTCTCTCCTGTTTTCGATTCTTTCTGCAACTAATACAAATGGCAAATAAATTATAATGCTTACAATTAAATTAAACAAGGCCAGTAAAGCCCCTCTTATAGAACCAGTAACTAAGAACCCCCCAATTACTGGTGGTGTTGTCCAAGGCATCATAGCTATAGTCCTAGGTACAAGCCCACTAGCAATAGCAAAATAACTTATTATTGTCAAAATCACAGGTGTAAACACAAAAGGTATAAAGAATACTGGGTTTAAAACCAAAGGCATACCAAAGATCATCGGTTCATTTATATTGAATAATGCTGGAGCTATACCCAAATTAGCCATACTCCTCATTTCTTTCCTCTTAGAAGCTATATATATAGCTAATATTAATCCTAATGTTGTACCTGCTCCTCCCATATGAACAAAAGCATCAAAGAATGGCATTGTTACAATATGTGGGATAGGGGCTCCCGCTTGGAAAGCGGCTATATTATCGTTAATTGCTGGGATATACACTGCATTTAAAATTGGTCCCATTATATTTGCTCCATGTAAACCAAAGAACCATAAGAAATGTATCATAAATGCTACAACAATTGCAGAGCCTAAAGTATCAGCTAAACCCATCAGTGGCTTTTGAATTGCAGTAAATATAGCTTCATGTATATCAGTCAAACCAATAGCTACTGTAATTGACTTAAATAATGCCCATATAGATAATACTATTAATGATGGCAATAACGCTGCAAAAGATTTAGCTACAGCTGGTGGTACACCTTCAGGCATTTTTATCACAAGTTTTGGATTCCCCAATAGCCGTACAAAAATCTCTGTTGTAATCAAGGCTACAATAATTGCCACAAATAATCCTTGTGCTCCTAAGAAAGCAAAGGGGATTGCCCAATCTTTTGAAGAAGGAGTATACAACATAAGAAGTGATGCAAAAGAAACTAGACCTGCTGCAATACCATTTGAACCATAAGACAAGGCTAAATTATAACTTATAGATACGACAATTATAATAGACATTACTGCAAAAGTTCCGGTCCAGAGATTTCCCCCAAAACTTTTCCACGACTCACCAAATATTCCTGTCATTAAATTTTGGTATGCTTGAATCGGTAAATTATTGATTAAGACAGCAAGAGCACCGGCTAAAATAAGAGGCATTATCATTGCAAATCCATCTCTAATAGCAACTAAATGTCGTTGTGAACCAAATCTAGCAGCTACAGGGATAAAATATTTTTCCAAAAATTCCATTGCTTTTTTCACTATCTTCCCTCCCATTTCAATTTTAAGCTATTGTTTTTTTACCATTCCTAATGCCTTATTTAGTACCCCTTCTCCATCAACTTTTCCATATAAAGTTGCTTCTATTACGTCAACTGCGATTCCTTTTGGCTCTGCAAGTTCTTTAATCTTGCTCAATAAATATCTAACTTGTGGACCTAGCAATATAACATCTACATTATCCAGGCTCTTTTTTAAATCTGCTTCAGCTAAAGCCTCGATTTCTACATTTATGCCCCGTCTAATAGCAGCGTCATTCATTCGTTTTACTAAAAGACTTGTAGACATACCTGCAGAGCAAACCAATATAATTTTCATTTAACTCTTTCACCTCCCATCCTATTTGCTTTCAAGTAAGATATATATGCAAAGCTCATGCCAAATAGTAATCGCTTCTACAAGATTGCTTCTTTTCCTCCTTCAATGCCGATGTTTATCAAACCCGTTTCAATGTGTATCGTTTAAAAACGTATTCAATACACATATGTGTATTAAAGTGAATAGATTATTTTCATCATATTTACACATTCTTCGTCTGAAATTTTTACACTACATCCTTGTTCGATAATCCTTATAACTTTTTTTATAATATCAAACTCTTTTGGATAATTCTTAATGTATTCTTGTGTATCCTTAATGTGTATTAATTGTTTCCCTTGTAATATACGCTCAATTACACAAGCAAGATGAAGTATTAATCCTATTGTAATATCTTCATTTAAATTTACTCCTTCTCTTATTAAAGCTGCGTAAAATCTTTTAAAAGAAGATATATACTTTTCTGAATCTATCTTTATATTTTCTCTTATGACCTCCTTCATGTTATCAATTACCTCAATTTGCGAAAGAGCTTCAATTTTATTTTTCAATACAGATAATTTATCATTATCAAACACATCTGAGGTAGAAATATACAATATAGAATCATCCTCTGGATTTATAGCACTTACAACAGCTAAAATATTTTTTTCTTCTTTGATGTTGAGTAGTTTTCTTCTAAATTCTCTTTTATTTTCAATTTCAATTGGAATAACACGAATATCTTTCTCTTTTAAGTCAAGGTTTTTTTCAAGTATTGATTTAAGTTTAACTGCTGTCCCTTCACCAGTTATACAAGCAGTTATGATAACATTCTTTTTAAGAGAATCTTCAAATTTAACGCTGTCTTTATAGATTTTTCCCACATAAGGACTAAAATTGACAACTGCATCATACACTTCCTCTAAAGATGCGTTAAGGATTGCCTTTCTTGCTGCCTCTAAAACCATAGGAGTAGAAACCATTTCAATTGTTTTGACGGGTATTCCTGTCTTTTCGTATATCATGTCACCAAATAACACTAATGACCCCATGTCGACAAGGAGTAAAACGCCTCTTCCTTTGTCTACTCTTTTTACAATATTAGTTAAATTATTTAACGCAACTTCTGGTTTTTGATCAAGTGGCATATTATAACCAATTACATAATTTTCACCTAAAAGCCTGTTGGAAACCTCCGCAATGGAAGTAGCAGCAGCTTCTCCATGCATTGCAACAATAATGCCTACTCTTTCGTCTTTTTCTTTTGTTTCCTCCTCAAGACATAAAAACATTGTAACAAAACCCACTTCATCATCAGGTACTTTTATGTTAAACTCTTTTTGGACCCTTTCTCTCAAAACATTTGCCACTTCAAATTCTTTCTCATACACCTTCTTTATATTTTCCAGCTGATGATTTACAATGTCTTTGCCACTTAGTATTCTTTCAACAGAACTGGCTACATGCATAGAAAGGCCGTATAAGGTTTTATCACTGAACTGTCTATTGAGCCTTTTACTAGCGTAATTCAAAAAATCGTCTACTATATTGACAATCTTTTTATCTACTACTTTATATAATTCCTCCAAATTATTTTTATCCAGATTTAAGAGATACTTTTTCAAATATGTTTCTATATCAATACTCATGATGAGTTTTATATCACTTTCGTTAAGTCCTTTTTGCTCCAAAGCTTTCCTTTTTTCTTCTAGCGCCTCATAAAAATTGAATATCTGATTATTCTGTTGGATAACAGGAGTAGCATTATCGGATGAAAACTTTATTATATCTCCTGTTATAAATTTATCAATCTCATCTTTTGACTCTTTGTACCTAAACAATCCTCTTCTAACATACTCAGGTAAATCTTCAGTATGCACGCATACTCCTTTATCTCTTTTCATCATGTATCCAAGATAAGCTTTTGCAATTGAAAGTTTTATATCACTTTTCAGTTGACCTATATTATTAGGACACTCATAAAGCAAAAGAGCTTTTAGAGCATTTGAAGTGATCATAATATCAGTGTTAATAATTGCTGCTTCTTCTCTAAAAAAACTTTTAATAAGTTCAAATCTTTCCTCATATGTTCTATCTGCTAAAGCCGGCAATTTAATCACCATTGGTATCCGCCTTATAAAAGTCCTAAGAAGAGTAGACTCAATATTCTCTGTTGTAGCGCATATTATTAAAACATTTGCTTTATGTTGTGTTTCAGATTCTCCAAGCCTCCTATAAAGCCCTTTATCAATCAGGTAAAAAAGCATCTCTTGTCCTTCTGGAGGAAGTCTATGGACTTCATCCAGAAAAAGTATGCCACCATCCGCTTTTTCAACAAGGCCCATTCTATCCTTATCGGCACCTGTATACGCTCCTTTTTTCACTCCAAACAGTTGTGACATTAAAAGTTGCGGATTATTAGCATAGTCAGCACAGTTAAAAGTCACAAAAGGAGCGTTTCTTTTTATTCTTCCAATTTCTTTTGCAAAACTATACATGACTTCTGCAAACATGGATTTGCCAGTACCCGTTTCTCCAAGCAAAAGCGTATGAAGACCATTAGGTGGGTAAATTATAGCAGCTTTTGCTTGCTGTACGGCATTTTTAAGGCTTAAATTAGCTCCTATTATGCTGTCAAATACGTCTTTCACTACCATATCGCTTTCATCAGAAACCATATCAAGTTCTTTAATCTTATACAAAACTGGTTTACCTTCAACTTTTATAACTTTTCCTTCTCTAAAAAGGGTATTTAAATCGCTGGAAGCATTTGTTCTTTGTATATTAAGGGCATGTGCAATTTCCATAGCTGAAACTCCCACTACTTCTCCTCTTTCAGCCAATTGCTTATTGCACAATTCCTTCAAACAGGTATAAACTTTATCAATTCTTTTCACATTCTTCGCCCCCTTTATGATACATTTTATCATAAAAGACAAAAAATAATACACTTTAAAACACATAATCATTATTAAGATTTTTAAGGAATTTTTCTATATAAATAATAAAAAGAACCCGCAGGACTCCTTTATAAAAGCAATTACAGCTTCTACATCATCTTTACATAAATATGCCCTAATATATCCCCTGCAAGGTCTATTTTGTCTGCACAGTTGCTTAAATGTCTGAAAATTTCCCTCATTTTTAAAATATATTTTACATCTTCTTCTTCAAACAGTTTCGCTAAATTTTTTCTATATAAATTCTCCACTTCATTTTCATATTTTTTAGCTTTTAATGCCTGTTTCATACCTTCTTTTTTATTTTTATTAAGATTGCACACTGATTTGTGGATAAGGTCAGTACTAAATTTTATAACAGTAACAATTTCCTGCAATTCTGATGTAGGTTGTAAATTATATATTTCCATCTCTTTAACTGTTGTATCAGCATAATCTAATATGTCATCAATAGCTTTTGACAGCTGAAAAATATCTTCTCTGTCAAAGGGAGTAATAAAGGTCTTATCAAGTTCATCTATTAGCTCCTGTCTTTTTCTGTCAGCTTCTTTCTCTATTTTATTTACTTCATGTCCATCTTCGATATTACCTGTTGTCATGTATTTCTCAAGAGCGCAAACTCCTTCAAGAGTTAATTTTGACTGTTCTTCTAGTAATTTATAGAAATCTATTTCTTTAGAAAATAACCATTTAAATACATTCACTCTTTTCACCTCACTCATAAAAGTTTGGTCAAACCATAAATTAAATAAGAGATTATAAAAGAAACGGGAATTGTTATGAACCACGCCATAATCATTCCCCTGGCAAACTGCCATCTGACAGCAGTAGGCCTTTCTTTCGCCCCAATACCTAAAATCGAAGAGTTAATTAACTGTGTCCCACTGATTGGTGCACCAATGATTGATGCTATACTTACAACTGAAAGGGAAGAAAGCTGTGCATTAAAGGAATGAAAAGGCTTTATTCTGTATATTCTTGTTCCTACACTTTTGATCATCCTAAATCCTCCTAATATAAGTCCTAAAGAAATCATTAAAGCTGCCATGTATTTTATGTTAAAAGGTACTTCAAAATTATGAGTTTGTCCCTTTATCATCATTAAAATAACGATTAAACCCATTCCTTTTTGGGCATCATTTGACCCCTGTCCTGCATTAAGAAAAAAGAGAGTAAAATATTGCAGTTTTTTTAGCACGTTATTCGCTTCCGGTGTTTGATTTTTCAATATTTCTGATAAAAAAAACGTTACTAAATATCCCATAACAAATCCTATTATAGGAGACAGAAACAACGGAAGAATAGCTCTAAATAGTATACCTTGTACATTTATTGAGTTATAACCATATTCTAAGACAAAAGGACCCAACATTCCGCCAATTAACGCATGAGAAGAACTAGAAGGTATTCCAAAATACCAAGTGATAAAGTTCCATGTCATGGCACCTATTAAACCGGATAATATCAATAAACTAATAGTGGAACCGCTTTTAAATAAATACTCATATTTTACAATATCCTTTGCCATTGTTTGACTGACATTAGTACTTATTATTGTTGTACCCAAAAATTGTGCAACAGCTGCAAGAATAAAAGCTTTTTTTGCATCTATAGACCTTGAAAATATAATAGTAGCAACAAGATTTCCTTCGTCGTGAAAACCAGTTACAAATATATAAAAAAATATTACTATGATTGTGATAGAATAAAAATCCATGACATCACCTCAAGTAAAAAAGTATATATTTAACTTTTATTTTACGCACAAATACTTAACACAATTATACAAGTTATTTACATGTACTTCAAATTTCAAAAAACACAAAAAGCATGTTTTAAAATTTTCTGCACTTAAAAACATGCTTTTCTACAATACATATAAATATTCTTTATGAACAAAATAAATATGAGAAATTTTAAAATTGGGGTGATGTTATGGCAAAGGAAAATGATAAATACACAAAACCTCCAAAGCCGGATGACCGCTCAGATAATGTAGAGAAATTGCAACAGATGATACACGATACTATAGAAAATTATAGAGAAGCAGAAGATTACCTAAAATTACACGCAGAAGAACTTTCTCCTGAAGAAATAGAAAGGATTAAGCAGAAAAACAAAAATAGGCTGACAAGTATACAGAACATGAGAGAAGAAATAATAGATGAAGTACATGACAACGACAAAAAGTAGGTATAAGAGGCGGATTACGCCTCTTTATACAATTTATTTAATTCAATGGCAATTTTAGCACCTACATGGGCATTATTTTTGACAAGTTCAATATTAGCTTTTAAGCTTTTACCTTGTGTCAAATCTTTTATTTTATCCAACAAAAAAGGCGTTATTTCTTTACCTTTTATATTTCGCTTTTCTGCCTCATAAAGAGCATCTTCTATTGCTTTATCTATATAAGCTTTATCCAAGGCATATTCTTCTGGAATAGGATTTGCAATTAAAATTCCACCTTTGAGGCCTAAATCCCATTTTGTCTTTATAATTTTTGCAGCCTCTATTTCGTCCTCCACTTTATAATCAACTTTAAGTCCGCTTTCCCTTGTATAAAAAGCTGGAAATTCCCAAGTTTTAAACCCTACCACAGGAACCCCAAAGGTTTCAAGGTATTCAAGAGTACGTGGGAGGTCAAGTATTGCCTTTGCACCTGCGCATACAACTGCTACGTCTGTATTTGCAAGTTCTTGTAAATCAGCTGATATATCAAAAGTCTGTTCAGCTCCTCTGTGGACACCTCCTATACCTCCTGTAACAAACACTTTTATGCCTGCAAGATTTGCACAAATCATTGTTGCGGAAACTGTAGTCGCTGCACTAAGTCCTTTTGCTAAAACTACGGGTAAATCCCTTCTGCTAGCTTTTAATATTTCTTTTGAAGTTCCCATAAATTCGAGTTCTTCTTCGCTTAAACCAATTTTTATTCTTCCATTTATAATGGCAATTGTAGCAGGTATAGCTCCATGTTCTCTTACAATATTCTCCAAAGTTTTAGCCGTCTCAATATTTTCAGGATAAGGCATTCCGTGAGATATTATAGTAGATTCAAGTGCAACAACAGGCTTCCTTTCTTCCATTGCTTCTTTAACTTCTTTTGACAAATCAATAAACTTATTCATTTTACAATCTCCTTTACTATATTTTTTAATTGATTTTCATTTAAAAATGGATTTACTGTATAAGGTGAGGATATTGTAAGAGATGCCGCAGCAAGACCAAGTTTTGCCGATACATCCAGAGTATAGCCATTAAAAATACCATAGACCAAGCCAGCCGTCAAAGCATCTCCTGCACCTGTAGCATCAACAATTTCGGCTTGATATGGTTCTATAAATTTTTCAACTTCTTCTGAAGAAATATATACCCCTCTTTCTCCTAAAGTTACTATGACATTTTTGACACCTTTTTGTCTTAAATATTTAACTGCTTTTTTCATATCCTCATCATTTGCTATTTTAACTCCAGATATCGATTCAAGTTCTTCTTTATTTGGAGTTACATAATCGATTTTGTCAAGTACACCTATTAATTTTTTTGCTTTGTCGATGGAAACGGGCTCTGCCACTACAGGAATATTATTATTGTAGCAAAGCTCCACAATATATTTGATGCTGTCTTTGGGAATATTTGTATCAAAAACTACAATCTCACTATTTTTTATAACTTCCATCTTGGACTCAAGATATTGTATATTTAACTCTTCTAAAATGTCCATTCCCGAAAGAGCCACATCCATATCACCAATTGCATTAAGAATGGCAAGATATATACCTGTACGCCTTGTATTTGAAATTACAATCTGTTCAACATTTACCCCTGCTTGCCTTGTCTCCTCAAGAAGCCTTCTTCCTTCATCATCATTGCCCACAACGCTCAAAAGTGTAACAGGTAAGCTAAGCTGTGCAAGGTTGTGAGCAATATTTCTTCCTACACCGCCAGGTGCTATGTTTATGTGTCCCGGATTTGAAGTATGCTGCTTAAGCTCTGAATAGGGTTTACCTTTTATATCTATATTTGCTCCTCCAATTACAGTAATACCTTTAAAGTCCCTCACCACATAGCCTCTTCCTAATATAAAGCCCTTTTTCATGAGGTTTGCTATGTGCCCTGCAACAGCTGACCTGCTAATACCCATAAGCTGTGCTAATTCTTCTTGAGAAATCATTGGATTTTTCTTTATAAATCTCAATATCTCTTTTTCCCTCTGTGTCAATGCCACATCAATACACTCCCAAACAATTATTTGTTTATCAAACATTTGCAAGTATATTATATCACAAAAATGCAAATAAAAAAACTGCTTATTTTAAAAAGCAGTTTCATTTCAATTTTCTTAATATTTCTTCCCTCAAACTACTCACTATTTGAAAAGCTTCTTTAGCCATATATAATCTTTCCTTCCTTTATTATAGTTGCAGTAAAAGACCTATCATCTTTTATTACCTGCTTTAATTCATCACTAGTATATGTCAAAATATCCAATGGTTTATTAACAAATCCAATTATCTCTCTTAGTTTAATACGTCGTTGAACATTATTTAAATCTTCTACTCCATCCCATATAATCAGCAAATCAATGTCAGAATTTTCATCATTATCATTCTTTGCTGTGGAACCGAAAAGAATGATAGCCTTTGGGTTGATAGTATCAATTAACTTCTCTTTTATCTCATTAATAATGTTCTCAGCCTCATTCATAAAAAACACCTCTAGCTCATCTTTCGTAAATATTATATCATACAACCAAATTTTTTAACAATAATATGTATTATCCAGAAATCATACCAAGCTACTTAATAATATATGATAAAATCACATAGCTAACAATACCAACAACAACAGGTGTAAATAGCTTCCTCGTAAAATATGCAGCTATAAATGTCGGTATTGCTGAAAGTAAATATACATTTGATAAATCTAAAAATAATTTTTCATCTTTAATAAAAATTACTGGAAATAAAAGAGCTGAAAGAACTGCCACAGGCACATACTCAAGAAATGACTTTACAGCCTGAGGAAGTTCTATTTTAGTTAAGCCATAAACAGGCATAAATCGTGGAATATATGTAACTAAAAACATCCCAATAACACTTATTATAAATTTCGTACCCATTTGTCAAGCAATACCCCCATTCCTGCACCTATTAATGCAGCTGCAATGACATTTGTATTTCCTGGTAATATAAACATCAAAGTTATAGACAGCAAACCCGAAAATATACTTATAAAAACTTTTTTATACCCTGATATTTGCATAAGTAGCAATGCAATATACATTGCGGGAAGCGCAAAATCAAGTCCTACGTTTATAGAGCCTCCTATTAAACTTCCTGATACAGCACCTAAAAATGAAGAAAATACCCACGCTGTATAGGAGGTTAAAAATAGTTGGTAGAAATAACCTTCAGTGTATTCAGAGTTACTTTGCAAATCTGTAATCGCAACAGCATATGTCTCATCAGTAATAAAAAAAGATAATATTGGTATATGTTTCCTCGATATGTGTTTCATATACTGCGATAGTGATGTACTATATAAAAAGTGTCTCAAATTCACTATAAATATTGTAGATACCAATGTAACGATACTTGTTCCTGCACTAAGCAAACTTATACCAATAAATTGTGCTGAACCCGCATATACAAAAAGAGACAATGCCATCACTTGTGAAATAGTAAAACCGCTTTTCACGCCAACTAGTCCATAAGCAAAACCTATTGGCAAATATCCTAACACAATAGGTAGTGCACTTTTAACTCCATTTATACTCTTTTTAACATCACTATCTACTATCATAATTTACTCCCTCACCATCACTAAAAATATTTATTTAAAAGCAGGAGCATACCTCCTGCTTCAGACTGTAGACAAACTTTCGAAAATAGGATATTTTGCAATCGGTGCGACTTGTGACAAAGCGTCAACAAAACTTAACAAGACCGAGGGTGGAGGCAGGGCCGTAGCCACGGATGGCGGAGGCGGGCACTAAGACAGGGATGTCGAATGTGCCCGGTACCCTGCCGGAACCCGAAGGTCGAGTTTAGTTTTGTCGCTTTGGAACATCGGAGTGACGATGCAAAATATCCTATTTTAAAATTTTTTGACTTTGTCAACAAACTGAAGCAGGAGCATACCTCCTGCTTTAGTTTATTTCACAACAATATTTACAAGCCTGTTTTTGACGACTATGACCTTCTTTATCTCTTTTCCATCCACATATGCTTTTACATTTTTATCTGAAAGAGCGAGCTTTTCTACTTCTTCGTCAGTAGCATTTGAAGGAACTTCAATCCTTCCTCTTAGCTTGCCGTTTACCTGGACAGCTATCTCTACAACATCTCTTTGTAGAGCTTTTTCATCCCACTCAGGCCATTTCTGATTAAAGACAGAATATTCACGCCCAAGTTTTTCCCACATTTCTTCAGAAAAATGAGGGGCAAATGGCGCTAAAAGTTTTATTAAATCTGCCACCACTTCTTCATAAAACTTGATATTTTTAACTTCCACATCTGCCTCGTATTTATAAAGGGCATTTACCAGTTCCATTATCCTCGCTATTGCAGTATTAAACTGAAATTTGTCCGCATCTTCTGTGACACTTTTTATAGTATAATGTCTTATATAGTTTAATTCTCTTTCTTCTTCTCCCATTTCATCTTTAGTTTTACTGGAATTATTTCTTATTTCAATGAACTTCTCTATGAATCTTTCCACTCTGTTGACAAACCGAGCAATAGCCTTAATACCATCATCATTCCACGGCCCACCTTCAGAATAAGCAAATCCAAACATAAGGTAAAGCCTGAATACATCAGAACCGTATTCTTTAATGTATTCGTCAGGTGAAATGACATTTCCTTTAGATTTACTCATTCTGCTTCCATCAGGTCCCAATATTGTGCCTTGATGCACTAATGATTTAAAAGGTTCATCAAAGTCAAGATATCCCAAGTCTCTTAAAGCTTTTGTGACAAACCTTGCGTACAAAAGATGCATTGTCGCATGCTCTGCTCCACCTACATACTTGTCAACAGGCAACATTTTATTTATCCATTCTTTATTGAAAGGCTCTTTGTCGTTTTTGTTATCGGGATATCTCAAAAAGTACCAGGAAGAATCTACAAAAGTGTCAAGAGTATCGGGGTCTCTTAACGCTTTGCCTCCACATTTTGGACAAGTAACGTTCATAAAGCCTTCATGCTTTTTAAGTGGAGACTCACCTGTTGGAGCAAATTCCACATCATAAGGAAGTAACACTGGCAAATCTTCTTCTGGGACAGGGACTATGCCACAGCGTTCACAGTGAATTACAGGTATTGGAGCCCCCCAGTATCTCTGCCTTGAAACAAGCCAGTCTCTGAATCTGTAATTAACCTTAAAAGAAGCTCTACCTTCTTGTTGCAATTTCTCTACAATCTTTATCCTTGCCTCTTCTGATTTTATACCTGTAAATTCTCCACTGTTTATAAGCACTCCATACTCAACAAAGGGTAGACTGTCGTCCACATCTCCAATTCCTTTTATCACTCTTTTTATAGGAAGGTTGTATTTTGTTGCAAATTCATAATCTCTTTCATCATGGGCAGGAACAGCCATGACACATCCTGTTCCATATGTTGCAAGGACGTAGTCTGCTATCCAAATAGGGAGTTTCTCTCCCGTCAGAGGATGAATCGCGTATGCTCCTGTAAATACTCCTGTCTTTTCTTTTTCAGTAGACAACCTTTCAATTTCACTTTGTTTTCTCGCGTACTCTTTATACTCCTCAACAGCTTGTTTATATTCATCTGTAGTAATTAAATCCACAATCTCATGTTCTGGAGCGATAACTACATACGTCGCTCCATATAACGTATCAGCCCTTGTTGTAAACACCTTAAATGTCAGGTCTTTGCCGTCAACTTTAAATTCTATCTCTGCTCCATCCGACTTTCCAATCCAATTTCTCTGCATTATTTTTGTCTTTTCAGGCCAATCAAGTTCATCCAGTTTTTCAAGGAGTTCTTCTGCATAAGCAGTTATCTTGAAAAACCACTGAGTCAAATCTTTCTTTGTAACTTCAGTACCGCACCTTTCACATTTTCCATCTATAACTTGCTCGTTTGCAAGAACAGTTTGACAGCTTGGGCACCAGTTTACTGGAGCTTTTTTTCTATAGGCAAGGCCTGCCTCAAAAAGCTTAAGGAAAATCCACTGTGTCCATTTATAATAGTCCGGCAAGCAAGTTATTACTTCATAGTCCCAATCAAAAGTTGCCCCCATTTCTCTTAACTGCTTTTCCATCGTTCTTATATTTTCCATAGTTGAATCATAAGGATGTATTCCTGTCTTTATTGCATAATTTTCTGCAGGAAGACCAAAAGCATCAAACCCCATTGGATGAAAAACTTCATATCCCTGCATCCTTTTAAGTCTTGCCCATGAATCTGTAGGACCATAATTGTACCAGTGCCCTACGTGAAGTTTAGCACCTGATGGATAAGAAAACATCTCTAAACAGTAAAGTTTTTTGTCCACATTTTCAGGATTAAACTTGTATAACTTTGTTTCTTCCCATTTTCTTTGCCACTTTCTATCGACTTCAACAGAATACGCCATATATTTCACCTCTAACTTAATTTTAATTTTATTAAAAAAAGCCCTTCATCTCATAAGAGACGAAAGAGCTACTCTTCCGTGGTACCACTCTTTTTGGCGCAAAAGCGCCCTCTCAAACCTGTAACGGCGGTAACCGTGCATACCTACTACAATTTAGTATGCCTGCTCCCTGGCGAGTTTCGGCATCTTAGGCTACCGTTTTACACCCACCAACGGCTCTCTTAAAGCTTACAATGCCTACTGCTCCACTTCATCGCATTTAAAAAATTGATTTGTACATTATTTTATTATAAAAGAAAAATAAATGCAATATCATTTTAAACAATATTATTGTAAATCAATCACTAATTGATGATGTTTTGTAAAAAAGTTTCTATAGGTGAGAAAAGTAACACTAAAACATGAAATCGCTACTGTTGATGCCAGCATAAAAGTAACCATTATCTGGTACTTGACTGCCTCTATAGGGTCCACTCCTCCCAATATGAGACCTGTCATCATCCCCGGCAATTGCACGATACCCAGAGTTTTCATGCTGTCAACTGTTGGAATCATCCCAGTCTTTATCGCTGTCTTTATCACCTTTTGAGCCGCTTGTCTTGAAGTTGCACCAAGTGATAAATACGCTTCTATCTCCTCTGACCTATTTTTTATCTCATCCTTTAACCTTGAAACAGCAAGTCCTGAAGCTACCATTGAATTTCCTATTATCATTCCTGATACAGGTATGACTTCCTGTGGCCTAAAATGAATATTTCCAAACAAAATGAGTAAAGAAATTGTAATCGCAGCACTTAAAGCAATCGAAAAAGTGATAAAATAAAAGACATTTGGTATTCCCTTTCCTCTCTTTGAAGCATTATTTCCAGCAACTACTATCATTAAAGTCACCATTGCCAAAGTAAACAAAGCGTTGTTTGTAGCAAATATGTAATGTAAAATGTACCCTACTATTGTAAGCTGTACAACCGCCCTTATGGTACCTATGAATATTTCCTTTTCAATTCCCAGTTTCTGATAATAAGAAATAAAAATAGATATTAGCACAAGACTTGAGGCCAATGTTAAAGATAATACACTCATTTAACTTCCTCCTTTAATTTACCTTGTATAAATAATTCTGTAATTTCATTTTGGGGACTTGTAAAAAAATCATGAGTTTTAGCATATTCTATTAATTGCCCTTTGTTAAGCAATGCTGTGTAATCTCCAATGCGCTTAGCTTGATCTATATTATGAGTTATCCAAATAATCGTCAAATTAATTTTTTCCTTTAACTCAATCATCAACTTCTCTATTGTTTCTGTAGAAGTAGGGTCAAGGGCTGAAGTAGGCTCATCAAGTAAAAGGGCTTCAGGCTTATTTGCAAGAGTTCTAGCTATAGAAACTCTTTGCTGTTCACCTCCTGATAAATTTTTCACATCCCTTGTAGCATATTCATTGTTTAATCCCACAATACTCAAATAATACTTCACATCCACATTTTTTTCGCCTTTAAGCATTGGCCCATACTCAATATTTTCTTTGACTGTTCCTTCAAAAAGATGAGGCTTTTGAAAAACCATTCCAATCTTTCTTCTCAAATCTATCACGTCCATTGTTTTAATATCCACGTCGTCTATTAAAATACTGCCATGGGTTGGATCTATCAATCGGTTTATCAGCTTAATAAGAGTTGATTTTCCAGCTCCAGAAGGGCCAACAATAGTATGTATTGCTCCACCTACAAACCTTATAGAAATGTTTTTCAATATTTCTTTTTCAGAAGTGACGTAACTAACCTCTTTAAATTCTATTTTTTTCATACAAATCACCTCTATTGTAACAACTGTTACATTTATATTTAAATTGTATCCTTTCTTTGTGTGAAAGTCAACAAAGCTAAAAATTTCTTTTCAACTTTGATATTTATTTGACATTCTTTTGCTAAAGTAATAAAATATAATTGACAATAAGAGGAAAGGAGGCGATTTGTGTGAATACAAAATTTATAACAAGAACAGCTATCCTATTAGCTATTACTTTAATATTTCAGTTTTTAAAAATGCCCCAACTTATAACAGGTTCTATCGTTAATGCAATGCTTCTAATTGCCGCTGGTACTGTTGGAATGTGGTCAGGAGTGACAATAGGACTTTTAACACCGGTAATTGCATTTTTAGTAGGCATAATGGGATTTCCTTTAATGATTCCTTTTATAATGGTAGGTAATGGGTTATATGTAATGCTCTTTTCAACACAAAAAAACAAAGTAATAGGAATGATAATAGGTGCTGTAGTTAAGTTTATATGGCTTGCTTTATCAGTAAAATATATAATGCAGCTCTTTAACGTAAAAGTTCCCCTAAAAATTGTACAGGCTTTTACAACGCCTCAACTTATAACAGCTTTAATAGGAGGTACATTAGGAATTATAATAATTGCATTGCTTGAAAATTATTTCAAAAAAGCGAAAGAGCAATAATAAAAACAAGGGAAGACGGTTTTCTTCTCCCATTGTCAGTTTGTTGACAAAGCCAAAAATTTTTAAATAGGATATTTTGCATCGTCACTCCGATGTTCCAAAACGACAAAACTAAACTCGACCTTCAGGTTCCGGCAGGGTACCGGGCACATTCGACATCCTTGTCTTAGTGCCCGCCTCCGCCCTCCTTGGCTTCGGCCCTGCCTCCACCCTTGGTCTTGCTAAGTTTTGTTGCCGCTTTGTCACAAGTCGCACCGATTGCAAAATATCCTATTTTCGAAAGTTTGTCTACAGTCTAACAACGGGAAAAAGGTTTTATTCTTCTCCCCTTGTTTGGTAAACTAATTCGGAGGCTTTTTATATTACTAACCTTTTCTATTTATCAGCCCAACATTCTCGCAACATTCATATTCCATCTGCAAAGTAACATGATGTATGCCAAAAGTTTCATCAAGAATAGTTTCAATCTGATCCATTAATAATTTTGCTTGACTTAATTTAATGTCCTATCGTTTCATCTACTATTTCAAAACTTTCAAAGCCTCCTTATGCTTATATGACAGAATTTGAATACCTTCCACATCTATCTCCTGTCATCGCTATTACTTTGCCGTTTGCTTTAATTTGTATTATTTCACATTCATTAGGACAAGCTTTGCAAATAAAACTCGTCGTCTCAAATTTCTCCTCTGAAACCTCAAACCCTTTAAACTTAGTAGAATTGCCTGTCCGCTTCATTTCATCTTTTGCCAACATCGCTATTCCTATTGCTCCCATAATATCGTAATACTTTGGCACAATTACTTCGTGTCCCACTTCTTCTTCAAACGCTTTTTTTATCGCAATATTTGCCGCAACACCGCCTTGGAATACAAAAACTGGCTTCAATTTTCTTCCTCTTACAAGATTGTTCATATAATTTCTCACTAAGGCCTTAGAAAGACCTTTTAATATTTCAGCTTTACTAAACCCGTATTGCTGTTTCGATATCATATCAGATTCGGCAAAGACTGTGCATCTACCTGCAATTCTCACATCTCGCTTTGCAGTCAATGCAATTTCACCAAATTCTTCAATCTTTATACCCAGTCTTTGTGCCTGATGGTCAAGAAATGACCCTGTACCAGCAGCACAAACCGTATTCATAGCAAAGTCAGCTATCGTACCATCATTTATAATAATAAGTTTTGAGTCCTGTCCGCCAATTTCAAAAATAGTACTAGCATCTGGATGAAAGTGTAATGTAGCAGTAGCATGGGCCGTAATCTCATTTTTTATTACATCTGCACCAAGAACGTATCCAAGAAGCTGTCTGCCACTTCCCGTTACGCCAACCCCACCTATTTCTTTAGTTGCCAATTCATTGTGTAATTTGGCTAGTTCATCCTTTACAGTATCAATTGGTTGCCCAACATTTCTTACGTACGAATTGAATAATACCTCATTATTTTCATCAATGGCTACAACTTTTATACTTACTGATCCTACATCAACACCAATATATATTTTCTCCACTTTTGTCTACCTCGCTATCCTTTTTCTGTGTTTTTTTAGTTTTATAACATCTAAAAAAGCTTCTATTCTCGTTAATACATTGGCAATAGCCATTTGTTCATCTACAGAAAGTGACAAAATTGGATAGTCATATTCTCTCATTATTTTATCTATCACACTTTGAGAAACAAGTTCTGGTAAACATCCAAAGGGTTTTAAATGAACAACTCCATCAAATCCTCTTTCCATAAAATCAATTATTGCACCTACAGACTGTTTGGCATGCCCACCAATTATTATCTCTATGTATTTCTCACCTTTTTTCAATATTTGATGTTCTTTCTCTTTGTAAGAAGGCAAAGGTATTAGATTAAAGTCAATCCATTCGGAAATGTAATGAGACCTTTCCACTTCTGCACCATAAGCATTTAAAACTTCTTCTATATTACCATTTATGGAAGGCTCCATCACAACATATATTTCTCCTACTATTCCAATCCTTATTTTTTCTTCTTCCGGTACTTCACAAATTTTTATACTATTCAACCTCTCAATTGCCTTTCTTTCAACTTTTTTCACATCTTCAGAAGACTCTATTCTTCTATACTCTTCTGTAATTTCATGCCATGCCTTAGTAAACTCTCCCTTATTACACTCATAAGCTCTCTTGGTCTCTACGAATTTCTCTACTTTGTCCATCGATTTTGCCATGTCATATACAATTTTTACAGTTTTAATAACCTGCCGCCATGAATTATTTCCTTTTATCTTTTTTACATTTTCCATAAAAGTCTTTAAATCTCTCTTGGGCTCATCAAATATTATAAATTCGACATCATATCCCATATTTTTAAGTATTTTTTTCTGAGCCTCTCCATAGTAACCGGCCCTGCAGGGACCATTCCCACCAGAAGTCACTATAGTATCCGCTCCTAATTCTAAAGCCTCAAGATAAGTCCCTAAAATAACCTTTAAAGGAAAACAAGCAAATTCAGGGCTATATTTTACCCCATAATCTACAGTTTTTTGTGAAGGCTTCGGGGGAGTTATCACTTCATGTCCTAATAATGTAAAAAGTTTTTCATACATATAAGGAGAACCCATATAAGGAAATGTTATCTTCACTTAAATCACGCCTTCCATCGATTTTTCAGCTTTATATTTTTTAATCCTTATAAGGTCCGTAAATGCCTCAACTCGTGTAATTACGTGGCTTTCACCAGTTTGTTCATCAATTCTTAAAGTCATAAAAGGTTTTTTGTGCTTTTCAGAATCTATAGTTAAAAAAGGCTCAAGAATTGAGTCAGGACCGCATCCAAAAGCAGTAATATGAATAATGCCGTCAATGTCATCTCTTTCCATAAACTCATAAGCCGTACCTAAGAGCATATTGCTAAACTCCCAAAACATATTTTTTTTAAATTTTTTCAATTGACGTTGTATTATCTTTTCTTCCATCATATCAAAGGTCACAACTTTTATATTGAGCTTGCGAAAAACATTAAGCAAGTCCATATTGACAAATCTATCATAAACATTATATACATAACCAATTAGACCTATTGTAATATCACCATCATATTTTTTTGGTTCATCACTCGTCAAAAGCTCATTTATATCATATCCTTGCCTATTCAAAGTTCTAAACTCAAGCCATTTATCTCGTGCTTTCTTTAAAGCATTTTTTAAATCTTTTCTACTCACACCCAATTTATCGATAAAAACTGTGTAATTGTGAAACTCTGATATGTCAGTACTTTTTGACACTATGTTATGAGTCAAAATTTTATTCTCAATGCCATCAAAAAGACCTTTTATCATGTCAGGCAACCCCATAAATTTAGGGCACATAAATATACCTTTCCTTAAGCTTACAAACCTAGGAATATATATGTAATCAACACTCTTATCCAGCAAATTTAAAACATGCCCTGTATATACCTTCATAGGTACACATATTTCCGCAACTGCTTCTTTTACCCCTATGTCTAAAATACTTTTTGAAGTATCGTCAGAGGTGACCACTTCAAAACCAAGGCTTTCGAAAAGAGTTTTCCAGAATGGATAATAAAAATAATACATTAAAGCTTTTGGAATACCTATTTTCATTATTTGCTCTCCTCTCCTCCAAGTACATCATATATCATATTTTACACTACTTCAATCACTTTTTTCTATTGCTTTTACAAAAATTTCTATGCTTTTTTTAACAAATTCTCTATCGCTAAAGCCAATTAGCTTGTTACCATAGGAGGCATTCATTAAAACAAAACCGAAATTCAATGATATAAAAGCAAAGGCCAAAAGTTCAAAATCATCAGTATTTAATAATCCTTTCTCATACATTTTTTCAAAATACTTTATCAAAACTTCTTTAAAGCCTTTTGGAATCCTGATCATATATTCTTTTACCTCTTCGAAAATTTCTGGACTTCTCAAACCTATCATGATTTTCGCTTTTTCTTCTGTAAAATTTTTATGATATTCATGAGCCAACATGAGTAGGTCTTCTTTTAAATTACCAGTACAATTGTCTAATATTCTTTCATCTACAGGCTTTAATAATTCCAGCTCTTTTAATGCATAAAGCACTATATCTTTTTTGCTTCCAAAACATCTGAAAATTGTAACTTCATTTACACCAGCTTCTTCTGCAATATTTCTTGTAGTTGTAGACTTATATCCTTTTTCAGAAATTAGTTTTAAAGTAGACATAACTATCTTTTCCTTCACCGAATCGCCCATTAAAACACCTCACAATATGTATGCAAGTAATTGCTTGCATACATATTATAACATATTTAAGCAAAAAACAAAATATACCTTGCTATTTAATTCCTAATATTTCTCCAAGTTCTAATATACGCTTTCCCAATCTTTTCGTCGCCTCTATTGCTTCCGTATCATTTAAAATTTCTCTTTCTCTATAAGCAATACCACAAACGCCTCTATTTGCAGGAATCATATCATGCTTAAGGAAAAACGCATTTATAGCCGTTATAGCACTTTCTTCCCCATATTTTCTACCCACTACAATAGCACCGCCAATTTTGTTTCTTAACTGTCCTTTTATACACCAAGTTCTATCTATAAAAGCCTTAAGTTGAGCAGAAATGTTGTTAAAAAAAACTGGACTTCCTATTACAATTGCATCACTTTTTAAAAGCATTGGTATAAGTTTTTCTGTCATCTCATCTTCTATAGGGCACTCCCCATCCTTTTGGCAGGCCCAACAAGCCAGACAAGGCTTTATATCATACTCTATAAGTTTTATAAATTCTCCTCCCGTAATTGACATGGTCAATTTTAAAAGAATGTCAGTGTTGCTCTTTTTCCGTGGACTTCCGGAAATATATAAAATATTCATCTCCTCACCCCTTTCGTGTCTTTTAATATTTTATACCAATTTTTCAACTTGTTTGACGGCATTCTTTTATAGAAATAATATTTACTGGAAAAACATTAAAAGCTACTTAACGCTTTTTCTGCTGCTTCTGCTATTATTTCGCTGAATGTTGGATGTGTGTGTATGGTTGCCGTAATATCTTCAACTTTTCCGTTCATTCTGATAACTTGCGTTGCTTCTGCAATCAACTCTCCATAGTAATTGATTATTCTTCTGAGATTCTTTTATTTACGGGTTCATAATACTTCTTTATCCAAGGCCCTAATTTAAGATATAAAATCAGTAAAATAATCTGAAAGATAGGCATAGTAGCTGCTGGTATAGCAACCATAGGAGAAAAAGCGGCAGTAGCTAGTGCAACAGCAGTCCCATTATTTTTCCCTGTACTAGCAAATACAATTGCCATATGTTCTTTATACGAAAAGTGCAATACTTTATTAAGCCATGTAACAAATATCAGTGTAACTGCAATAAAGATAGCATTTGGAACAAGCAAAAACAATATTAATCCTATTTTATCAACAACCATACCAGCTTTACTAAAGAATATCAAGAAAATTAAAATGTACATTGAAATTATAGATATAGATGGAAAAATTGGTTGTATATTTTTAAATTTCTCTTCTCCAAAAGCTCTCACTACCAAAGTCCTTGTTAAATAACCTAACACCATTGGCAAAATAAGAACTTCTAATATAGACATAAGTAGTTGACCTGTCGGTACAGGAACATTCGTATGAGAAGCAAAAATCCTCATCCAAAATGGAACTGCAAAAATTGCCGCAATAAAACTTAAAGCCACAATCATAGTGCTTAATTCAACATCTCCTTCAGCAAGACCTGTATAAGTAATGCTCATACTTGAACAAGGAACCACCATAACCAATAAAAATCCAATTGACAAAGTAGGATCTTTAATCATATATGTTGCAATAAAATATCCAAAAATCGGCGCCCAAGCAAAGTTATATATCAAACTTAATAACAATGCCTTCCAATTTTTCATTGACTTTAAAAGCAATTCAAGTTTAACATTTACCATCATAGGATAGATGATAAAGAAAACTGCAATAGTATTTAAAAGAGTTAAAAACTGCTGATTTGCTTTTACCCATAAAGTAGCGCTATGCCCATAGCCTACCCATACACCAGCAATAATTAATATCAAGGTATAAACAAGCATCCAATTATTGAGATGGCTTTGCAATTTTTTAAGATTAACCATTTCTTACACTCCTTTTAGCTTAAAAAGAACTTTTAAATATTCGATTTATCAAATATTTAAGTTAAAATATTTTGGCCTACTGGCCAAAATATCCAACTATCTTTTATTACTTTCTGGTGGAACCAATAGTGTACCATTAAGCGTTCCAATCAAAGACTTTATAAAAGTGCTTATCCACAATATAGCAAGTAAAATTGCTAATAATACTGTATACCAATATATAAGCTGTATTTTTGTATACATAAATACACTAAAAGCTGACAAAGTATATGCTGACAGTGGAAATATAAATGCCCACCACGAAAGTGAAAAAGGTATTCCACCTTCCATAAGATATTTAATTGTTATTATAACAGTAAGCACAAATGCCCAAAGTCCAAAACCCCATAAAATTAGTGAAAGCATCTTTAAAGAATCTGCCACCAAAATTAACCCTATTTCCTTCGAAGCGTCAGCAATACCCATCAAACTTACAGTTCCTACACCAATAGGACCAAGTATAATCCAGAAAGTTGGCGTTGCCATGGCATGCGGCATTGCATGATTTATAAATCTATTCAAAATAATACTACTAAGTATAACAAAGAGCATTAATCCAATTCCATAAAAAACTATATCTGTAATATTTATTAATTTTGCCAATTCCATATTTTTAGCAGCATAAGCCTTAACTAAAAGATTCCCTAATAAAGGCACTACAATACTTGCAACAGGAGTTATATACCATGAGTAATTTGTAAGCTCAGGACCTATACCCTCTGTTATCATCATATTGTATGTTACAAAAACTCCAAAAATTAAGGCAAGAGCTACACCATATATCCACAAAATTGTGCCCAAAGTCACAATAAATGCCATGCTAAAATATTCCTTACCTATCATAAAAAAGTTTGTTCCAAGAATTAAACCTCCTACAGGCATAGTAACAAAAAAGTTAGACATAACAGGATGCTTTAAATCCTCTATTAATTTATCAAAATGTAAAAACCATCTTCCTACCCACGGAATTATAAATATTAAAAACAAAAATATATTTAAAAAGAAAAGTGCTACAGCTACTGGTTTTAAAAAAGGCATTTTTGCACTTAACAAATAAAGAACATTAGCAAATCCACCAGTACCCATAACGGATGCATACCATGCCGGTGAAAAGTGTCTTATAATGCAGTTAAAGCATATTCTGTGTTCCATTGATCGTACCTCCATTAATATATTCGAATTAACGAATATATTATATCAGCATAATTAACATATGTCAACAACTAAGTAGATAAATACTTTATAACTTTCCCTAAAAAGTATGACTTCGATTGTTGCTAAATATTTTTTTTTACAGCATTAGCAACAATCGAAGCCTTTTTAGACAAACTATTTACTTTGAGATTGTTCTCTTTGAGCAACAGCTTTCTTTATTTCCTCAATAACCTGCTGTGTATTCATGTTTCTTATCTCGATTCCAATATGCTTATCTCTAGGAAATCCTACGTCATCAAAAGCATCTCTGTACATTTTTCTCTGCATTGTAGGATCACAGGCAGCAACATAAAGTTCATCTATTTGAGCTCCTCTTAATAATTCCCTTAAATACCTGTCTCCATCATCTGCACAAAGTTGAGGATGTAATCCTACCCATTCAAAAATTCCCTCTCTTCTTAGAGTGTTCAAAACTTCAAATGTATCCATCTCTTGAAATGATGGACATGTGCCTTGGCAGACACATAAAAGTAATCCTTTTTTACTCATAAAAATTACCTCCTATCTCCAAAATATGTTATAGCTTCATTATCACAAATTTTTGAACATCCACGGCAAAATTCCACGCAGTTGTCTGGATTTACAACAGCCGGATACCCATCGTCACCAATGGTATAAACGTCGTGTGGACAAAAGTTCACACATTGATAGCACTGAATGCATTTATCTTTATCTATTATAGGATACCAATTCTTTGCCACATATTTCACCTCCTCTCCAGCGTTTAAAGCTCTTTCAATATATCAGCTATCCTTCCATTTACATTCTTTATAACTTCTATATCATTTAATAAGAGCTCATTTTCTATGTCAGCATTATCTACAACTGAAATTACGATTTTTTGTGCATTGGTATTTTTGATAAAATCAACAAATTTTTGTGCATTTATTTCCTCTTCTTTAAAAAAGGGATTTTCTAAGTTTTTGACTTTCTTTAATTTTCCATTTTCAATTTCTGCAACAGTAAAATACTCTGATGAAACAATATTACTTCCTATATCGCTATTTAAGCCAAGATGGTTTTTTGATGCAAAAGCAATTATCATTTATATTAACCCCCCTCATATATTTTTATATTCGAATATTCGAATATAGCAAGTAAAAAAATTTATTTTGTGACAAGAAAGATATTTTTCACTTTCTCGATAATGTTTATGATATTTTCATCTGTTAAAGAATAAAAAATTATAGTACCTTCTCTTCTGGTTTTTACCATTTTATTTGCTCTTAATACCATTAAATGCCTTGATACATGGGATTGGTCTAAATTTAGTGCTGCCATCATTTGACATACGCACATTTCCCTCTTGCTTAAAAGCTCTATTATTTTTATTCTTGTAGGATGCGATAATGCTTTAAAGTATTCGGCAGCTTTATTATATACATCAGCTTCCACTTCTTTTCACCCTTTCATATAAATTATATTCGATTTTTCAAATATAGTCAAGTTAATTTTTTGTCAATTCGTTAATAATAAAGGTCAAATTACTCTACATTTAAAAAAGCGATATCAAGGCTTTTGAGATTAGTCTTTTTCATAATAAGATCACATTTGCACAAAAAAATAAAATAAATATTATGTCCATGAACATCTCCTAAAGTCTCAAAATTCCCTTGCCCTTTTGATATGATGATATCTGCTTTTTCAAACCACTTCATAAACTCTTCTGAGACTTCTTCTAAATCTGTGCCAGGTATATTTGTACCATTGTCAATAACACAGGCAAATTTATCTATCCCTACCATATAGGCATCTTCTTTTGTTACATCATTTAGTATATATCCTCCTCTTGTGACAAAAATTATTTGCAATTTAGGATTATAATTCTTTATCTCCTTTATTAAAAGCATATCCAAAACAATTTCTCCTGCATTATCACCTACATAAAGAAGATATTTACTCTTTTCAAGGTCTTTTTTAAATTTATTGTAGACTTCCATAGGAAACTCTTTTTTCAGAGTAGGTATAATTGCTTTCTCCATTACATTTTTTTCGACATTATCAAAAACTCCAAAATCTATGATATTCCCCGCTGCAGCAATTTTTACAGCAGTCAAAAGCCTGTCCGATGAGTTTTTTATAAGTTGCTCTAACTCATCTCCCAGATTTAACAATTTTTCATTAAAATATTTTCTCTCCTCCGAATAAAAGTCGTAATTTTCATCCAAGCCAAGATAACTTTTTAGAAGCTTATACGAAATGCCTGTTATATAAGGAGAAGCTTTAGAAGATGGTGTATTTATTATACTTTCCATCACATCTTTCAAATAGGTCACCTTTTCCTCATCACTTTTAAGGTATCTATCAGCCATTTTGTAAGCGTGGTTTAATACACAAGGAATACATTGTGGATCTAATTTCATCTATTATCACCTCAAATATTTTAGTTTTTATTACTTAATCTTTCTGCTACTTTAACTAAATACTCTTTAAAAAACTCTTCTTCATAACTTAATAGTTGTGTGTCAACATTTTCTATTGTATCTGTATGCCAATGGTAGTTACCTAGTCTTCCCTTTTCATCTTTTGCAAGAAACGCTATTGCACCAAATCCAGCGGCCATTGCTGGAAGAGCATCTGTAGGGAGGAGCAAATTTTTCATTTTTTGAACTTTTCCAGCATGACCTTTTGCCATCTCCTCTGCTATATCAAGTAACATTTTCCCAGCTTTTTTATAAAATATCATTCCTTCCCCCTCAAGGTATGTAACTTTACCAGTTCCAAGATTATCAAGTATGATGAATTTGGTCTCTTTAGAAAGTTTTTTACGGTATTCCCTTATGAAATTTTTCATTCCTCTTTCCCCTGTTTCTTCACTGCCAGTAAATAAAAATACCATGTCAACATTATCTGGAAATTTGTCTTTATGGTTTATATAATACTCTGCCAATGCTAAAGCTAAAGCTACCCCTGTGCCATTATCATTTGCCCCCTGTGTGTACCTACCCGTTACTTCACATATAGCCACAAAAATTATATTTGCAAAAACAATAACAAGTCCAATATACAATATTGCAGAAGCTATAACTTTTAAATTGAAAATATTAAACAAAATTCCAATTGGTATAAGCCCAAAACCCACATATGAAATGTTGTAAATAAAATTGAGACTATCTACAATCTTAGGATGAAACATTATACTGCCTCTTTGCGTATCATAATGAGCTGATACAATTATTCTTTTGCTGCGGCTTTCATCAAAACTTGTAAAAACATTTTGAGATAAAAACCTTGGCATCATGCTTGTTTCAACTGGCTTACCACTTACTTCTAATAACAAAAGGCTTATCGCAAATAAACTGAGTAAAAGTACTGCTATTTCTAAAGGTCCGCCGTACATCAATGAGAAAAAACCGCAAATAAATAGCAAAATACCCACTTGTAAAGGAAGCATATATAGATTGTCTCTTGTAGTTTTAAAAGTCTGCTTCTCAACTTTATACCCCATCCTCTTTAATTGTTGTAAAATATATTCTGCGGCTTGCCTTTCATTTTTTGTCGCAGAGCCCCTGTGCTCAAACTTAGTTAATTCTTTTAAATAGTCAATGCTTTTCAAATTAAAAGCCCCCATTCAACAAAATACTATTTATTGCGATATCTGTATACATAACCGTCTGCACAATACAAGTACAAATTCGTACCGTCATCTGTAATCGAAATATCATAAATACCACTCTTATGATAATAGGTATATAACGTATTCCCTTCACTGTCATACATGGTCAATTTATTAGCATTATTCATTATATTACTGTATTCCCGCGATAGAATTACAACGTACTTTCCATCAGGTGTCATGACTGCTTTTGTAATACCCCAATCTGAAGTTATATTTTTTATGGCTTTAAAATTATTGAAAAAAGTAATATCGTACTTTTTATAATCTTCACTGTAAGATATCAATACTGCAATTTTACCATCCTCAGACATTAATACATCTTGTATAATACCCTTGTTGGTATAACTCTCACTTAAGGGCATACCTTCTCTATTATAAAACGCAAATTCATCATCTAAGCTTCTTATAAAAAATATTTGGCCATTTCTCGAACTTTTTATAAAAGGCATATTGTTTTTCATATCTTTATTATAAAGCATTTTGCCACTAAAATCTAAAGCTAAATATCCTGAAAATTTACCGTCATTAAAACATGCAGTAACCACATTTTTATTTATATCTAATTTATAAACATGTATTGATTTAATTTTTTGTTCCCATATCATGTACCCTTTATCATTAAATAAGTCTATAAATGACCCATATTCCTCATTTTCAGGAGTGGATACAGCATAAGAAAAATATTTTCCATCAGGGGATACTGCAATTGAAGTGATTTGATGCCCATTTCTTATATATTTGTGAGATATCACCATTCCAGACTTATTGTAAACTATAATTTCACTACCATTGTCACCTTCTACAGCTAAAGCGATCATTTCCCCATTTTGAGACAAAGCGAAAAATTTAATCGGCTTGCTTGTATCTACAACCCAAAACTTATTACCATTCTTTGTTGCTTTTGTCAAAGTTCTATTTTTTGCAGCATAAATATTTCCCAGTTCATCTGTAAAAATAAAGGCATTTTCTGCATCAATATCTTCATTTAATAGTTTTTTCCAAATAGATTCAGGATATTTGCCATTTATAGGACGAGGTATGACATCTACTTTACCATTGTGATAGTCATACACTGATATAAATCTTGATGACTGTGCCATAATTCTTTTACCATCTGGAGAAAATCTAATCATAGCCACAGTATCATAAACTTTTGCAGTCCACACCATATTCCCGCTTTCATCCATAACACCTATGTAATCTTTACTCTTTGAATTAGGAACTGTCGTTCCATTTACCGCAAAGAAAGTATTGTTACCTTCAAAATGTACATCATTTATAAGCCCATAGTTCACTACAATATAATCTAAAAGTTTTCCATAACCATCATAAATCTTAGAAACTCCATAATTGCCTATGACAAATTTAGTCGCATTTTTATTAGTGTAAAATCGTTCTGTTGCCATCGGAATTTTTATCTTATTCTCATTTAATTTTTCTATATATAGCCCATCACCATAATAATTAGAAAACAAAATTGCATTTCCATCGCCAGATAATGCGGCCGAAACTTTTGTTATATTTAAATTTTCCCTCATTGTTGAAGAATAAATGGGCATTTTCATCCCTTTTATCAGATTCCCTTCTCGATTATATAAAAAAGTATTATTGGCTTTATTTTCACTATTTAAATCAACAAACAAAAACTTACTACTATCATCACTAAAATTTGCAAGTTGTGGTATTACCTTATCTATCTTTTTAACAATCTTCCCCTTGTTAAATAAAATAAATTCCCCATTAACCGGATAATTGTCCTTATAATGTACATTTGAAATAACAAGAACATTCCCATCAGGAGACAATATAGCATCTAATACATTTTTTTGATAGGCATCTTTTTGAACGTCTACATCAAAATTTAAAATTGTATTTAGTTTATCGTCATAAAGCGTTATTTCCGTCTCTCCTTTTTTAACAACAAATCTATCTAGAGCCCTATCTAATATTCTGTAATCTGCTTTTGTACCTAAAAACTTTTCTTTAATCATTTCACTTTTTTTATATGTTCTTAAATATATGCCACCGTCTTTGTAAACCAAAGTAACAATTTTGTCATTGGATATAAAACCCGTATCGAAAAACCTTTCTCCATTGCTTCGAATTACCCAAAGGGGCAAATTTCCATCCTGTGAAATGATAGCTGCCATATTATTTTTAGGAGGCTTTATAGCTTCCCCTGGCGTTTTTAAATCACTACATCCTGATAAAATTACCACTAAAATGACTATTAAAAAAATAATTTTTTTCAAATTGACCCCTCCAACCATCCATTACCTTAATAATAGCACATTTTATAAAAAAAGCATACTCGAAAGCTAGCCTTTCGAGTATGCTTTTTAAAATTACGGGTTTTTATTGCCGTTTGTTGGAGGTATCGGATTGGTCGGACTTTGCACTTCGTTATTTGGATTTTGCGGCGTAGAGCCATTATTGTTTGTAGGTGTAGTCGGTTCTCCAGCAGGAGGGAGTTGAGTAGTGCCATTGTTGGAAGGCGGTGGCACCACATCCGATGGAGTATTAGGAGCATTGTTTGGTTCATTATTTCCTGGCAATATTGAAGTAGTATCATCATATTGCGTCGGTACTACATACTTGCCATCAGCTGCTACTGCATTTTGTTCTGGTGTTCTTCCAGGTGGATCTATAAATACAGCATCTTTTACAAGGTCAGGAGGCGTTAAAGCAGTTGCAAGTTTCCCATTTTGAGAATTTATTTTTGCTGTAACATGAACAGTGCAATAAGTGGTAGGCTGTGTACCCTGTACAAAAATTTCAGTATAGGTTCTGTCACCTCTAGGATCCAAATGGCACAAATCTGTAGGAAGTTCCCCTGAATCCTTGCATACTGTGACAGAAATAATTCCCGGTGGTCTTACAAAATCTTTATAAGGTAAATCTTTGTGTATTTGAAGCATCACCGTCTTCCACAACTGAGCAGGATAACTGCCACCTACTACCCTAGTACCCGTTCTGGTATCGTACAATGAAATAGAATTATTATCATAGCCCATCCACACAGTAGCAACATAATAAGGAGTAAAACCTGAAAACCATGCATTACTGTAATTGTCAGTAGTACCAGTTTTACCAGCAACAGGCATATTAGGAAGTCTCGCACGAGTACCTGTACCGTATTTTACAACATCTTGCATCATGCTCGTTAATATATAGGCGTTTTGCTCGCTTAAAACTACATGTCTTAACGGTTTATTTTCTAAAATCAAATTCCCCTCAGAATCTGTAACTTTAGTAAAAGTAATGGGTGTTGTATAAACTCCTCCATTTGCAATTGCACCATAAGCAGCAGCTTCTTGAAGAGGCGTAACTCCCTTGTAAAGGCCCCCAAGAGCAAGAGCGGGCAAATACATATCGTTCTTGGTTATATCAAGTCCAAATTTTTTACCATAGTTTGCAGAAGTAGCTATACCTACCCTATCAACGACTTTGACAGCAGGGATGTTTAATGAATGAGTCAAAGCTTCTCTCAACGTTACAAGTCCCCTATAAGTAGAACTTTCGTAATTATGAGGAGTCCAATTGCCAAAAGTTGTTGGAACATCATCAACAACTGTCGCTGCTGTGAGCCCAGTTTCTAAAGCCGGTCCATAAACCGTAAGAGGTTTTATTGAAGAGCCCGGTTGTCTATAAGCTTGAGTTGCCCTATTGAATCCTCTAACTATATTAGAAGTATCGCGTCCCCCAACAAGTCCCTTAACTTCTCCTGTTCTCCAATCCATTACAACCATTGCACCCTGAACTTCGTCTTTAATCTTTGAATTCATAGGAAAAAGTTCTGGGTTTTTAAAAGCTTCTTCAATATAATTTTGTATTCTCGAATCCATTGTCGAATAAATTCTGAGTCCACCATTATATATTTTGTTTATTGCTTCGTCATGAGAGATATCGAGTTTTTTAGACAATTCATCTGCTACATCATTTATGACTTGGTCTATAAAATATTTATGGTCATATGTGGTAAAATTCGTCTTTTTAAATACCAATTTCTCTGCTATTGCTTTATCGTACTGTTCTTTAGTAATATACCCCTGTTTAAGCATTTCTTTTAAAACAAGGTGCTGCCTTTCTGTAGCAGCTTCTAAATTGGCATAAGGTGAATATAAAGAAGGATTATTCGTAATACCAGCAATCATAGCACATTCTGCTAAGTCTAACTGGCTTACATCTTTGCCAAAGTAAGCCAAAGCTGCTGCCTGAACCCCATAAGCATTTACATTAGGTCCTCCAAGATATATTGTATTAAGGTATGCTTCAAGTATTTGCTCCTTTGTATACTTTTGCTCTAATCTCCACGCAAGTACAGCCTCTTGTATTTTTCTGGTAAGCGTCTTTTCACTAGAAAGCATAGTATTCTTTACAAGCTGTTGCGTTATAGTACTTGCGCCTTCAACAGGCTTACCCCCTGCTTTAATATCGGCAATGAGTGCTCCAATAATTCTTATGGGATCAATTCCCAAATTATTTTTATAAAACCTTTGATCTTCTATAGCCACAAAAGCATTTTGCAAGTCTTTAGGTATTTTCTCTATAGGAACCCATAGCCTATTATCAGCACCATGAAGTATTGCTACTCTTTGCCACTGACCATTACTGTCCTTTGCATATACAATGGAGGATTGGCTCTGCGCTGTCAAAGCTTCCTGCGAAATCGGAGGAGTATTTTTTATTATAGCTAAAACTTTTCCGCCAATTGCCCCCATCCCTGCAAATACTAAGATTATAACGGCATATATTATAAATTTTAAAATACTTCTTGCTGTACTTTTATTTTTCCCTTTTTCTTTATGCCTTTTTCTTTCACTGCGCTTTAAATTTGCGTTATTATCCATATTGATCCCCCATATTAAAATTACTAATTTCTACTGTGTCATATTGATTATATCACAAATCATATCAATTTTTTATGTCCAATTTGTAACAAATTATTAACTAATTATAAAATATAAAATCCCATTAAAAAAGTCAGTCAAGAATGACTGACTTTTCAGACTGTAGACAAACTTTCGTAAAGGAGCTATTTTGTATAAGGAGTGACTTGTGACAAAGCGGTAACAAAACTTAGCAAGACCGAAGGTGGAGGCAGGGCCGAAGCCAAGGATGGCGGAGGCGGGCACCTTAAGGCATGGATGCCGATTGTGCCCGGTACCCTACCGGAACCTGAAGGTCGAGTTTTAGTTTTGTCGCTTTGGAACATCGGAGCGACGATACAAAATATCTCCTTTGAATATTTTTTACTTTGTTAACAAACTGAAAAGTCAGCCAATAATGACTGACTTTCAGAAATCTTACTTTGCTAAGTTATATATATTGATGACATCTTCCTTTCCTAACTTTACGAAATTGCCAAGTTTTTTAGTATCATTCGCTGTAGCTTTATTGGCCATTTCTTCAAATCTGTCATCAGAAATGCCTGCTTCTTTGAGCGTAACAGGAAGACCAATCTCTTTAAAAAATTCTGTCATTCGTCTTATACCTTCCAACGCTATCTCTTCGAGGTTTTCATAAGGTAGGTCCACATCCCATACTCTTACAGCAAATTGTACAAAACGATTTATATCATGCTTGTAAACATATTTCATCCACGCTGGAAAAATAATTGCAAGTCCTGCTCCATGGGCAATATCGTAAATAGCACTTAGTTCGTGTTCAATCCTATGGGAAGCCCAATCTCCTATTCTTCCTGTGCTTAATAAATCATTGTGTGCAATGGTACCCGCCCACATAATTTCTGCCCTTGCATTATAATTTGTTGGGTCTTTTAGCACTATTCTCACATTATTTATAACAGTTTTTAAAGTAGCCTCACAAAGTCTATCAGTTAAATCAACATTTTTCACATTTGTAAAATACCTTTCCATTACGTGGGCCATAATGTCTGCAACACCACAGGCTGTTTGATAATTAGGCAATGTATATGTAAGCTCTGGATTCATAATTGCAAATTTGGGCCTTATCAGCTCATGATGAAATCCTATTTTAAACCACCCGTCTTCATTTGTAATAACTGTAGAGTCGCTGGCCTCACTTCCTGTTGCAGGAATAGTTAAAATGACACCTACAGGTAAAGCCCTTTCAAGCTTCGCTTTTCCTGCAAAAAAGTCCCATACATTGCCTTCATAGGGCACTCCCATTGCAATAGCCTTTGCAGTGTCAATAACGCTTCCTCCGCCAACAGCTAAAATAAAATCGATATTATTTTCTCGGCATAATTTTATTCCTTCCTGCACAAGGCTAAGCCTAGGATTAGGTTTTACCCCTGATAGCTCTATAAACTCAACTCCAGCTTCTTTTAAAGAATTTACAACTTTATCATATAAGCCAGATTTCTTTATGCTTCCTCCACCATAGCAAAATAATACTTTGCTGCTATACTTTTTTACCTCTTCACCCACTTGATGTTCTGTTCCTTTACCAAAAATAATCTTTGTAGGGCTTGAAAAAACAAAGTTTTCCATAAAATCACTCCCCCAAGAGTTTTTTATCATGTTGCCATATGTGAAATTACAAGATGTCAAAATACATTAATAAAAATGCCTCTTAGAAAATTATAACACAAAGGGAGAAAATAATGAAATGGGATTTTATATTTATTAATACGACATTTTTGCTAATTTCAATCTGTACTTGGAGCTAAAGAAAGTGCCTTAAAAATATTATTCATAAAAAAGAATAAATAATTGTATAATATGTAAGTATTAGTATAACAAAGAACTGCTAAGATTAATAGTCCTATTCTCAATAAAATAAAGTTTAACTCGCTTATTTGTATATTTTTTATAACGTTTACTCTTTTTCTTGTGTCCACATAAAGTGTATAATAAATTATGTCAAAATTTCATCTTTTAATAATTTGTTAGTGGGAGGTAAAAGCAAATGAAAAAGACCATGAGGCTTTGGGATATCATACTCATGAACGTAACAGCCATAATAGGCCTAAGATGGCTCCCTATAGCTGCTAGTTATGGTGCTGCTTCAATAATACTCTGGATTCTTGCCGCACTTTTATTTTTTATCCCAACTGGACTTGTCTCTGCAGAATTAGCTACTACCTGGCCAGAACAAGGTGGTATGTACGTTTGGGTTAAAAAGGCTTATGGAGAAAAATGGGGTTTTATAACATCATGGTTTTACTGGATAAATAATCTTTTTTATTATCCCTCACTTCTCACATTTGTTGCAGTAACTTTATCCTATATAATTAATCCATCTTTAAAAGAAAACAAACTATATATAATTGCAGTTACCTTAATAGTTTTTTGGATTGTAACACTTATAAATATAAAAGGAACAAGTTTTGGTAAATGGCTTTCAAACTTCGGTGGCCTTTTTGGAACACTTTTGCCAGGAATAATATTAATAATCCTTGGTTTAATAGCCTTATTTACACGACCAATACCAACAGATTATTCATTAACAAACTGGATACCTAATTTAAATAAAATGTCAAATATCGCTTTTTTGTCAACCTTAATGTTTGCAATGGCAGGAATTGAATTAACTCCAATTCTTGCAGGAGAAACAGAAAATCCCCAAAAAACATTTCCTCTAGCAACAGTAATTTCTGCATTTATAATAGCAGGCATATATATTATTGGAACTGTTGCTATAACGTTTATAATATCGCCCGAAAAAATTGGAGCAGCCAGTGGAATCATGCAAGCAGTAGAATTAATAAGCAAAGAAATTAATCTTAGCTTTTTAGTTCCTCTTTTTGTAATTACAATTTTAATAGGAAGTTTAGGTGGTATAGGCGTTTGGGTGTTAGGCCCAATTAAAATGTTATTCGAAAGCACAAAAGAAGGTATATTTCCTGAATTCTTTACAAAATTAAATAAATATGATATGCCACAAAATGCAATGATTTCCCAAGCAATATTAGTTAGTTTGATAATAATTTCTACAACTTTCTTACCAACAGTCGAAATAATTTATGCAGTTTTAGTACTTATGACTACTATAACTTACTTTATACCATACCTCTTTATGTTTTCTTCTTTTATAACACTTAGAAAAAAATACAAAGATATTACAAGGCCTTTCATGATACCCGGAAATAAGGTATTGCCATATTTAGTGGCCATTATAGGTTTTCTATCAGTTATGCTTGCTATAGTTTTGTCTTTCATTCCACCCAGTGATTTAAAAACCATGAAAGATATAGTTATCTACGAAATTGAAGTAATAGGCGGACCTTTTATATTGGGATTTATTGGGTATTTGTTGTATATACGATATGAAAAGAAAGAGATTCGTAAGCACAATTCATAAAAATAAGACACAGACAAAGGGGACGGTTCCTTTCATCCGAAAAATTCAGACAAGAGGAACCGTCCCTTTTGTCTCACTTTGTCTCAGGTAATTAAACTGCCTCTTTCTCATTTTTTTAACTAGGATTTCTATGATTTGCTTTCAACTGTATCTTAAAATTATATATCCTATATACAAAAATAATAGAGAAACAAATATATCTAATATATTTTCCGTACTTGCAAAAGACTTCATATCCATAGATACAATAGATTTAATAATTATAATAATGCTAAATAAGCCAACTATAGTAAATATTATTCCGATAATTTTTAACAGTCTTTTTTTTAATTCCAATTATTAAATCCTCCTAACTCCAAAAATATTTTTTATAATTATTTAAAATTATACTTAAATTGTACTTTAAAAACCTATAGAAAGCAATTTTACTATCTTGCCTATGCTATAAATTCAAATTCCTATACATATATAACTTAAGCTAGCAATCAATATATAAAAATGCTTGTTTAACAGTATAAAATGCAATTCCTACAGCAATACATGCTATTTTTTATTTTCGGATTTAATTAATTAAAATATTTGCCTCACAACCTTTTCGATTATATAGCATAGCTATCAAGCAAAAATGCTTTACTTATAATTATTCTATATTTCATTATAATAAAATTCATCATAATAATTTATTGTAAAGACATTATTTGTAATACATTTTCGATTAGTATATATTGTTTTTCTAGACCTGTTATAGTTACCGCTAAACTGCGTCCACCATCTAATATTTGCGCTGAATAATCTTTTTGTTCCCATTCATAACCTGTTGGAACTGAATAACCATCATACCAAGAATCAACACTATTACATGATGTAAATTGATTCCTTTGATAATAATTATTATGCACATAATCAAATTTGACTAGTATATTCAACCAAGTTGAAAAATGTACATGCTTTCGATGTATTAGTTTTCCTGAACTGTTTAATGTACTTACTATATTATTATTTATTTGTTCATTTGGCTCATTACGTACTTCTTTTAAATTAATAAAATTTTTGTTGCTAACTTGTCTTTCCATCAGGTATTTTTCAAATTCTTCTACATTTGAAAACTTTTGTGGTTCAATTCCTGGAGGAAGAACTTTAACGTCAGAAAGAACTATGTTATATTTTTTTGTAATAATTCAAGTTTTGATTTCATTGTCATATCTTTTACGTTATTTAAATCATCAGCAAAAACAAGGTTAAAAGATGAAACAGTAAGAAATAACACAACTAGAAGTAATGAAACTAACTTTTTTATCAATTTTTTCTCCTCCCTCTAATATTACGTATTTTTTGATCAATTCTTTATCGAATTGATTTCTTCACTTTCATTTTACAGCGATATTTTCTCAATATCTACTATATTTTTGTATAGTTTTTGCATAAAAAATAAAAAACTATACAAAAATATAGTTTTTATGTTAACCAATCTTTATTAAATTTAACTTTTCTTACAACTTTTGAAACAGATTAATTATG
Source organism: Thermoanaerobacter uzonensis DSM 18761 (assembly GCF_900129115.1). Taxonomy (NCBI): domain Bacteria; kingdom Bacillati; phylum Bacillota; class Clostridia; order Thermoanaerobacterales; family Thermoanaerobacteraceae; genus Thermoanaerobacter; species Thermoanaerobacter uzonensis. The sequence goes on along the minus strand of NZ_FQUR01000006.1, from coordinate 214,199 downwards.
CAAGAATATATTATTAGAGTAATCAGACAAAGGGGACGGTTCCTTTTATCTAAAAAATTCAGACAAGAGGAACCGTCCCTCTTGTCTGACGAAACCGTCTTCAGTCTATCAATCACCTTTGTCTCAAATATAACTATTTTGGTTATAAAAAATATGGATATGGAAGATCATTATCATTAGCAAAGCAATCGTCAAATCCTCTAGGATGGTGATATTCTCTTGCGTCTTTGTCCTCTGGATATATAAATTTACCTCCAACTTGCCATATAAAAGGTTTAAATTTATATTTCAATATATTTTTTTTCATTTCATAAAGTATACTTATTTCTTTGGGATCAGCCTGAAAATTTGTCCAAATATCATAATGAACAGGTATTATAACTTTTGTTTTTAAAGCTTCAGCCATTCTTAAAATATCACAAGCAGTCATTTTATCTGTAACACCTCTCGGATTTTCACCAAAAGAAGCTAAAGCCACATCTATATTATGTTCATTACCATGTTTTGCGTAGTAATTAGAATAATGTGAATCTCCACTATGATATATATTACCTCCTGATGTTTTTATTAAATAATTTACAGCTCTATCATCAAGACTTGGCGGCATCTTACCTTTTAGTGTGATTCCTTCAGGAGCTGTAATAGCAACTGTCCTATCAAATGATTCAAGCGCTAATATTTCTATATCTTTTACTTTTACCATATCTCCTGGTTTTACAATTACACATCTTTCTTCAGGTACTCCCCAACTAACCCACAAATCAACACATGTTTTAGGACCTATAAATTTGACAGATTTATCGCAATTTTTAACAACTGCAGCAGCAACATTTATATCAATATGATCACTATGAGCATGTGTAGCCAAAACAGCGTCAATCTGTTTAATTGCAAACGGATCTAAAACAACAGGCACGTTTCTCAAATTCGGTTGTACCCTCCTACCTCCTGTCATTCTTGCCATTTGATGATGTGAATCCATAAACTCTTTTTTCTTAGTTTTTTTACCTGTACCAACCCATAAATCAATACATATATTAGTATTTTTTTCTGATTTAACCCAAACTCCCGTGCATCCCAACCACCACATTACAAAAGTATTAGATTTGACAACTTCTTTCTCTATTTCTTCATTTAACCAGGTCCCCCATTCTGGAAAAGTATTTAGTATCCAACTTTCTCTTGAAATTTCATCAATTTTACCCATTAAAATCATACCTCCAAAATAAAATTTATAGATTTAGAAAATCTTTGATAATGTGTGAAACTCCACTTTCATTATTGCTGTATTGGGAAATATCATGCCAATTATTTTTTAGCTCTATATCAGAGTTTTTCATAGCTACACCTATACCTGCAAAATTCAACATACTTATGTCATTCAATGAATTACCTATTGCTAAAATATTTTCTTTTTTTATATTCAAGTATTCAGATAAAATTTCTAGAGCTCTACCTTTATTTGTATTTTTATTTGTAATTTCCAAATTTCCAGTCTTAGATGATGTATATGAAAACATGTTTTTATATTTAGATTTATTTATAATTTTTTTAGTAAAATATTTCAATTTTAATTCATCATCTTTTAAAACAATCATATATGGTTCCTCATCTATTTTTTCAATATCACATATTTCATATTTAGTCTTAAAAATTTGGGAATAATTCTCAGCTTCCTTATTAAAATTTTTAATATAAAATTTATCTTCTATATATACTTTTGCATAAACATTTTCTTTCAATGCTTCATTTAAAATCCACCTTGCCAAATCTAATGAGATCGTATTCTTATAATAGAGATATCCAAAATAAGAGTCCCTAATTAAAGCACCATTATAGCACACCATAGGTATATTAATTCTCATTTCTTGTGCATAAGAGTTTGCGGAAATATAAGATCTAGCCGTTAAAAAAACAATATATATTCCTTTCTTTAAACAGTTGTATATAGTTTCTTTATCTGTATCACTTACTTTCAAATCATCATTTAGCAAAGTTCCATCCATATCCATAGCTACCATCTTTATAAACATTGAATCACTCCATAAACATTTAAAATATAAACTTGTATAAAATTCAAAACCCTTAATTTAAGCCATTCTACAGACATACTTTTTTCCTATCACTCTTGAATTTTTTATCTTTTATGTAGGATTTCCCCTCCCATTTGTCGAATTATTATATATACACTATAAAATATTTTTTAAGAAGGATGAAATCCTACATGTACCAGCTTCAATTACTTTTAAATATACCTGAACTCTTTACCTCTCAGTCTAAAATTGATTTCTATTCTTCTATGTTTGAAAATCTTGACCTGTCTTCAATACCTGAATTCCCTTCCTCTAGTCCTGGCCGTAAGGGTTACTCTCATCATGCACTTTTTAGAGCTTTTATTGTTATGAAAGCTGAAAGATTCGGTACAATTTCTGACCTTTTAGATTATCTCCGCAATAATCTTATTATTGCTCATCTTTGTGGCTTCGACATTTCTAAACCTCTTCCTTCTTATTGGACTTTTCGCCGTTTTATTAATGAGTTCTCTTATGATTATTTGACCTCTATTTTTCAAAATCAGGTCAATATCCTCAAAAATATGGGTATTATCTCAGGTGAATCTATTTCCATGGATTCTACCCCTATTAAAGCTAACACTAGTTAAATAACCTTAGTCTTTTTGTAAAAATAAATTCTCTAAAGATAATCAGCCTAAGTCTTTTAGGATTGTAAATTAGAAGTTTATTCTGTTTCTAATAAATGCTATAAGTTTTATTGGTGTCATAAAAATTATATTATTGTTGATGCTATCTATATATCTCTGGTTTACCTATCACTGAAATTACTATCCCTGTTGACTGATGATGGTTATATAGTTTGTAATAAAGCGGATATTAAAATGCCAAGGACGGCAAGCAATATTTTGATGATTTTATTAAGCAAAAATTTGTTTGCAAGTTATGTCAATTCTAAAGATGACTCTGCTTGCCCTATAAAACATTCTAAATATTTTAATGGCAAAAAGCATATAGGCTGTAGCAAGTATGCTATTATATTTTCTGACTTATAGGTCTTCTATTCTTCTATTAATATAGACTCGCTATATTTTAAGGCTGTCTATAAATTGAAGATTTAATAATAAAGATAAATTTAGCTTTAAAGCTCTGGATTTTGAAAAAGCTTATGTCAGAAATATTAATTCCTTCAACAACCTTAATACTTTTTGCCATGTTACTTTGTTTACTGTTAATATTGTAACTATTAAGTTAGGTAAATTCGATAAGTTTAAATCTCTGTTGGTCTAATGCAATTGGCTTAAATTTCGCTGAATTTAGTTTATAGTACTTTTTAACATTTGACTTCTACAGGATATTTATGCCCTGCTTTAGCTCCTCTTTTTGTCTTTTCTTTTCTCTTATCCCTTTATGTTTGATTGTCAGTCTTGATTACTATATACTGTATGTCATACATATTCTGGCTTTTAGTAATAACTATTTTAATTAATTTTACACATTCCTAATTTATAATGCAAACCCAAATATACTACCAACAAACTTAATAATATATAATACAGGTAGCCAAATAATAGTCCAGTCAATATTAGAGAACATCAAACCAGAACCATATACCGGTCCCATTAAGGGATATAATACTACAAGCCCCAGATGTGCTATGAAACTATTTACAAATCCAGCAAGTAATGCTCCTTTCCATCCGCCTGCTTTATTTCCAAATACTCCAACCAATCCTCCGTCAAAAACCATTATTATTGGGCTAGGAAAAATAATTATTGAACTTTTTATTGCAATTAAAAGCCCTAAAACTAATATTGCAGCTATTACTGATCCTAAAAAGCCAATAATTGAAGCTATTGGTGAATAAGGGAAAAATACTGCACAATCGACTGCAGGTATTGCATTTGGTATGACTTTGTCAGATATCCCTTTAAAAGCTGGTACTATAGCAGAAATAAGCATTCTTACTCCTGATAAAAGTATAATCATACCTGCTGCAAAAGTTAAACTTTGTATTATTGTCCATACAACCCAATTAGTTTTAGGACCACTCAAAGTAGCCATATTCTTTGGTCCAATTGCAATCCCTATTCCTAAAAATATTAATAACATTATTACAGTAGTTACAATTGTATTGTCCCTAAATATAGAAAGAAAACCTGGCAACTTTAAATCTTCTGCATCTTGCGTTTTATCCCCAAACCATTTTCCAATAAAGTGAGCCATAAAAGCACCACTTTGATTACAATGTCCAACTGTTATTACGTCATTTAAAAAAGGCCTTCCTACTATTCTGGGAAGTGAAGGTGAAAAAGTCCAATAGAGAGCTGCTAAAATTGATGCAAAAATTATAACTGAATTACCACTTATCTTTATTACATTAGGCAAAGCTAAATTCAGAAATGTGGCTAGAAAAAACATCATATGTGCAGTTAAATAAACATTTTTATTGTTTTTAAAAGGAATAATTCTGACAAGCAAAACATGTATTAAAAAACCCAAAATAAATGTTATTGTTATAGCATCGGCAAGCTTTGTACCCATAGCAACACCAAAAGCTGCCTCATTCGCAGGCATAACACCTTTAATGCCTAATGTACTGCTCAAAGTATTTATAAGAGGTCCAATAGATGACGTTAAAATCCCAGCACCACTTGAAAGTAAAACCATACCTATCATAGTTTTGACTACACCATCTACTACTTCTGTACTTTTTTTCTTCTGCAATAAAAGGCCTATTAAGGAAACCAACCCCAAAAATATAGGGGCTTTATCCATTAACTGGAACACTATAAAATGTATAACAACATTATTTATTATTGAACTCACATTTTATACCCCCTTTTATTTATTTTAAAATCACTAACTATACTTTAAATTAGAAGTAAAAACTAAATTTTACTATATTTTTTAAAAATAGGTGCCAAAACTTCTTCTATTTCCTTTATTGCAACGAAATTGGAAATTACTATTGTTTTATCTTTTATGTTTTCCGGTAAATTTTCAAATATTTCTTTTGTAGTAACATATATGTCTCCATTTGTTGATGTAACACTACCTAAATCACATGAATCTACATTACCATTAATATCTAGTTTTTTTAGTAAATTCTCAACATTAAGTTTCGCAATAACACTAGAACCAACACCCATCCCACAAACTGTAACAACTTTAATCAACATTTCACCTCCTTTCCGTTTTTTTAGTAGCATATATCAAAAATATTCGTTTTATTTATGAATATTTTGTCCATAATATGCATTTTGACCATGTTTGCGCAAATAATGTTTATCTAATATATACTTCTCTATTTTTTTATTGTTTCCATTCATTAATAATGTATAATATGCCATCTTAGCTATTTCCTCCATCACAACAGCATTATAAATTGCTTCTTCTGGATTTTTTCCCCAAACAAATACACCATGTTTGTTTACTAATACACCAGGAATATTAGTATACTCTTTATCTTTAAAACATTCTAAAATTACTTTCGCAGTATTCCTTTCATAGTCATTTAATACTTCATTTTCTGTTAAATCTCTTGTACAAGGTATTGAACCATAAAAATGATCAGCATGAGTTGTACCTAGAGGTGGAATATCTTTCCCAACTTGAGCCCAAATGGTTGCCCAGGTAGAATGGGTGTGTATAATTGAACCCACCTCATCAAAGTTGTTGTATAATTCTAAATGAGTTGCAGTATCAGATGATGGATTTAAACTCCCTTCCACAATTCTTCCATTTAAATCAACTACTACCATTTGATCTGGTGTAAGTTCAGTATAGGGAATACCACTTGGTTTTATAACAATAAGTAATTTCTGTCTATCTATTGCACTTACATTACCCCATGTATAAATAACAAGCCCTTTATTAAATAATTCAATATTCGCCTTACAAACTCTTTCCTTCAATTCTTCAAGCATGTTTTCACCTTCTTCTTATTCAAGTTTAAAGCCGGCTTTTCTCATTTTATCTACTATCCATAATCTTGCATTGTATATTGTATTATAAGATATTTCTAAATCTTTATCTGATGACCACATCTCAATAAGATAAGGACCATTAAATCCAATCTCATTTAATTTTTTGAAGCATCTGACAAAGTCCACTACTCCATTTCCAAAAGGTACTCTCCTATATTGGCCAGGAAGTGTATCTTTCAAATGTATTGCCACAATATTACCCATCCCTGCCTCTATTTCATTCTCCACATTAAATCCCCATGCTGTTAAATTCCCTATATCTGGATAAATTTTAAACCAAGGTGAGTTATAATAATTTACATATTCCAATGCTTTGTTAACTGAATTGACAAGTTCATAATCCATAGTTTCTATTGCAAGCATCACTTGTGCTTTTGAAGCCCATTCTATTGCTTGTAACAAATTTTGTTTAAACATGTTTTTGGTATATTCTGTACTTTTTTCATAGTAAACATCATATCCAGCAATTTGTATTGTCCTTATTCCTAATAAATTTGAGAATATTATTGCTCTTTTCATTATATCTAGTGCTTTGTTTCTAATATTATAATCAGTACTACCTAGTGAATAGCGTCTATGAACACTAAGGCACATAGATAATATTGGTATTCCGGCTTCTTCAATTATATTTTTAAATTCTTTTAACTCTTTTTCATTCATATAAAGTCGTTTTATCCTTTCATCATTTTCATCAATAGAAATTTCTACAAAATCAAATCCTGCTCTTTTTGCAATAACTAGTTTTTCATAAAATGATAAATCATTTGAAATAGCTTTTTCGTATATACCAATTGGTATTTTAGTAAGGTCAAACATCTTAATCACCCTATTCTAAATTTATCCCCAATATTTCTTTATTGCCGTTTTAAACTCCTTTGCAGCTTCTAAGGGGTCTTTTGAATCTCTTATACTCCTTCCAGCTATAAATATATTTATCGCCATATCTTTGAATAATTTTAAATCTTTAACTGTAATACCACCAGTAACACTTACTTTAAACCCCATATTTATAAGTCGTTCAATATTATTCAAATCATGTACATCCCATGTTTGTCCAGCTGCTTGAGCATCTCTACCTCTGTGATAAACTACCTGTTCAACGCCTACTTCTTTCCACTGTTTTGCTTGTTCAAATGTCCAACTACCAGTTAATTCGATCTGAATATCCTTATTTCTTTTTTTGGCTTCTTTTAAAGCAGCTTTCACTGTGTCTATTGGTGCACAACATATAACTGTTGTCCAATCTGCTCCTGCATCAAAAACCATTTTTGATAATATCTCTCCTGCATCAGCAATTTTTATGTCTGCAAGTATAATCTTGTCTGGATACATTGCTTTTAAGTTTTTAACTGTACTCATTCCTTCGGAACAACATAAGATTGTACCAATCTCAATTATGTCAATCTCCTTATATACCAACTGCATAGTTTTTATTGCTTCTGAAAGCATTTGATCATCTAAAGCAATTTGTAACTTCGGTAAATTATTCATTAACCAATCCTCCCATATATTATTTTCTAGATAAGATATAATTTAAAATCATCTCTGTACTATTTAAATCTAAAATATCTATAAATTTCTCATCCCCCAAAAGTTCTACCAGTTCGGATAATGCTTTAAGGTGTGATGAATGGTCAATTGCACAGAGTGAAACTACTATTTTTACTGGATCGTTTTCTTTGTTGCCAAAATTTACAGGATTTTTTAGTGTAATTAAACTCATGCCTATTTTTTTTGCACCTGCTTCTGGCCTTGCGTGGGGCATCGCTATTCCTGGCGCAATAACAATGTAAGGCCCTATTTCTTTAACGGTGTTTATCATTGCGTCAACATACTGCGGTTCAGCAAAACCGTTTTTAACTAGCAACTCACCTCCTATCCTCACTGCTTCCTCCCAATCTTTTGCCTCAACATTTAGTTTTATAGTATCCTTAGTCAAAAGGTCTTTTAACACGGGTTTTGCAACTCCTCTCGTATTTTCATATGATGCTACATTTAAAAATTTTGATAAATCTTCTATTAATTTTTCACGACTTTTTATCACACAATGTCTTTCTATTATTTTTATTAAATCATCAACAACTGTCCCTTGCACCTTAGGTTTAATAACAAGGTCTTTTAATAATTCTATGTCTTTTTCTGTAAGAAGGGGGTTTACTTCAATAGTTTTAATTCTTTCATCTTGAATTGGAACAGTAGACACTATTAAATCTACATCTTTTTCTCTTAAAATTTCTTTTACCTGATGGTATGCAACAGTATCTACTATATTTACATCAAAAACTGATTGTAATCTAGAAGAAAGAAGTTTCGCGGTACCTATTCCTGTACCACATACCACGAGGATATTAGGCTTAGTGGCTCTCGTAACTTTTAATCTTTCAATTGCAGCACCAAAATGTATTGTAAAATAACCTATTTCTTCGTCGTTTAATGCTTTGCCTGTATAATCTTCTAAAGGTTTTAAACTTTCCTTGACTATCTCAAACAATTCTTTATAATTTGCTTTAATCTCATCTAAAATAGGATTTTTTAATTTAAGCCCATGTTTTAACCGGTATACTGTAGGCCTTAAATGGTCTAAAAGCCCTTCAAAAAGCTGCCTATCTCCTGACAAATCTTGGTGTATTTTGTTGGTGACATTTATAATAATTTTTTCAGTCAATAACTGGTACTCAACCCAATTTTCATTAGGATAAGGACGTGTTTTTGAAACATTACTTCCAAGAAGATGAACAGTAATATATCCAATTTCGTCAAGAGGAATAGAAATTTTAAAATGGTCTTCCAGCATTTTTGCAATATTTGATGCCACAGCAAATTCCTTTGTAATTTCCAAAGCTTTTAATTCTTCTTTTGGCATAATTATGTCTTTTCCTAGTTGAATCCTCTTAATCGCTATTGCTATGTGTACTACAAGACCAGAAAATGCCGCATCCGAAAAAACAGTTTCCAGTTCCTTCTCTGCTATTTGTATGCAATTCTCGATATAAGGTATGTCTATATCTTCAAATAGCTTAGTAATTTGTTTGTCAATTCCTACACTAGAACGGGTATAAATTGGAGATTTTACAATATCTAGCGCCTTATCAATGTCAATTGCCTCTGTCAGAAGTTCTATAGCAGCTCTTCGTAATTGTTTTTCATCCCCCACAACTTTGATTCCATATTTCGGTGCAGACTTCAACTGAAGTCCATGTTCTATAAGCCACTTTCTTACGTTTTTTAGGTCATTTATAACGGTACTTCTTGAAACCATTAGTTTATCCGCCAGGTCATTTATAGTTATATAATCTCTTTGTTGTATAAGTTCACTTAAGATAATATTTACCCTTTCTTGTTGCGATAAGTTGTAGTAATAGGGTGTAAGATTATCAAGAAGAGATAAAACTTTATTTCTGTGTTCCAATAGTTCAGAAAATTTCACACCTACATTCGGTTTGCGTATCAATTGTGGCAAATTATTGTACTTTAAAAACTCATCAATTGTATCAAGGTCATATCTTACAGTTCTACTGCTTACATTGAATATTTTTGCAAGGTCAGAAATTTTAATAGGCGCATTAGAATTAATAAGTTTAATAAGAATTTGAGTACATCTTTCATTGAGTGTGATAATTATCACCTCTTTCATTTTAAATTATATTCTATTTATACTATAATGAAAAGCTTAACATTTTGCAATATAAATGTGGCAAAAATAAACTAAATAAAATAACAAAAAAAATAAACTGCGGAAGGTAAGTTATTCGCCTTCCGCAGTTTATTTTTAAAACTTTGACATAAATTCTTTCATTCTTTTTACTGCTTCTTCTAGGTTTTCCATAGAGGTTGCATAAGCCATGCGAACATATCCTTCCCCATTTTCTCCAAAGGCATTCCCCGGCACAACTGCAACTTTTGCTTCGTAAAGCAGTCTTTTGGCAAATTCTGTCGACGTAAGACCTGTCTTTTTTATCGATGGGAATATATAAAAAGCACCTTTGGGTTCAAAACAGGAAAGCCCCATTTCTCTCACACTTTGAAGTAAATACTTTCTTCTTTTGTCATATTCTCCTCTCATTCTTAAAATATCTTCATCCCCATTTTTTATAGCCTCAACTCCGGCATACTGACACATTGTAGCTGCTGCTGTCACGCCGTATTGGTGTATTTTGGTCATGTGTTTCACGAAATATTCCGGTGCAGCTATATATCCGAGACGCCATCCTGTCATCGCATATGACTTCGAGAAACCATTTATAGTAACCGTTCTTTCCCACATGTCTTTTAAAGATGCAAAACTTACATGTTCAAAACCACTGTATACTAGCTCAGAATAAATTTCATCAGTAACTACAATGAGGTCATACTTTTTGACCACTTCAGCTATCTTTTCCATCGCCTCTTTTGGCATTACCGCGCCAGTTGGATTATTAGGATAAGGAAGAATTAACACTTTTGATTTGTCCGTAATGTACTTCTCTAAAACATCTGCCCTTAATACAAAATCGTCTTCCTCATATGTTGGCACAAAAACAGATCTTGCACCTGCTATTATTGTACAAGGATCATAAGCTACAAATGAAGGTTCTGGAATTAAAACTTCGTCTCCTTCTTCTACTAAAGTATTTAAAGCGACGTATATAGCTTCTGTAGCCCCAATTGTAACTAAAATTTCAGTTTCCGGATTGTAAGAAAGGCTATACCTCCTCTTAAGATAATTCGAAATTTCTTGCCTCAATTCAATAAGTCCAGGATTTACAGTATATCCTGTTTTGCCTTCATCGAGGGCTTTTTTTGCTGCCTCTCTTATGTGGAATGGCGTTACAAAATCTGGTTCTCCAATAGCAAGAGATATTGCGCCCGGCACCTCTCGTGCCATGTTAAAGAAATATCTTATGGTAGATATTTCTATGGACTTCGCTCTTTTTGCCACTCTGTCTTCAAAGTTCATCTCTAATCCCCCTAAAACAATAGTTTTATTATTATAGTTCTACAAAAATCTTAAAAATCCTCTTTATAAATCAAAAACACTCCACCGCAAAAAGGTGGAGTGTTTTTGATTATTATTCAACAATCACATCTGACAAAACTAATTTTACTGGATTTGCTAAAGAATCTCCTACTGGGCAGGTATTTTCTATAAACTTTGCAAATTCTTCTACTTTTTCTTTTGGAGCATCTGTCTTTATGTGCATTTTAAATCTTATTTCTTGGAACCCCGGCCTTACACCAGCTTTTCCCATAAATCCATCTGTATCAAGGTCTCCTTCTAATTCTACCCAAAAACCTTGTAGATTTATGCCTTTCGCCTGTGCAAAAGCTGCTGCTACAATCGTCTGGCATGACCCCAAAGCGCAAAGTAAAGCCTCAACAGGATTCATCCCTTTATTCGTGCCACCTAGCTCTTTAGGTTCATCTAAGATTATTTTAAAGCCTCTTACCTCGCTTTCAACTGCTAAGCCTTCTGGTAATTTTCTTGAAACCGCTTTAAAGGTTTCAATTGCCATTTTAAACTCCTCCTTTTATTTTTCAAATTTTATGTATTTCGAAAGCTCTATAAGAGCTTCCAGACTGTAAACAAACTTTCGTAAAGGAGATATTTTGCATAAGGAGTGACTTGTGACAAAGCGGCAGCAAAACTTAGCAAGACCGAAGGTGGAGGCAGGGCCGAAGCCATGGATGGCGGAGGCGGGCACCTTAAGGCATGGATGCCGATTGTGCCCGGTACCCTGCCGGAGCCCGAAGGGGAAGCTTATGTTTTGTCGCTTTGGAACATCGGAGCGACGATGCAAAATATCTCCTTTGAATATTTTTTTATTTTGTCAACAAACTGAAAGCTCTATAAGAGCTTCGAAAGCATATAGATAAATGACATTAAAATTACACTTTGTGTACGGACTCACCAAAGATGTCCTTCACAGCTTCCATAATGGTTTCACTTTTAGTGGGATGAGCATAAACTGCTTTTTTCAGGTCTTCTACTTTTGCTCCCGCCTGACAAGCAGTCGAAAGTATGTGTATAAGTTCAGAAGCTCCACTACCTATTACCCATGCGCCAACTACTTCGTCATTTTCATTTGAGATTATCTTTGCAAATCCTTCCGTTTCTCCATAAGTTTTCGCTCTTCCATTAAACTTAAAATCAAATCTTCCTACCTTTATTCCTTTAAATTTTTCTTTTGCTTGGTCTTCTGTGTATCCAAAATATCCAATCTCTGGCTCTGTAAATACTGCAGCAGGTATTTTCATATAATCTATGGTAGATGGTTCGCCAAAAATGTTATCTACTGCTACTTCCCCTTGTGCAGAAGCCACATGGGCTAACATCATCTTGCCTGTGACATCACCTACTGCATAAACTCCTTCTATATTTGTCTTCATGTGCTCATCAACTTTAATAGCTTTTCCTTCAAATTCTAATAGTTCTGCAATCGGTCCAATATCTGTGTTTAATTTTCTTCCTATTGACACAAATACTTTGTCTGCGTATATGCGTTTTATATTTTCACCATTTTTAACTGTTACTATACTTCCGCCGTTTTCTTCTTCATCTATTCTCTCAACTGTTGAAGAAGTATATATCTTAATTCCTCTTTTTTGTGCAGTGAATTTTATAGATGAGCTTATCTTTTTATCAAGTGTAGGAAGTATATTAGGCATCATTTCAACAACTGACACTTTCACTCCAAATTGATTCATTATAAAGGCAAATTCCATGCCTATTACTCCGCCGCCTATAATGCATAAACTTTGTGGCAAAGAGGTCATTTCAAGAATAGTATCACTATTCATGACATTTTTAGAATTAATGCCTTCAATAGGAAGTTCAGCCGGTGATGACCCAGTTGCAATAATAATGTTTTTCGCTTTGATTTTGTTTTCTCCAAATAGTACATTCTTTTCTTTGTCAACTTTTGCTTCAGCATTAAAAACATCTACTCCATTAGCTTTAAGCAAAGCATTAATGCCTTCAACAAGCTCCCCTACAATACCATCTTTTCTCTTTACAACTTGAGTGTAATCAAAAGAGTTTATTTTTATGTCAAATCCAAATTCAAAAGCTCTGTTTAAAATGTCATACACTTCGGCAATTCTTGCATAAGCTTTTGTTGGTATACAGCCTCTATTTAAACAGGTACCACCTAATTTATCTTTTTCAAATAAGGCTACTTTTGCACCTTTTTTAGCAGCTTTAATAGCAGCAACATATCCTCCAGGACCTGCCCCTATGACAGCTAAATCATATTCCTTGTATCCATATTCCTGTTTAATTTCTTTTTGTGTAGAAGAAGGCTTTACTTCTTCAGAGTGTGCAATAATTGCAATGACATCTCCTGGTTCAACTGTAGTTCCAGCAGGACAAACAATTTTTGAAATAATGCCTTCATAATTACTGTACACTTCAAAATTTACTTTATTTACTGCTATATCACATAGACAAGAGTCTTTCTCCACGTATTGTCCTTCTTCTACGTACCATTTTGTAATTCGCCCACTTTTCATCGTATCTGAGAAAGCAGGTACTTTTATTTCTATATCCATCTAAATATGCCTCCAATTCTTTATATTTCATTAATCATTTATAAATCATATTTTCTGTATGAGCCTCCCCATTAGGGAAGGGGTAATTTTGATAAAATAAAAACGATAATTATTTAACAATTTCTTTTACATATATCTTATCACTTTTTAGTTAAAAATTCAACAATTTAAAAGTATTTTTTATCAAAACATCACTTCTATTAAATTGTCAACAGTTATGTTGGTAAAATAATCATTCATGTCAATATTTGAAAGCACTTTTCTTATCTCCTCTTCTGAATGCTTTACTCCTTTTAAAAGGTTTTCTACCTCTGAAACATCGTATTTCCCAAAAAAGTCTCCGTAAATTTTTATATCTTTTATTATTCCTTTTTCTACATTTAAATTTACCTCTACAGTGCCACCAGTAAATTTTTTCTCATTTTTAAAACTGTAATCTGGCGATGTTCCAAAATTCCATTCCCATGTGCTATATTTTTCCCTGACCAATTTCTCTATTTTTTGTATATCTTCCGATGTAAATTCATACATTTCACTTTCAGCGGTTTGTTCTCTAATGTAATTCATAATGAGATCTATAAATTGTTCTATCGTAATAGGCTCTTTCAAATGCTCACTTATGTTTGTGACTCTTTTAGACACCGATTTTACACCTTTATCTTCAAATTTTACAGGTCGCACTTTTAGTGCCTCTGATAAATCTGTAATGCTGGAAGAAAACAAAAGTGTTCCATGGTGTAATATTCTATTTTTGTAATAATATTGCGCATTTCCCGAAATTTTTTTGCCATCAATTGTTATGTCATTTCTTCCTGAAAACTCAGCATTAATAGAAAGTTTTCTAAGCACATCTATGATCGGCTGCGTAAATCTTTTGAAATCGCTGAAACTACTGACATCCTCATTTACTATAAAAGTAAAATTTAAATTGCCGAGGTCGTGAAAAACCGCTCCTCCTCCTGATAATCTTCTGACAACCGGAATTTTATTTTGTCTCACATAATCTAAATTTATTTCCGCTAATGTATTTTGATTTTTTCCTACTATAATGCTAGGTTCATTCCTCCACAGCATGAAACATTCTTCTTGAAATTCTTTTAAAACGTATTCTTCAGCTGCTAAATTAAAATAGGGATTTGTGTTCTTATTGTAAATATATAACATATCCACCTCTCCTCGTTTTGATTATTGACTATTTAATGGAATATAATATAATAAAAGTATAGCATATTTTAAAAAAATTTAATACTGTTCTAGATGATGATAGCGAGAGATATCTTTGTAAAAAGATAGCCGAAGGGGAAATATAAAGGCCCGCCAAGCCTTTATAGAAGCTCTCAGGCAAAAGTATCGCTATCGGATAGACCTCTGGAAAGCTCGGAAGAGCACCGAAGGAGCAATACTTTAAGTAGAAGCTCTCAGGTTAAAAAACAGAGGAGTTGTGATGGCATGTCATATTCTCTTGTTGTGTTTTAATTGTGCTCATCATAACTCCTCTTTTAAATTTTATGAAAGGGTGTGGTATGTTTGGATAACCTCAAAAAAACACCTCTTTTTGACCTTTACAAAAAATATAATGGAAAAATCATTGACTTTGCAGGATGGGCTCTCCCTATTCAGTTTGAAAGTATAATCTCTGAACACGAAGCAGTGAGAAATGCTGCAGGGCTCTTTGATGTTTCTCACATGGGAGAAATTACTGTAAAAGGAAGAGAAGCTTTTAACTTTTTGCAAAATCTCATAACAAATGATTTGTCAAAACTAAAAGTCAATCAAGTCCTTTATACTTTTATGTGCAATTACAATGGCGGCGTTGTAGATGACTTATTAGTCTACAAATATTCTGATGAACACTTCTACTTGGTTGTAAATGCGGCTAATATAGAAAAGGATTATAAATGGATGAAGGATAACAAAGGAGTATATGAGGTAGAGATAAATAACATTTCAGATGAAATTTCGGAGCTTGCAATACAAGGTCCAAAAGCAGAAGAAATACTTCAAAAACTTACAGATACTGATCTTTCAGAAATTAAATTTTTCTACTTTAAAGACAATGTAAAAATAGCTGGGATTGAATGCTTGGTATCAAGAACAGGATATACCGGTGAAGATGGCTTTGAAATTTACATGCCTAATAAATACGCGGTAGAATTGTGGGAAAAAATAATTGAAGTTGGAAAAGAATATGGACTTAAACCGGCAGGATTAGGTGCAAGAGATACTTTGAGATTTGAAGCAGGTTTGCCTCTATATGGAAATGAACTTTCAGAAGAAATAACCCCTTTAGAAGCAGGTTTTGAGTTTTTCGTCAAACTTGATAAGGGCAACTTTATCGGAAAAGATGCTCTATTAAAGCAAAAAGAAGAAGGACTTAAGCGTAAAATCGTGGGATTTGAAATGATAGACAATGGAATTCCAAGACACGGCTATGAAGTTCGCGCTGACAATCAAAAAATAGGTTATGTAACAACAGGGTATTTCTCTCCTACATTAAAGAAAAATATAGGCCTTGCATTGATTGATTCAAAATATGCCCAATTAGGGAATCAAATTGAAATTGTGATAAGAAATAAGCCACTTAAGGCTTTAATCATAAGCAAAAACTTTTACAAAAAAAATTATAAAAAATAGGAGGTATTTGGTATGGAAGTTTTAGAAGGCTTGTATTATTCAAAAGACCATGAATGGGTCAAAGTAGAAGGAGAAAAAGCATACATAGGAATAACTGACTATGCACAGCATTCCTTAGGAAACATAGTATACGTTGAGCTTCCAGAAGTAGGCGCAGAACTTTCTGCTGGCGATGTACTTGGAGTTGTAGAATCTGTAAAAGCTGCTTCCGATGTTTACACACCTCTAGATGGAAAAGTGCTTGAAGTAAACAATTCTATTGTTGATGACCCCTCTTTAGTAAACAATGACCCCTATGGCAGTTGGATGGTATTAGTAGAACTCAAAGACAAGTCACAGCTTGATAATTTGATGACAGCCGAAGAATATAAAAAATTTTTAGATGAGGAGTGAGAATATGTTCCCCTACCTTCCCACCTCCTCCAATGACGAAAAAGAAATGCTCAAAACAATAGGAAAAAATTCTATAGAAGATCTATTTGAAAACATACCTAAAGAAGTTCGCTTAAAAAAGCCTTTAAATCTTGGAAGTCCAATGTCAGAAGTAGAACTTACAGCTCACATAAAGAAATATGCCAAAGAAAATAAAAGTCTTGAAGAGCTGACAAGTTTTTTAGGCGCTGGAGTATATGACCATTATATTCCTTCTGTTGTAAAGCACATAATATCCCGTTCTGAATTTTACACGGCATATACTCCTTACCAGCCAGAAATAAGTCAAGGAACACTACAGGCTATATTTGAGTACCAGACAATGATTACAAACCTCACAGGAATGGAAGTCACAAATGCTTCAATGTATGATGGTGCAACTGCCTGTGCAGAAGCTGCAATTATGGCATGTGAAAATACAAAAAGAAAAACCATATTAGTTTCAAAAACTGTAAATCCAGAAACGCGAAAAGTTTTAAAAACTTATATGCATTTTAGAGATATACAAGTAATTGAAATAGACGATAATGAAGGAGTAACAGATTTAGAAAAATTAAAAGCGGAAATTGGGACTAACACCGCGGCAGTAATTGTACAGTATCCTAATTTCATGGGAATCATCGAAGACCTGCAAGAAATTGAGAAAATAATACATGAAAATAAAGCAATGCTTATTACTTACGTACATCCAATACCTCTCGGTATACTTAAATCGCCAGGAGAAATTGGCGCAGATATAGCTGTAGGAGACGGTCAATCACTTGGCAATGGATTAAATTTTGGTGGTCCTTATCTTGGTTTTTTAGCTACAACGCAAAAGCTTGTGCGGAAAATGCCAGGAAGAATAGTAGGCCAGACAAAAGATGTAGATGGTAGACGTGCTTTTGTGCTTACTTTGCAAGCAAGAGAACAACACATAAGAAGAGAAAAGGCAACTTCAAATATTTGCTCCAATCACTCATTAAATGCTTTGACTGCTGCAGTATATCTAGCAACTATGGGCAAAAAAGGTATAAAAGAAGTGGCTTATCAATGCACTCAAAAAGCTCATTATGCTTTTTCAGTGCTTACGGCGTCAGGAAAATATAAACCTGCTTTTAACAAGCCCTTCTTTATGGAATTTGCATTAAAGACTGATGTAGATGTAGACTTAATTAATAAAAAACTTTTAGAAAAGGGCATATTAGGCGGATACAACCTCCACAGAGATTACGACAAATACAAAAATACAATGTTGCTAGCCTTTACAGAAAAAAGGACAAAAGAAGAAATTGATGAGTTAAAAGCTCTGCTGGAGGTGATAGAATGAAAGAGTACAATAAATTGATATTTGAATTATCAAGTAAAGGAAGAAAAGCCTACACTCTCCCCAAGTTGGATGTAGAAGAAAAACCTTTAGATGACATACTTCCGCAACAAATGATGAGAAAAGAAGAAATAGAGCTTCCCGAAGTAAGTGAAGTAGATATAATAAGGCATTACACTCTTTTATCAAATAAAAACTACGGGGTCGATACGGGTTTTTATCCATTAGGTTCTTGTACTATGAAGTACAATCCTAAAATAAATGAAGACATGGCATCCCTTGTCGATTTTACAGCTCTACATCCCTACCAACCAGTAGAAACTGTACAGGGCGCTTTGAAACTCATGTATGAATTAGAAAATATGCTCTCTGAAATAACTGGAATGGACAAATTTTCATTACAGCCTGCTGCAGGTGCTCATGGTGAGTTGACAGGCCTCATGATAATTAAGGCCTATCACGAGCACAGAAATGACAAAAAACGTAAAAAAATAATCGTACCAGACTCTGCTCATGGTACTAACCCCGCCAGTGCAACAGTTGCAGGTTTTGACGTAATTGAAATTAAATCCAACAAAGAAGGGGCTATAGATTTAGAAGCCTTAAAGGCTGTTTTAAATGATGAAGTAGCAGGACTTATGCTGACAAACCCAAGTACTTTGGGGCTTTTTGAAGAAAATATAGTAGAAATCGCAAGACTAGTACATGAAGCAGGAGGACTTCTATATTACGACGGTGCAAATCTAAATGCTATAATGGGAATTACACGTCCTGGAGACATGGGATTTGACGTTGTGCATTTAAATCTTCATAAAACATTTTCTACACCTCATGGTGGTGGAGGACCTGGCGCAGGACCTGTAGGTGTCAAAAAAGAGCTTGCCGACTTTTTGCCAGTGCCCGTAATAGAGTTTAAGGAAGGCATATATAGCTTAAACTATGATAGGCCGCTTTCTATTGGAAAAGTGAGAAGCTTTTATGGTAATTTCAATGTACTTATAAAGGCTTATTCCTATATTTTGACCATGGGAGCTGAAGGACTTAAGAGAGCCAGCGAAATGGCCGTCTTAAATGCTAATTATCTTAAAGAAAAACTTAAAAATCACTATAAAGTAGCTGTTGACAAAGTATGCATGCATGAATTTGTTTTGGCTGGTCTCTTAGAAAAAGTCAATGATATCACAACATTAGATGTAGCTAAAAGACTTATAGACTACGGTTTCCATCCGCCTACAATATATTTCCCATTAATTGTTGATGAAGCTATAATGATAGAGCCTACTGAAACAGAAAGTAAAGAAACATTAGACGCTTTTATTGAAGCGATGATTAAAATATCAGAGGAAGCAAAAGAAAATCCACAACTTTTAAAAGAAGCTCCACACAACACGCCTGTAAGAAGGGTTGATGAGGTACTGGCTGCAAGAAATCCTGTTTTAAAGTGGAGCAAATAAAGGAGGACCATTGAAAAAGCGGGGTGATAAAAAAAGACGGGTTTTACCCGTCTTTTTATCTTTCCTTGCTGCGAGTCGCTACATCAAATATGACAGCGGCAGCCAAAACTATTCCAAGAATTATATACTGAAGCGAAATATCCACTCCTAGAAGATTCATTCCATTAGTCAAAGTTGACATAACAAATGCTCCAATCAATGAGTTGATTACTTTTCCCACTCCGCCTGCTGCAGATACTCCTCCTATATAAGCTCCAGCAATAGCATAAAGTTCAAAAAGAGTACCAGCAGTAGTTGTAGCTGATTGAAGTCTGGAAGCAAACAATATTCCTGATAAACCTGAAAGAAAACCCATTGAAGCAAAGACAATAAGGGTAATTTTTTTCACATTAATTCCACTTAAAGCAGCCGCTTCTGGATTACCACCTACTGCATAAATATGTCTTCCCAAAACGGTTCTATTAGTAATAAAACTATAAATAACTGTGGTAATTATCATAATTACAAGGGTCCATGAAATCCCTCGATGAGCTGCTAAAATAAAAGTTATATATAACAATAAAGCATCAATAAAAAGCAATTCGATAAGGAAAATGTCTAGTGGAAGTACATCAAATCCTCTTTTAATTTGTTGGGCTCTATTCTTAAGAGAAAAATAAACAATTAGCACTGCTGCTACAATACCCACTAACAATGTAAGCTTATGATAATTAGGTAAAATATTATTTGTAAAAGGCAAGTCTGGAATAAAACCGTTGCCTATAGCATTAAAAGTTTTATTGGTAATTATAATAGTTCCAGATCCTTTTGTAGCTAACAAAAGAGCGCCACGATAAGCTAACCAACCTGCTAAAGTAGCAACAAAAGCTGGAATTCTCAAGTAGGTTACTAGCGACCCGTTTAGTAATCCAGCTAATGTTCCTAATCCTAGCACTATTATAATGGCTGATAAAGCAGAAAAGTGATAAAATTGCATCAATATAGCTGCAATTGCTCCTAAAAATCCAGACAAAAATCCCACAGAAAGGTCAATATGACGTATAACAATAATTAAAGTTTCTCCAATTGCAAGAACAGCTATATATCCCGTCTGGTCCACAAGATTACTAATATTTACAGGTGATAAAAAATCGCCGCCAGAGAGGGCCGCAAAAACAGCCATTATTGCAAAAAGTGCTATAAACATAGCATAATCTCTTACATGATCTTTCAAAAATTCTTTTAAATGGCGAATAAATTCCTTCAATCTTAAACCCTCCTTTAGCTCACGGCATAAGCCATTACGATTTCTTGATTGGCTTCTTCTGATTTCAATTCCCCTGTAATTTTACCTTTGCTCATTACATATATTCTATCACTCATTCCCAATATTTCCGGTAATTCAGAAGATATAAGAAGAATGGCTTTGCCTTCACTTGCTAATTCTCTTATTAATGTGTATATTTCATATTTTGCGCCAACATCTATACCTCTTGTAGGTTCATCCAAAATAATAACATCTGGTTCAGCAAAAAGGCCTTTAGCTACCAAAACTTTTTGCTGAGTCCCTCCGCTCAAAGTAGAAACATTAACTTCAACATTACGAGCTTTTATATTAAGTTTTTTCTGAAAACCTTGGGCTATTTCTATCTCTTTAGCTTCATCAACTGTAATTCCTTTCTTTAAAGCTTTTAAATTCGCCAAACTTATATTTTCCTTTATGCTGTTTATCAAAATCAGCCCTTTTTCTTTTCGATCCTCCGTTAAATAAAGCACTCCCTGCTTAATTGCATCTTCCGGAGTTTTAAACTTTACTTTTCTGCCTTTTAATATTATATCTCCAGAAACAATGTAGCCATATGGATTCCCAAAGAGGCTAAGTCCAAATTCTGTACGTCCAGCACCAACTAATCCAAATAACCCTACTATTTCTCCTTTTTTTAATACAATGTTCGCATCTTTTACTAAATAGCGGCCTGTATTGGGTTCAACTACATTCCAATTTTTAGTTTCCATTATGGGTTCATCTAAAGGTTTAGCTATAGGCATTGGATAAAGATTTGTAATCTCTCTTCCAACCATATGCTTTATTATCTTTTTTTCATCTATTTCTTCAGTTTTGCAATTAAAATAGGCTACTGTTTGCCCATCTCGTAAAACAGTTATAGAATCCGCCACTTTCAAAACTTCTTTTAATCTATGACTTATAAGAATAATTGTAACTCCTTGTTCTTTAAGTTCTTTCAGAAGAATAAGTAGATTTTCACTTTCAGTTTCGCTTAAAGCAGAAGTTGGCTCATCCAGAATTAACACTTTGGGATTTTTTGAAAGTGCTTTTGCTATTTCAACAAGCTGCTGCATACTTACACTAAGGTCCTTAGCTTTTACAGTAGGATTAATATTTTCACCTTTGACTTTTAATAAAAGTTGTCGTGCTCTTTCTATTTCCTCAAAAGTATCTACAATACTTCCCTTTTTAATTTCATTTCCCAAAAAGATATTCTCATATACTGTCATCTCTGGAACTAAAGAAAGTTCTTGATGGATAATGGAAATTCCGGCTTTTTCACTGTCTTTTATGCTAAAAAATCTTACAGGGTATCCCTCAAGTCTTATCTCTCCTTCGTATTCACCATAAGGGTATACCCCGCTTAAGATTTTCATTAAAGTACTTTTGCCGGCTCCATTTTCTCCAACTAAACAATGTATCTCCCCTGGTTGAACTTTAAAATTTACACCAAATAATACTTGTACACCTGAAAAACTTTTAGTTACGTTTACAAGCTCTATAAGCGGGGTACCCATTCTTTACACCTCCAACATTATTTAGGCCAAGTAAAATCGCTTTCTTTGTAATATCCAGAATCTATTAAGGCTTGTTTTACATTATTCTTATCTACTACTTGTACAGGAGATGGTTTAGAAGGAACATCTTTTACACCATTATTATAAGTTTTTGTAGATTCTGGTGTTTTTCCGTCTAAATATGTCAAAGCAGCATTTATTGCATCCTTAACAAGAATCCTAACATCTTTAAAGACAGTCATAGATTGTTTGCCATCAATAATGTATTGAATAGATGGTTTTTCAGCATCTTGTCCAGTAATTACATAACTTTTGATGTCCGGATCTGCCTTAAAAGTGTCTGCTATTGACCTTGCAGTACCGTCATTAGGAGCAAGTATAAATACATTACCCTTTAAATTTTTTGGCGCCTTAGCAAGGTTTGCCTGAGCAAGGTTTTTAGCAGTATTAAAATCCCAATTTGTAGTAATTTGTCCTATAATACTTGCCATTTCATCACGAGTTAAATCTTTTTTATCTTTTAATGCAACTGCTTTGTCAGAATTTGCAATTACAAAAGTACCATCAGCGATCTTTGGCTGTAAAACTTCCCATGCGCCTTGGAAGAATAAGAAAGAGTTGTTATCAGATAAAGCACCAGCATAGAGATATAAAGGATTGCCTTTACCCGTTGCATGATCAACTAAATATTGTCCTTGTTCTTTACCTACCTGTACACTATCAAAAGTGACATAATAATCTACTGCATCTGTATTAAGTATTAATCTGTCATAAGATATAACCTTTACACCTGCTTTTTTAGCCTCCTCTGCAGAAGCTGCTGCTGCATTTGCATCTTGAGGACATAGGATAAGTACCTTTATACCTTTACTTATCAAAGTTTCTACATTGGCTTTCTCTTTAGCAGGATCGCCTTGGCTGAAAAGAACTTCAGCAGAATAAGGGGTATTTTTTAATGCATCCTTAAAGCGAGTCTCGTCTTGAATCCATCTTGGCTCATCCTTTGTTGGTAATACAATACCAACAGCTATTTTGTTATTAGAAGCCTGGTTTGAAGAAGATGAATTAGAAGACGAATTAGAAGTTTGTTTTGAGGAACCACAACCACCGAGAAAAGCAGATACTAACAACAGGACTGCTATCACTACCACTACAAGTCTACGCTTGTTACTCATTGTACATTATCTCTCCTTTCTAAAAATTTATTTTAATAATTAATTCTACTTCCCCCCTCAAAATGCCTCTGGAACTTTTTTTGTTATCCTTTACTTTTTTGGCGATTTAAATTTTTTAACTTATCAATCTGTATTTTTTTAAGACAAAAAAATACAGGCTTAAAGCCTGAATAATCATTTAGATATATTTCTGTATACTTCATCGCGATTGTGAAAACCGTCTTTTATTACAGTATCATCTATATTAGTTTTATCAACAGCAATTGGTTCAAGAACATAATAAGGAACGTAATATTTCCCGTCATATATGGTATTCTTCACGTTTAATTTTTCTCCCCTTGCAAGTTTCATAGCCATTTTTGCGGTGGCTTCTGCCAATTTATCAATTGGTTTGTACACTGTCATAGCCTGAGTTCCTTCCACTATCCTTTGACATGCAGCAAGGTCAGCATCCTGAGCTGCAACCAATACTTTTCCCGCCAATCTGTGCTCTGATAAAGCCTCTATAATTCCTCCTGCTAAAGCATCATCCCCTGCTATTACGGCATCAATTTTCACACCCTTTTGCAGCAGTTCATCAGTAGAATTAAAAGCATATTCCGTCATCCAATTAGGTGCCCAGTCTTCTTTTACAATTTTTATGTCTCCACTTTCAATTCTGGAATTTAGAACACTGTCATATCCTTCCTTTATCATTTTTGTGTTGTTATCCGTCGTAGCACCGTTTATTATGAGATAATTTCCTTTTGGCACTTTTTTCACTAAATATTCCGCCATCAGTTTTCCAACTTTTACGTTGTCAAAGGATATATAAAGGTCTACATTTGATTTTGTAACAAGCCTGTCATAGGATATCACCTTTACTCCTTCTTTTTGTGCCAATGATACCGCATAAGAGGCTTTTTCAAGGTCATTAGGAACAATGATAAGTACGTCAATTTTTTGGTCCAAAAGGTATCTCACCTGTTTTAATTGGTCTTGGTCATCATTATTAGCGTTTTGCACTAAAACCTCTGCCCCCAATTCCCGCAACTTTGCCATTAATATATCTCGATCTTTGATCCATCTTTCTTCTTTTAAGGTACCAAGAGAAAAACCAATTTTAATTTTGTGTTCTTTTTTATCTAAGTTAGAATTTAGGTTC
Organism: Thermoanaerobacter uzonensis DSM 18761; assembly: GCF_900129115.1. Taxonomy (NCBI): domain Bacteria; kingdom Bacillati; phylum Bacillota; class Clostridia; order Thermoanaerobacterales; family Thermoanaerobacteraceae; genus Thermoanaerobacter; species Thermoanaerobacter uzonensis. The sequence goes on along the minus strand of NZ_FQUR01000006.1, from coordinate 189,742 downwards.
TTTACCTCTCTATATGCTACTACATGCTTAACAGTCAAAAAAACTAAAACACCTAAAATAATCATAAGGGCAATTGCTACTATCACTTTGATTACATTTTTACTCTCCACCAATCACACCCCCTTTTTGTAAATAGCCAATCTGTACTCTGTAGGCGTCATCCCTGTAGCTTTTTTAAATATCTTGCTAAAATAATTTGGGTCGCTGTAACCAACCTTATAGCACACTTCTTTTATGCTTACAGTTTCATCCTCTAATAGCTCTTTAGCTTTAGTTACTCTCAAATTTGTCAAGTAATCGATAAAATTTTTTCCAGTTTGCTCTTTGAAAAATTTACTAAAATAGTGGTAACTCATATTTACTTCTTTTGCAACATCATCCAATGTGATGTCTTTATTGAAATTGTCCTCTATAAACCTAATTATTTTGGCCATAAAGGTATCCATTTTTTCTTTGTTGATAGTCTTTATGTTTTCGAATAGATTTTTCAGCGTATTGATAAATATAAACTTTATTTTATCAACATCGTTTATTTTCAGAATTTCTTCCAACTCTCGGTTTTCAATAAAGTTTTCTTCCTCTGCATAATAGGAAAGATTCCTTTTAATAACACCTATTATTTCTATAAGTTTGGACTTTATTTTATCTACATCCTCTTGGTATTCTAAAACCATCCATTCGTAAATTTCATTAAATATGCTAAAAGATCCTTGAAGGTCTCCAGTCATAAGTCTATCAATAAAAAGTCTTTCTTTATTAATAGGATAAGGCTTAAATCTATTTTGAGGCATTGCAATATCATCAAAATGCACAATCAGTTCATTTTTTGCCATTTTTAATGCCATTTCTGCTTCATAATAAGACTTTAAAATATTATCAAAACTATAAACTCTACCTATTCCAATCCTGTAAGGAATTTCCACTTTTTGGTTTATAGCTTCTATTACTTTCTGCGCTGTTTCTATAGAATTATTTTTAATCTCAAATGAATTTTCCCCTTCTACAGGAAAATACACAAATAATTTGTCAATAGAATATGGACCTATCAAACATTTTTTAATATTTTTTACAATTGATTTAAAATAATCATAAAAATTTTGTTTTTCTATGCTCAATTTTAGACTTTGGTCTTTGATATTTTTACCAAAATCCTCCACTGTTACTATCATGGCATAACCACGTTTTAATTTTATTCCAAATATATCTTCATAAAAGGACAAGTCATCATAAGTTATACCGCTAAAAAGAGTAGTATACAAAAATTGCCCTTCCAAATAAGGAATAATCTTATTGAGCTTCTCCTTTAACTCTAACTCTTTTAACATTGCCTCTCTTCTTTTTTCAATCACCTCAATAGCTTTCTTTATAGTTTCTACGACTTTATTTCTATTAAGGGGCTTTAAAAGATAATCTAACACTCCAAGGTCTATTGCTTCTTTCGCATAATTAAAATACTCATAAGCGGTAATAATAACAAAAATTATGTCCTTATGCCTCTCTTTAATTTGCTTTATAGCTTCAATTCCATCTATTCCTGGCATCTTTATATCCATAAAAACTACATCAGGCTTTAAAATTTCCACTTTTTCAATGGCTTCTCTTCCAGATTTGGCAAAACCAATTATATCAGCTTTTACATCATTCTTTTCTATGATAAATTTAATTGAATCTATAACTATTTGCTCATCATCCGCAATAAGCAATTTAATCATTTTCTTTATCACCTTTCATTAAAGGAATTTTTAAAGTAACTTTTGTTCCTTCTCCTATTTTGCTATCTATCTCAATTACATCTTCTATAGCAGAAGTGTTATAAAAAAGTCTTAATCTGTTTATGATATTGTGCATGCCAATTCCCGTAACATGCCTTTTAGATAAATCCTCATTGTCTGCTGATAATATTGCCCTTACTTTTTCTTCACTCATTCCTATCCCATTGTCAATAACCTCTATTAAAACTTTATCATTATCCTTCTTTACCGTAAGTTTAATAAAACCTCCTTTTTCTACATCTTCTAATCCGTGAATAAATGCATTTTCAACTACAGGCTGAATTATTGTACAAGGCATTTCTACATCTAAAACCCCTTCGTCTACATCTACTTTAAAATCTACTCTGTCGCCAAATCTCGTTTTCAAAATGTACATATATGTCTTTACATTGTTTATCTCGTCCTGCAAAGTAACTGTAGTATCCAATTTTTTTAGATTATATCTAAATAGGTTTGCAACGTTTTCTATAAACTCCGAAGATTTATCTGCCCCTTCCATCATCGCTAATTGTGCAGCTGCATTTAGGGTATTAAAGAGAAAATGTGGATTTATTTGGGACTGCAAAGCCTTAAGTTCTGCCTCTTTTAAAATATTTCTCATTTTGAGATTTTGCATCTCTTGTTCTTTTAATTTTTTCTCTACTTCTGCCTGATTTTTTATTTCTCCTATATAATTTTTTATGCTTACTACCATCTTATTAAAAGCTTCTGCAAGTATATTTATCTCATCGTTTGTCTTTATAGAAAGCGGTTTTACATCAAAATCTCCTTTTGAAACTCTCACTGCCAAATGAGAAAGGTCTATAAGAGGTTTTGTAATTCGATAGGTAAAAAATATTGCAAGAAATATGTTAAAAAGAATAGAACCTATTATCAAAAACACATTCAAATAACTTATAAACTCCATGTTTTTTGTTATAGATGCATATTTTAAAGAACCCTCTTGCAATTTACTGTTGAGAAGATTATTAATGTAAAATTTTATATATTCACTTATTTTATTGGACCTCGTAAAATGTGCAATGTACTCGCTGCTTATCCTGCCTCTTTTAGCATTTATTGCTGCGTCAGTTTCATTCAGAAGGCTTTCAATCATATTCCCTATATCCTTTAACATTAAACCATCCTGGTCATAGTTTTTTTCATTTAAAATAGCGGAGGCTTGCTCTTGAAGTTTGTTATAGAGGGTATAATAATTTAAAAGGGCGTCTGATGATTTGGTAGATAAATATTTCTCCACTTCTGTTTCCAACATGTTTACATCTGTATTTAAATTGTTAAGGTATATATAATCCACAAAAATTGATTTTAAACGATTTATAACTGACTTTGCATTATAATACGAATAAAAACTTGTGATACCCATTAAAATAGTGATTATGAGGTAATAAACTATCAATTTTCGCCTTATGCCCGTAAATCCCCACATATCTTTTTTCATGCCATCACCTTATTCTATTGATTGTATTCTTTTGAAATATTCTTTGACATTGTCCTTGGTAATAACATTTACTCCTATATCAACAAATGTAGAAACATTATTTTTTTCTTTAATTTCCACCATAGATTTTACACTTTCATATCCTATTCTGTAAGGGTCACTCATAACTGTACCGTATATTATTCCCTTGTCGATATACCTTAAAATATCCGCTGTATCTCCATATCCTACAATCGCTATGTCTCCCACCTTGTTAAAATCAACTATTACTTGTGCAGTACCAATAGTATCCACAGAATCTGTAGTATAAATTGCATCTATGTTTTGCTTACTGCTTATAATTGACTGAGTAATTTCTTCTGCACTTAAAGTACCTAATTTTGAAGTGTAAACTTTTACTACTTTCATTTGAGGATAATCCTTTATGGCATCTAAAAAACCATTGATTTTCAAATTTTGATTTACAGTGTCCAATTGATAATCATTGCTAACAATTATAGCAATGTTGGCTTTTCCTTTGGTGGCTTTAATCATAAGCTTTCCGGCTTCTTCACCTAGCTGAAAACTGTTAGTACCTATAAAAGCCTGTCTTTTGCTATCTTTTGCGTCATTTTCTATAGTAACTACTGGTATCCCTTCTTTATAGGCCTCTTCAATCAAGTCTACAAATTCTTTACTGTTTGAAACATGAGTTATTATGCCATCAACTTTAGACAGTATAGAAATATCCAAATACTGAAGTTCCTCTTGGATGTTATTAAATTTAGGAGCATTAAATTCAATTGCAACATTGTAACGTTTTGCGGCATCCATAGCACCCATTTTCACTTCTTTCCAAAAAGGATCTACAGAATTTTGAGCTACCATATAAAAGTGATATTGAGGCGTTTTTGCAAAAATGGGCTCTTCTACCTTTTGAAGCTTATATAGAAAAATGCTCAATGCTGCTATCAAAATAAGCAAAATTAAAATGACCTTGTCCATTAACTTAAAAAACTTTTCATTTAACGTTTTCATAAAAATCGCTACTACCTCCTTGTGTATCCCTTACAATAATAATAAAACATTAACAATTACATATCAATTCAAAATTATTAAATAGTTGTCACATAAAAATTGTCCAATCTTTTATATTTATTCGATAAACTTTTCAAAAGTCCTTTCATGAAAAAATGTAAAAATGAGGCGCAATTTGCACCTCATTCTTCCTTCCATCTCCCTTGAAGTTTTTCAACAACATGAGGTAGGGTAGTGTATTCCAATTCCTCTAAAGGCAACCTGTGAGGCTCAAAGGGTCCCATCTTCCTTATATAATCGGCCATTTCTAACGCTTTTTCCCTTGCATTGTCAAAAGCAACATCTTTAAAGAAGTCCTGTGGGCCAATAAGCTTACCCTCTGCTAATTGAAAGCCAAGTGCGCATACTCTTGGAGGCCCATCAAATCTGGTAGGCACAGCATCTTCCAATGAAACAGGTATCATAGGGCCATTATGAGACCCCCTCATCCAACCAGTAACAAGATAGGAATTAGCAAAAGGTTCCAACGCTTCACCTATTGCTGGAAGACCATTCTGGCATCTCACAATAAGTACAGGGTCATCCTTTCCTATATACTTTCCAGCCATAAAATTCATTCTTTGAGTAGAAGACACTGCTGCAATTTCATTGTTTTTTGTATACACTTTTCGTATAGAGTGTCGTCCTGTCGCTCCAATAAAGACCAGCATATCATAAATATCTTCTGGAGTTTCAAATATTATTTTTTTATGCCCAATCATATCATAAACTTCAAATTTAAATCCTTGGTGCATATTAGGGTCAATTACAAGTCCTACTGTATTAAAAGGATCTGCAAACATCTTGTAAAGGGGTAAATTCCATGCTCCTGGCTCTGTTTTATCAGCCATAAAAATTATGACAGGCTCACTTTTTCTTTCTTCAAATTCCATCTCTGCAACTCCCGGTCCTAACCCTTTTATATTACCTGAAAATGAATCTTTCAGCAAATCTTGTCCTGCACCGTACAATTTAAGTTCTTTAGCTTTCTCACTACATATCCAAAATACGTCCCATGCAAGTTTATGAACTTTCTCGCTATCTACTCCTTCTCTATGGGTCATTATAAGTTCAATGTCATCTCCTACTCTAGTCACATGAAAGTCAATGAGCATTTTTCCTTTTTCTTTTAAATGTTTCTTAGCAATCTCAAGAAGTTCAGGATGTACATCTGTATGCCCTACAAAACCACCAACATCCGCTTTAATCACAGTTAAAGTTATTTTTGACAAATTAATTCCTCCTTTTTTTGGATTAGTATAATATATTTTATTAATAATGTTATACTACTTATGCTTATATTTTAAATTATTATATATATTTTTTCAATAGCATGTCTTATTTGTTTGCGATTTTTGTACTTTCAATTAATTTCAGTTATATCGTTTAAATTAGAAACATTTCAAAAATAATTGAAGGAATTTTTAAAAGTTTGTCGAAATAGTAATGAATAGTGGTAAAAATACAAAGAAAGGGATGATACAAATTGGGTTCCTATCTTGTTTTAATTTACGGGGTTATAATTATTGCAGCCCTCGTTATAATTGGCTTAGTTAAATTTATATTTGCACAAGATAAAGGCAATGAAAAAATGCAACAAATTTCAGACGCTATAAAAGAAGGAGCTATGGCTTTTTTAAACAGACAATATAAAACAATTGCATTTTTAGCATTAATTGTAGCTGTAATAATTATTGTAGCTAATTATTATGGACATTTATCTGAAGGAACAAGTACTGCGTTAAGTTTTGCATGGCATGTAGGACTCGCCTTTATTACAGGTGCCTTTTGTTCAGCTCTGTCGGGTTACATTGGAATGTATATGGCAGTAAATTCGAATGTAAGAGCTGCGGCTGGTGCAAAATCTGGCCTTAACAGGGCTCTGCAAATTGCTTTAAAAGGAGGAGCTGTGACAGGTCTGGCCGTAACCGCCTTGTCACTCTTTGGAGTTGCTACCTTGTTTTTGGCATATGGTGGTTTGTCAGGTCAAGAAAACTTGATAAAAGAAGCTCCCTCTCTAATCGTCGGTTTTGGTTTTGGTGCTTCTTTCGTAGCATTATTTGCCCAGCTAGGCGGTGGTATATATACCAAAGCTGCTGATGTAGGGGCCGACCTTGTGGGTAAAGTAGAAGCGGGAATTCCAGAAGATGACCCAAGAAATCCCGCAGTTATAGCTGACCTTGTGGGAGATAATGTAGGAGACTGTGCAGGAAGAGGAGCTGACCTCTTCGAATCAACTGCTGCTGAAAATATTGGCGCTATGATATTAGGAGTAGGTCTTTATCCCGTTTTTGGTTGGAAAGGAATACTATTTCCATTAGTAGCCCGTGCAATAGGTATAATTGCCTCTATCATAGGTATTTTTTTCGTCAATACAAAAGATGAATCAAAAGACCCAATGATAGCTTTAAATAAAGGTTACTTTGTCACTACAGTTGTAAATTTAATCGCTCTTTTCTTTGCAGTAAAAATAATGCTTTCTGGACATTTGCCTGATGGCAGTGAAGTTAATTATTGGTTACTGTATGGTGCAGTAGTAACAGGTGTTGCACTAAGTTACATCTTTGTATTCTTGACAGACTATTATACTTCTGTAAATAAACGTCCTGTACAGGAAATTGCCAAAGCTTCCACAACAGGAGCTGCTACAAACATAATTACAGGTATTTCTGTGGGTATGGAATCTACTGCCCTTCCAGTTATATTTATATCTGCAGCAATATTTATAGCATATAAACTTGGTGAATTAGCACTTCCTCATATAGGGACTTCTGGACTTTACGGCACAGCTATTGCAACAATGGGCATGCTGTCAACAACAGCTTATATACTTGCAATGGATACATTTGGACCTATTACTGACAATGCTGGTGGAATTACTGAAATGTCAGGAGCACCAGAGTCAGTAAGACATGTGACAGACAGGTTAGACGCTTGTGGAAACACTACCAAAGCTTTGACAAAAGGATACGCAGTAGGTTCAGCCGCTCTTGCAACTTTCTTGCTTTTCTCTGCATATTTGGACGAAGTCAAAAAGATACTGGGTAAACCTATTGATTCTTGGTTTGCTGTAGATATAGGAAAACCCGAAGTTTTCATAGGAGCATTTATAGGAGCAATGATTGTATATCTGTTTAGTTCAACTGCAATAAGAGCTGTTGGTAGAGCTGCACAATATGTTATTCTGGAAGTTAGGAGACAGTTTAGGGAAATTCCCGGCATAATGGAAGGTACAACAAAGCCAGACTATGCTAAAACAGTAGATATTGTAACTAAAGGCGCTTTAAAAGAAATGGTAATTCCAGGACTTATCGTAGTAGTAACACCGATATTAGTAGGCGTAATCCTTGGTAAGGAAGCTGCAGCAGCTTTCTTAATGATAGGTACTATTTCAGGTGTAATACTGGCTTTATTCTTAAACAACGGCGGCGGTGCGTGGGATAACGCAAAGAAATTTATAGAACTTGGCAATTACGGTGGTAAAAAGTCTGAAGCTCATAAAGCTGGAGTTGTAGGAGACACTGTAGGTGATCCATTTAAAGATACAGCCGGTCCTTCACTGCACGTTCTCATAAAGCTCATAAGCACAATAACCCTTGTCTTTGTGGCTTTATTTAGATGATAAAAAAGGCGGGAAAACCGCCTTTTTAGTTCTTTTCTTGTACTAATTTATCTATAAAATTCATAATTTCTTCTGTTATTCTCATGCATTCCAAAACCTCTTCTTTCTCCACATAAAGAGGTTCTTCAGCAGGATATCTTGTTTCAATGTAATATGAGTTTACTAATGCACAATCCTTAAGAAAATTTTTGAAATTCTCATTATATTTTTGTGCTTCTTTACAAAGTTTTACCAAACTATGTCCTTCATTAATTACACCCGTTTTTGATATTAAATAACCCTTTAAATATTTTTCTATAGCTTGTTGACAGTGAAAGCATATAAGATAATAATCGCCACCATGTTCATACAAAATTTTTGCACCATTAAAATCTTTCTTAGCCATATTAAACCAGTCTTCAATTTTTTTAGAATCAACCAAGCAAACTCACTCCTTTTGATTTAATTAAATAAGCGAAAGTTGAAGGGTCATTTTTGTACTTTTTCCATTCTTCCGGAGTGTAAACTATTATATCTATGTCAACGGTGTAATCAAGTTCTATGAGCATTTGCTGAATGAGTTTTCTTTTATTATCCGTAGCAATAATCACACATATATCTATGTCACTTCTTTTAGTTATTATACCTCTCGCACATGAACCAAAAAGGTATATATCCTCTGGCTTATATTTTTGAATTATCTGATTTTTTATGCTTTGTATTTCTTTTTCATAAGGTCCCATACATCTTTCTCCTTACAAGTTTTAATTTCTATGCCTTAACTTACCTTACCAATCTTTCCTTCTTAATAATTAATTATACTATTCTGAAGTTCATATTACAACTTTTTGTAACAACCGGTCATGGGCCAAAATTTTGTACTATGCAAATGCCATGCTGAAACAAGTTTTTTGTGATATAATTATATTGTAAAAAATGAAAATTAGAAGGATGTGGTTTTATGGGGTATAAAAGTGTATTAATTGAAAGAAGGTTCATGGGAAGATTTCCATATGGTAAAGACCTTTTAGAAGAAATTAATAAAGTCATCGCCAGTGAAAATATACGTTCTGGTGAAATACGCATAATAGGTGCTGTATCAAAAGCAGTATTTGGCTACTACGATGCACAAAGCAAAAACTACATCTACATATCAAAAGACGAGCACATGGAAATACTAAATGCTACAGGAAATATTTCAGTAAAAGATGGCAAGCCCTTTGCTCATGTCCACATAACATTAGCAGATAAAAACGGAAACGCTTTTGGCGGTCATTTAATGGAAGGGACAATAATATTTGCTGCAGAATTCGTAATAACAGATTACGGCGACAATAATTTGGAAAGAGTTTACGATGAAACAACAGGACTTCAATTGTGGAATATTTAAGGCCCAGTTTAATTACTGGGTCCTATTTGTTATTTTCATAAGAAAATGTAAATATTTTATCACATCTAAATTAGTTTTGTACATCACTCTTTTAACTATAGGATTCCCAATCACTTTTACTATTCTATCATAGTCTTCATTTTTTATCCTATCCATCATCTTCCTAAAATCTACAAGTTTATCAACTCTATCTGTTATTTTTTTTACTTTTTTCTCATAATCTTCACCATGTTTTATTGATTCTCCCGCATAGACTGCGCTCTCCACTGCGTTTAAAAGTCCAAATCCTAAAAAAGGGTCTAAAAATCCACCTGCATTTCCTATTAGATACATATTGTCTATTTGATGTCTATCTGTTATACTGATGTCCAATTGCGTTTCAAAAGTTTCTATCATCTCATAATTTAATTTTTCTTGATACAAAAATGTATGCCACATATTTTCAATCTCTTCTTTTTGCGTATAAGTAGCCACAAGAATTATTGAGGCTTTATTTTTACTAAGAGGTACAAGATATCCAAAGCCTGACCTTGCATATAGAGTGTTAAGCCATAAATACACAGTATGAGGCTCAAAATCTCCTAATGCAATTCCTCCTTTAATCCTTGAAGAAACTACATTTTTAACTTCGGTAAGTTGCTTTGCTATCATGCTGCTGCCTGTAGCAACTACCACATAATCATAAGATTTGGCTAATTCCCTATAATCCGCATTAACATTAAAATTTATCTTTGCATTTATTCTTTTTGCTAATTGGTTTTCTATGCTTTCCTGTTCTTGACCTTTTTTTACAATATATCCAAGTTTTTTACCTTCAATGAAAGCTTCCCTCTTTGGAGATTTGATAACTATCTTTTTTACTTCAGTCAAAGGCTCAACTAAAATTCCAAACTCTTTAGCTATAAACTTAAAAGGATCCTTACAAGGTCTATGCACAATCTGCAATAACAATTCTCCGTAAGAATACAGGCTTCCAATTGTATGTTTTCTTTCGTAAATGTCGCAAGGTATACCTAATTTCTCAAGAGTATATGCACAACATAGGCCTGCTACTCCTGCTCCAATTATTGCCACTCTCATTTTTATACCTTCTTTCTATGTTCATAAGGTTTATTGTTCATTTTATTTATTGTATATTTCATAAAAATAGAGCCATATTTTATAGCATTGAAATTAGTATTGTAAATAAGTTTTTTCACAGGAGGAAATGTAAGAATTTTTATAAACTTATCCAACTTATCATTGTCCATAAGGTCTAAAGCTTTTCTAAATTCTAACATCTTTATATTTGCCTCAGATAAAAAGCTTATTTCTTTTTTAAAATCGACTCCTTCAGCTATACTTTTTGCTGCTATAGCTCCACTTACAATAGAGTTAAAAGTCCCAAAACCTAAAAAAGGCTCTATAGCTCCTCCTGCATTCCCAACAAAAATCAGATTTTCATATTGATGTGGAAAACAATTACCCGAAGTATGCTCTAAATCCACCATATTTACAATATCCACATGCATCTTTTCTACCTTTAAAAATGTATCCCAATAATATTGCAACTCTTCTTTTGAAATATAAGGCAATACCATAGCTAAGACCGCTCTTCTTTCATTATAAGGCATGAGATATACATAACCGCTTTTAGTGTAAAGAGTGTTTATCCACATTAAAAGAGTTTTCGGGTCAAAATTCCCTAAAACATTTGCTACCCTCACCCAGGTCGTCACCAGCTCTTGCCAGCAACCCAATTCTTTTGGAATTTGCGAACTTCCCGTAGCAATAATGACATAATCGTAATCATTTTTTAACTTCTTATAATCAGCTTCTATATTGAAATTAACTGGTATTTCTAACTTATTATACAATTGATTTTCAAGAGAGTTTGCGTCCTGTCCCCTTAAAATCATATACCCAAGATTACTTCCCGTAACAGAAGCCGTTACAGTTGGTCCCTTCATTACTATTTTGTCAATTGTGTCAATTGGTTTAACTTCTATTCCATAAACATTTTTAAGATGATGAAGCGGATCCTTTATAGGCCTATTTATTACTTTCAATAATCCGGCAACATGGTTAAATAATTCGCCTATTTTGCACTTTTTTTCAAAAATATCTGGTGTGATGCCATACCTTTGAAAAGTAATTGCCGCAGTCAGTCCTGAAACTCCAGCCCCGATAATGGCCACTTTCATGTTAACTCATCTCCGGTGTATTTAAAATTGTGTTATTTGGAATAGAAGGTTTCGATTCCAGATTTTCAATTTCTATTTGAAGAATAGAAATAAATCTCATAACATCATCCCTCATTTGAGTAAACAACTGCCTAACGTAAGGATTAGTAATATTCACAACAGTTTCATTATAGAAGGCTTGAATATTAACTAAATTTTTTAATAAATCTTGAAGCATGTCTAAAGGTTCTTGAGACGTATTTTTTTTGACAAGAGAACTAATATGCATAGCCTTTTGTGCCTTTTGTATGTCTTCTTTATGATTTTTTATCATTATTTCAATTTGCTTTAGCAATGCTTTTTTTTGATTGTCCACTGATTGTTTCCCATATTCTCTTACTTTATCCAACAGTATCTTTTCTAAATTTTGTGCTTCAACAAAGGAACTTAAAATGATTTCCTGCTGAGTTATTTTCTGCACAACTATCACACCCTAAAAAAAATTATTATCTAATTATATATTTTCACGCTGTAACTTTTTATATACAACAAAAGAGGGTTTCCCCTCTTATATATCAAGCTCTTGTATTACACTTTTTATAATTTCGGCTGACCTTCTAAAAGCAGCAATTTCTTCCTGTGAAAGTGGTAATTCAAGTATATTCACGATTCCATTTCGTCCAACAACGGAGGGAAGACTCAAAGCCACATCTGTAACACCATATTGGCCGGTTAGCGGAGATGACACAGTTAAAATGGAATTTTCGTCTCTGAAAATGGCTTCTACGATTCTTCTTACTGCGAGAGCAACCGCATAATATGTCGCACCCTTTTTTTCTATTATCGTATAGGCCGCTTTTACAACATTATTAAAAATCTCCTCTCTAAAATCTTTTTCACATGCTTTTCCACATAAATTGCAATAATTATCAATTGGTATACCTGCTATGTTCGTAATGCTCCAAGCTGCAAGCTCAGAATCACCATGTTCCCCAATTATATATCCGTGTATATTTCTCGGATCTATGTTACAATGTTTGCTTAAAAGATATCTAAATCTCGCACTGTCGAGAACTGTGCCAGACCCCAGCACTCTTCCGTATGGCAAACCAGATATTTTATAAGTAACATATGTAAGAATATCTACAGGATTTGTAACTATAAGATATATTGCTGTGTCATTTACTTTTATAAGTTTTGCTACAATGTCTTTAAAAATCATCGTATTTCTCTTCACTAAGTCAAGTCTGGTTTCTCCCGGCTTTTGTGCTGCTCCTGCTGTAATAATTATTATGTCAGAACCTGCAGCATCACCATAATCTCCCGCATACACTTCAACTGGACTAATAAATGGTACCCCGTGGCTTATATCAAGAGCATCACCTTCCGCTTTGTCTTTATTAATATCTATTAATACAATAGTTTTGGCAATCCCACTCAAAGCCAGTGTGTATGCAGTAGTAGCACCGACAAATCCAGAGCCTATTACAGATATTTTGCTCATAATATCTTCTCCTTTTTAATATTAATTATCTGTTAATAAAAGTCTATCAAATTTCAAAAAATAGTCAAGTCTATTTTTCCCTCTAATAATTTAATGTATTCAACGTTTAAAATAAGTTCTCTGTGGAATATTAAGAAAGAGGTGATATTTTATGGGAGATATACAAGAAATAAAATCTTTAATGGAAGAACTTATAAAAAGCGAAAAAGATAAAGAAATAGCAAGTAAAAAAATGCAAGAGGTGCTTGTAAAATCCATTTCAGAAATAAAAAACATACTTTTGGTAATAAAAAAATACATAGGAGTCGAAAATATAAAACTTAGAAGTTATAGCGGTAAAACCTTTGAAATAGGAGAAGGTATAATAATTTACGATAAAAGCATAGATGAAAAAATAGTTTTAAAACCCGACAACATTTTTTATCACTATAAAATAGAAGGGGAGGAATTAATCGCAGTTCCAATCTCCGACCTTGAAATACATAATTACATCACTTATGATGCGCTTTTTGAAACCGTAAAAAGCTCTCTTAAAAAATGTATACAAAAAAACGAAGAAGATATACGCATATACAAAAGCACCATGTTTAAAATAGATAAATACAATAAAGAATTAGAGGAAATATTATTTCTTAAAAACTCCATAGAAAACGCAATAAAAGAGGACTCTCCTGAAACTCTGATATAAAAAGTATCAGAGTTTTTTGTAACCTTTTTGTAATAAAAACTTAATAATTTCTTAATAAATTTTAATATTTTCCGTGTTATAGTATTTATAGAGTGTTACAGTTGTTTATAGAAATGTATATAAGGTGAAACTAAAAGAAAGATGAATGCGTCTTTTTATATAGAGAAAGGATGTGGAGAAATTGAAAGGAAAAACATTGCAAACTTTATCTTTGATGCTTGTATTTATTGCAATGGGTCTCATGATTTCTATGCAATTTAAAACTGTACAAGGCGGTAATAGACCTCCTACCTCTATTTCAGCTACAAATTATGCAAGATTAGAAGAACTTACTCAGCAACTCAAAAAAGCTCAAGAAGAAAAGGATAATCTAGAACAGCAATTAGAAGAGCTCACTAAAAGATTTAAAGAGTACGAAGATGCTGCATCAAAAGATGATGCCGCTTTAAAAAATCTACAGCAGGATGTTGAAAAATATAAAATTTTATCAGGCCTTACAGATATGATAGGCCCGGGAGTTATAGTAACGGTAAATGATAGCGAATTACAGCCTCGAGACGGTGAAGACCCTAATTTGTACTTAGTCCATGATGAAGATTTATTAAGTATTGTAAATGAATTGAGAGCGGGTGGAGCTGAAGCAATAGCTATAAATGACCAAAGAATAATTGCAACATCTGAAATACGATGTGTAGGCCCCACAATAAACATAAACTCCACGAGGTACGCTCCTCCTTACGTAATAAAAGCAATAGGAGACCCTGACACATTACAAGCAGCCCTTAATTTAAAAGGCGGAATAGTAGATACTTTAAGATTTTATGGTATCAAAGTAGATATACAAACTTCTGATAAAATAGTAGTGCCTAAATACAGTGACCCTATTAAATTCTTTTACGCTAAACCTGTGACTCCTTAAACCCTCTTACCTACTTAATATATTAAAAACAGGTTTTATTCACTAAACCTGTCTCAGACTGTAGACAAACTTTCGTAAAGGAGATATTTTGCAATCGGTGCGACTTGTGACAAAGCGTCAACAAAACTTAACAAGACCGAGGGTTGGAGGCAGGGCTGTAGCCACGGATGGCGGAGGCGGGCACTAAGACAAGGATGTCGAATGTGCCCGGTACCCTGCCGGAACCCGAAGGTCGAGTTTAGTTTTGTCGCTTTGGAACATCGGAGTGACGATGCAAAATATCTCCTTTGAATATTTTTCAACTTTGTCAATAAATTGAGACAGGTTTTATTCACTAAACCTGTCTTTAATTTTTCTAATAATTTTGTTTTCCGCAATTATGTAGTAGCAAAAAAATTTACCTGCCATTGTGGGCCTTGCCGCCACAAATCGTATATTTCGCTTTTTTAAAGAAGTCCAGTTTTTTTTGTACTTTTCATCTCCTCTTAAAAAATCAAATATTCTATCTCCTTCTTCAATAGATTGCTTTATAGCAAGACCTAAAATTATAGTACCAACACTTCTTTTGCTATAATCCAAATCATAACCGCTTATATAATAATACCTTTTATCCCCTACATGATAACTTAAAAGACTAGCAACGGTTTTTCCCCCGTCTTTTAATTCAAAAAGACTCAATTCTCCTTTTAATAGCATGTCTTTTGCCACATCTTTGTGGAACTCCCTTATTCTCTTAGAATAAAAAGCACCAGGCATATGCTTTTGCCTCCATTGTCTTTGATGAAGAACTATTAAATTATCCATTGCTTTATCTATTGATTCTATATCCTTCACCATTGAAAAACTTCCGTCGTATTCCTTAAAAAATCTTCTCGTTTCATAATTGAGATTTCGTCTAAATTTTCCGTCTAAGCTGTTTAAATATTCTTCCCAACTTTGAGGTAACTCCACATATGGACATATATCTTGCACATCATAATCATAATAAAGGTCACTCCCCATTAGGTAGGGAAAAAACTCACTCTTTTCAGGAATATGTTCCAAATCCAAAACTGTAAAAGCATCTATATATCTTTCTAAAAAATTCACTAAACTCATATAAAATTGATTTTCATAACCTTTTCTCACAATAAAATCAAGATAATCGCTGTTATTAGAACCTATAAACTTTATCCTTCTTGCCAAAAGTCCATTTTCAAAATATGTCATCATAAAAGGTGCAATGCCAATAGGTGTATTTCCTTCATAAAAGAGCAGTATCCACAGTCTTTTACCATAGCCAAAATATTTCCACCAGTTTAATACCCATTCAAAAGTATTAAAAGGATAAATTTCCGCCACATCCTCTAACTCATGCCATATATCCTCTATATCTAAAAGGTCAGAAACACTTGTTATCTTTTCAATAGTTACGTTAAATACTTTTCTTTCATCCAAAGGACTACCCTCCAAACTACATACAAAAATATCATGAAACCTACTGTAGAAGCAAAATATACCCAAGGTGGTTGACTTTTCGCAAAAAAGTCTATTCTAATCAATTGCATAGCAGCAAGATAAGATACTCCTGCCCAAAAAGTAGACCATATAAAATCAGCAATAGCAGAAAATATCACATACACAGTAAAATTCATACGGGTTATACCTGAAGCCCAAATAGCCGGGGTCCGCGGAAGTCCTATTAACCTACCTAATAAAACCGTAAATCCTCCATATTTAGCAAACCATTTATCCATAGCTTCAAGGTCTTTTACTGTTATTTTTAAATATTTACCGTATTTTTCAACAACAGGCCTACCTTTATAATAGCCTACCAAATAAGCTATTACATTTCCTGTTACATTTCCTAATGCAGCGATGAGTATAGCATAAAAAAGATTCATATCCCCTTTTGTAACTAAATACGCAGCAGCAAAAAATAATATTTCCACTGGTCCCGGCATTCCAGTTCCTTCAATCATAAGCCCTATAAAAAGCGCTATATATCCATAATTTATTATCGCATTATAAAGAAAAGATTGTCCTTCCATCGTCACACCATCCATTATTTTTTAAGTTTATTATAACACAAAAAAACAAAGCAGGGCAATTGTCACCCCTGCCTTAGTGCATTTATTTTTTATATTTCTCTATTACATCCTTGTACATCTCATAAGTCTTTTTAGCAATGCTTTCCCAACTAAACATCTCTTCAACACGTTTTCTCCCATTTTCTCCAAATTTTATAGCTAAATCTTTGTTATTTAAAAGTATGTTTATATATTTTGCTAATTCTTGAGGATTGCCTGGTTCTACAAGGAATCCTGTCTCTTCATGAACTACAACCTCTTTAATTCCTCCTGTAGCACTTGCCACAACAGGAGTTTTACAAGCCATTGCTTCTAAGTTTATTATGCCAAAAGGTTCATAAACAGAAGGACATACAAAAACTTCCGCATTGCTGTATAACTCTATAATTTCTTCTTTTCCCACCATTTTGTTTATCCAAATAATATTGTCGTAAAGTTTAACCTTTTGCTCTACTTCTTCTAAAACCTCTTGTGTATCTGGAGAGCTAGCACATAGTACAACCTTTATATCCTTAGGTAGATACTTTACTGCATCTATTAAATGAGTAATGCCCTTTTGCCTTGATATTCTTCCTACAAAGAGAATGTATTTACCCTCAATTCCATATTCTTTGCGAGCAATATTTCTATCTGTTTTTTGGTATTGGTTTAAATCTATGCCGTTATATATAACTTCAACTTTTTCCTCTGGAATATTGTAATACTTCAATATATCTTCTTTCGAACCTTGTGATACTGCTATAACCCTATCGGCGGCTTCAATCCCTGTTCTTTCCATCCAAGAACTTAATTTATATCCATTGCCTAACTGTTCCTCTTTCCATGGCCTTAAAGGCTCAAGGCTGTGAACTGTAACTACAAGGGGTTTATCATACAATTTTTTAGCTAAAAAACCCGCCATGAAAGTATACCAGGTATGGCAGTGCAAAATATCTGAGTTTATATCATCCTTCACCATTGCCAAATCAATGGAAAAAGGCCCTAAAATTTTCTGATATCTTGGATCTGAATTTTCCTTTAACTTATCCCACTCTTTATATCCACGGACTTTTAGATTATCAGCCGTATAATTTTGGTCACCAAAGCATCTCACGTCTACTTCCATCAGTTTAGACAATTCCTTGACAAGATAATCTACATGAACGCCAGCTCCACCGTAAATATTAGGAGGGTATTCATTTGTAAACATCGTAACTTTTAACTTATCCATAATTTACCTCCGATCCGTGTTTTTCTAATTTTAAATCCTCAATACATCCTAAAATGCCTTTTAAAGGTATTCTAAACCAAGAAGGTCTATTATTTACCTCATAAATTCCCTCAAAAAGAGCTTTGTCTAATTTAAAAATAGCTAAAGCCTTATCGAAATTTTCACCCTCTGGTATAATGTCTGGTGCTTCCCTTACCACCAATTCCAAATAGTTCTCTACAAAAGTCTCCGTGACAGCTTTTTCCCACACTGACAGCACTTTTTCTACTTTTTCATCCTGCAACTTACCTTTTGCATTAAGATAATTAAAATAAGCAGCATAAGCAGCATAACTAAAAGAACGTACCATGCCTGCCACATCTTTCAAGGGAGATATTTTTTTTCTCCTCACCTCAATAGGTTTTGTCGGTTCCCCTTCAAAATCTATTATCACATATCCCTCTTCGGTCTTTAAAATTTGCTCTAAGTGTAGGTCTCCATGGCATCTTATATATTTGCCAAAAACAGCAGTATCTTTAAATTCTTCTAATTTGCTCATTAAAAACTCTTGTTGCTTTATAATCTCTTCTATCATTGAAGTTATTTGTTCATCAAAAGTAGACAATTTTACAAAATTTAAAAGTTTAGCGAAATTATTTTTTATGCTCTTCAACACTTCTTCAACATCTGATATTTCCACATTCCTTTTAGCAAAATCTTCTTTATCAATATAAGACAATTTAATATGCATATCGGCAATTATCCTTGCTATCTCCCTTACCTCTTCAAGGTAATTGCTCAAGTATCCTTCTACGTAACTTTCTTCAATTTCATCATAATCTGATAAAGTAGAAATTACAGAAGACAAATACTCTTGCGTATATTGCCACATGTCTCCCCTATTTTTAATGTGTTCCACTATTATAGCAACAGTATACCTTTCTTTGTTCCTATCTTCATATAAAAAATAACCTCTTATATCTTGAACATTTCCAAAACCTGCATTTTTAAGTTCAAAAGTCATTTCAAGGTCAGGATTAATTCCTTTTACAAATTTTCTATAAGTCTTTATTATTTCATCTTTTTGCAAAAACGTTAAACTATTACTTGACTTATTGCTCAACCTTCTTGAACTGTATATATCGTCTTTTTTAAGATTATAAGGAATTAATTGGGCACCAGACTCAAATTTTATAACTGTTTCTTCACTTAACACTTTATTTAAAAACTTAACATAATTTATATCGTCAATTCCATCATATATAAAAACTTTTAAATTTGGACTCTCGATAATATCTATTAAATCATTATTCCTAAAATAAGGAGTTATAATTAAAGGCACATAATAAAGCAAAGTAATCTCCTTATTACTCGTTGGAGCTTTCACCACAAAAGCTATAATAGCTGCAATTATAATCTCCGCTTCCTTTTTAGACAACGTTGCATAATCAAATAAAAATATGTCTAAAATATTATAAGCCTTCTCCTGAAACCATCTAAACTTTTTAAAATTATCTTTATCTATATTTTTAATTATATCTTTCATTTTTGTAGGTATATTTTCAAAGTTGAAGGTCTCACCAATATACATTTGACCACTTCTTTCAATAGAATCTCAATCTATTTTTAAAACTGATGCCGTCAATTCTGGTGGCACAGGATTTATATAAACTCCCGTCCCTAACTCGAAACCCGCTGCCACAGTAAGCCTTGGAGCAATTTCAATATGCCAATGGTAATTTCTTATATCAGAAATTGGTAATGTGTGAATCACAATATTATATGGCGGAAAGTTAAATTCTCTCTCGTACTTTTCTATAAGATTCTTTAAAATTTCGGTTAAATTTTCAATATTTTCTTCTTTTAACTCTTCAAATCGCTCCTGATGCTCTTTTGGTATTATCCATGACTCATAAGGATATTGAGATGCATAAGGAGCAATAACAATGAAATTCTCATTTTCACCTATTATCCTTTTACCTTCTTCTTTTTCATATTTGATAATTTCACAATAAGGACATTTGCCTTGCTTCTTAATATATTCTTGTGTACCTGTTACCTCTTTCTCTACTACATCTGGAACAAAAGAAACAGCTATAATCTGCCAGTGCCCGTGTTCTAAGGAAGCTCCTCCTCTTGCTCCAAAATTTTTGAACACCTGAATGTATTTTATTTTATCGTCTTGAGCAATTTTTTTATAACGCTCAATTATTGCCTTAAAAACTTTTTGCATTTGCCCTAAAGATAAACTTCCAAAAGTTACATCGTGTTCTGGTGACTCTACTATCACTTCTGCTACACCATAGCCATATTCCGCTTTATAAAGGGATGGCACCTCAAAACTTTTTAAATCTCTATTCACAGCTGCAAATTTATTTTCAAAACCTCTCACTAACCAATTCCCTTTTTCATCTTTAATTTCAACTAAAGTAGGAGGAGTCATCTCTTCATTTCCGGGGCAAAAAGGACAATTATTATTATTTTTCTTTTCCCCATGAGTTATGTTAAAATCATGAGGTCTTTTACTTCGCTCTGTAGCTATAACTACCATTCTACCAGTTATAAGGTCATATCTTATTTCGGACATTTTATAAGACCTCTCCTATTCTTTTTAGTAAATGCAATCGGATGCATCATACATTAAAAAAAGAATTTGATTAATTTTGAAAATTAATCAAATCGGGGAGAAATGTCAAGAACTTTTATGCAACCGAATGCATTCTATTATTATAATATACTTTTCCTTTAAAATTGTCAATGTTTTTTTGAAGATTACTGCTTCATTTTTTAATAATTTCTCCTGATGAAGGAAAAAATAAAACAAAAAATTGTTGACAAAAATAAAAATTGATATTATAATAAAATTGTACTTAATACAAAATTGAACTTGATACAAAAGAGGTGGGATAAATGGAAGTAAAAGAATTAGTACTAAAAACTTTAAAAGAATCCTCTGAGCCTCTAAGACCAGGAGATATTGCACAAAAAGCTAATTTAGACAAAAAAGAAGTAGATAAAATCATAAAAGAGCTAAAAAAAGAGGATTTAATAATATCTCCTAAAAGATGCTATTATACAGCAAAATAATTGTGAGAAAGAAGTAAATGAAAATGACTTATACAATCGTGGAGTTAAGAGATTATTTAAAACGACATGACATAAAGCCCTCTACTATAAGGATAAAGGTATTAGAGTATTTATTGAACAATAGAATACATCCCACAGCTGATGACATCTATCAATCTCTAATAAACGATATCCCTACCCTTTCAAAGACAAGTGTTTACAACACACTAGAATTGTTTATGAAAAAAGGTGTTGTAAATGCCTTGTCCTTGAAGGAAAAAGAACTGCGATATGATATAAACACTTACTTTCACGGGCATTTTAGGTGTGAGATATGTGGAAATGTTTATGATTTTCCAGTATCGGAAAAAATTATAGCTGTAGAAGAATTAAAAGGCTTTGTAATTAGAAATGTTGACATAAATGTCTACGGCATATGTAAAAAATGCAATGAAAAAATAAAAAATAAGGAGGAAAAGTAAAATGGAAGAAATTAGAATGAAATTATTAGGAGAAAAATTTCCATCAATGGAGGTAATGACAACTCACGGAGTGAAGAGACTCCCTGAAGACTATGCAGGAAAATGGTTTGTGCTTTTTAGCCATCCAGCAGATTTTACGCCAGTTTGCACAACAGAATTTGTAGAATTCGCAAGGAAAGCCAATGACTTTAAAGAATTAAACACTGAATTAATAGGTCTATCAGTTGACCAAGTTTTCTCCCACATAAAATGGGTAGAGTGGATAAAGGACAACACAAACATAGCTATTCCTTTCCCAGTTATAGCTGATGACTTAGGAAAAGTCTCTAATCAATTAGGAATGATTCATCCAGGCAAAGGTACCAATACTGTAAGAGCAGTATTTATAGTAGACGACAAAGGAACAATAAGACTTATAATGTATTATCCACAAGAAGTTGGAAGAAATGTAGATGAAATATTAAGAGCATTAAAAGCATTGCAAACAGCAGACCAATACGGCGTGGCACTCCCTGAAAAATGGCCAAATAACTACTTAATTAAAGACCATGTAATAGTCCCACCATCCACTGATGAAGCTTCTGCAAATGAAAGAAAAGAAAAGATTAAATCAAAAGAAATTGATGCTTTTGACTGGTGGTTTGTACACAAGCCTTTGAAATAAAGTCACTCATAAAATATCCCTTTTTTTCGACAAAGCGGGTCTTTTAATAGGCCCGCTTTAAGCTTTTTACTGCTTTTTCTATTCTTTTTAAACCTTCTTCTAACGTAGCCTTTGGACAACCTACATTAAGCCTAAAAAATCCATCTCCTTCTTCTCCGTATTGCCTTCCATCATTTAATGCTACTTTACCTACTTCTATTAAAGCTTTGTATATCTCATCAGAAGTTTTATTTAATTTTTTAAAATTAAGCCAAAGTAAGTACGTGCCTTCTGGTCTATCTACTTCCACCTCAGGTATATTCTTATGGATATAATCTATAGCAAAATCTACATTATATTCAATATATTTTAGTAACTCCTCCAACCATTCTTCCCCTTTATTGTATGCCGTCTCTAATCCCAAAGCTCCAAAAATAGTTATATTATCTATTCTTAAGGCCTTAATAGCCTTTTGATATTTATTTCTTAAATCTGGATTTGGAATGATGGCAAATGCTGTAGCAAGTCCCGGAATATTAAAAGTTTTGCTGGGAGCCATAAGAGTTATAGTCCTTTGTTCTAATTCTTTGGAAATTGTCGCAAGAGGTGTATGTTTATAACCTTTTAGAATAAAATCACTGTGTATCTCATCGCATACAATTGTTAAATCATTTTTGACACATATATGTCCTAATATTTCAAGTTCTTCTTTTGTCCACGCCCTTCCGACAGGATTATGAGGATTACAAAGTATCATTAATTTTGTTTCTTCATCTATTTTCTTTTCCAAATCTTCATAATCCATAACAAACTTTTTCCCATTATGTTTTAAAGGATTTTTATTTATAACTCTGTTATTATTGTTGATAACTTCATAAAATGGTGGATATACTGGCGGCTGTATTAAAACTTTTTCTCCTTCATTTGTCAATTCTCTAACTCCAATACTAAGCCCTGGAATCACTCCAGGAATAAATAAAATCCATTCTTTTTTTATATCCCAATTAAACCTTCTTTTGACCCAATTTATAATCGCATCGTAAAAAGAATCTTGTATCCATGTATATCCAAATACTCCATGTTGGACTCTTTCCTTAAATGCTTCTATAACTTCAATAGGGGCTTTAAAATCCATATCCGCAACCCACATTGGCAAAAGGTCTTCCTCACCAAAAGTCTGTTTTAAATTCCCCCATTTAATTGAATCTGTATTTCTCCTATCTACTATTTCATCAAAATTGTATTTCATATCAACTCTCCCACCTTTTAATTTAATGTCTACCATACATATATATTTTATCATGTTAAACGTTTTATTCCTATACTAAATTTCTTTGTTTAAAATATTTTGATACCATACTATAAATAAGAGTAAATTATTAAAAATTTCAGGTATTATATGGTATAATAAGAACAAAAGAAGTTTTTATGAATCATATTGGCGAGAGGGGATTACAAATGCAATATATTGATTTAAGAAGTGACACTGTAACAGTACCCACTGATGAAATGAGGGAAGCCATGTACAAGGCTGAAGTAGGTGATGACGTCTACGGCGAAGACCCTACTGTAAGAAAACTTGAAGAAATGGCAGCAGAGATGCTGGGAAAAGAAGCAGCATTACTTGTAACAAGCGGAACTCAAGGTAATCAAGTATCAGTAATGACACATACTCATCCCGGAGAAGAAATCATTGTTGAAGAAAACTGTCATATAATAACCTATGAAGTTGGAGGAATAGGTTATCTCTCAGGTGTTCAAACAAAAGCCCTTAAAAGTAATAAAGGCGTATTAAATCCTGAAGATGTTGAAAATGCTATAAGACCAAAAGACATACACTATCCTGTTACAAGCCTTATATGCCTCGAAAACACTCACAATAGAGCTGGAGGCACTGTAACCCCAATTGAAATCATGAAGGAAATTTACGAAATAGCTAAAAATCACAATATACCCGTTCATTTAGATGGAGCAAGAATATTCAATGCTGCTACTTATCTTAAAGTAGATGTAAGAGAAATAGCCAAATACGCCGACAGTGTAATGTTTTGTCTCTCCAAAGGCTTATGCGCCCCTATTGGGTCGGTAGTCGTCGGCACAAAAGATTTCATTGAAAAAGCAAGAAAATACCGCAAAATGTTAGGTGGTGGAATGAGACAAGCAGGTTTTATTGCAGCTGCTGGCATTGTAGCCCTTGAAAAAATGACAAAAAGGCTACAGGAAGACCATGATAATGCAAGATTTTTAGCAGAAGGACTAAAAGATATACCGGGAATAAATCTCGACTTAGAAACAGTGCAGACTAATATTGTAATGACAGACATTTCAGGCACAGGAATGACAGGTAAGGAACTATCCTTAAAACTAAAAGAGTACGGAATTTTAATAAACGGCGGAAATGATTTTGCAGTAAGATTTGTAACTCATTATTACATAAGTAAAAAAGATATTGAAAAAACTCTCGATGCAATTGAGAAAATTGCAAGACAGTTATAAAAAAGCATAATTATAATAATTCATCCAAAGTTATTACTTCTATTTCATTAACTACCTTTAATCTTAAGTCATTAGTTACAAAAAAATCAGCTTTTTCTATAATACCTGATGCTATATATATGGCATCGGGTGTTTTTAATTTATGTTTAGCCCTTAATTCGGCTGCTATTATTGCAACATTTTTATCAACATCCTTTATTTTTAAATTAGGAAAAGTAGCAAGAAAAACACGGTACATATCTGCTAATAATTGATTTTTTTCTTGTAATGGTTTAGATAATATTTCCGTATAAATTAATGACGAAGTAACTCCAAATGATTGACCCTTCTGAATTTTTTCAAAAATTATTTTTGCAGGAGGAAAATATATCTGACTTTTTTCCATTAAATAAATAAAAAGATTAACATCTAAAGCTAGATATTTGTTATTTAACCTCTCCATTATCTATCCCATTCATCTCTGATTTTTTTAATATATTCTGTTCCCCCTGCTTCTTTCCACATATCTGCACCCAAGCCAGCTAATGCGTCAACATAAGAAGTTGGACGTTTCATAATTATCAATTCACCTTTTATTTCATCATAATCCCAAATTAAATCATCACCTAATCTTTCAATTATTAATTTTATAGTATCAAGAGGAATTATAATCTTATTAATTTTTTGTATATCTGAAATTGATTTAGCCATACAATTACACCACCATTTAATTAGTTTTCTACTTTATATTTTATCATATAATTTACATTAATAACATGAAAACATAATAAAAATACAAAATTAGAGAAGGTTGCCCCTTCTCTCTATGTATATTCTATTCTCACCTTACTCCCTTCTCCAGAAGCGGCAGGCGGTGTAACAATCAGTTTTACAGGTACTCTGTCTTTTAATTCATCTACATGGCTTATTATGCCCACTACCATTTTGTCTTTTTTGAGCCTTTCTAAAGAGGTCATCACTATATCCAAAAGTTCCGCGTCAAGACTTCCAAAACCTTCATCTAAGAAAAAGAATTCTAAAGGGGCTCTTCCCTTTAATTGTATATGAGAAGAAAGAGCCAAAGCTAAAGAAAGGGATGTCAAAAAAGTTTCACCGCCAGATAAAGTATCTACAGACCTCCTTACTCCGCCATTGAAGTCATCTCTCATTACGAAATTATTTTCTGAATCAATCTCTAATGCATACCTACCTCTACTTATTTCTTTAAGTCTTTTTGAAGCAGTAAAAGTTATATATTTTAGCTGTCTTGCGGCAATAAAATCTACAAATTTATTCCCCTGAAAAAGATTGTCCAATTCATTTAATATATCCACTACACGCTCTAATTCCTTTTTCTGCTTTGTAAATTCTTCTACTTTTTGCAAATTCTCTTGCATATCTGAAATAGCCTTTTCTGTAGCGCCTATTTCCTTCCTTTTTTCGTTTAAGACCTGTTCCAACCCTTTAATGCTTTCTTCTAATTGATTCCATTCTTCTTCATTAATTTTATGCCCTTGCAGTATCTCCATCAGTCTGTCTATACTTTTGTTTACAGATACATATTCATTTTCAAAATTCTTAATTTCTTCCTCAATTTTTTTAATATTTTCACTGTCTAATAAATACTCCAAAGCCTCTTTTTTATCCTTAAATCCCTTTTCTAATAGAGCATTTTCTAATTTTTCACTTTGTTCCCTAAACATATTATTTAAAAGGTCCCGACTCTTACAAGCAGATATCTTTTTACTCTCTATATTTTGTTTATCCTTTCTTGCCTTTTCTAAAGTTTCTTTTAAAACACTCTCCATTTTTGTAATTTTTTCTTTATTATACTGAATCTCTTTTAAATATTCTTCTATGTCTTTTCCTTCTGATAAAGAATCAAACTCCTGCTGCCTCTCCCGAAGGTTTTTACTTTTTTCCTTACCTATTTCCTCTATCTGGCCTTTCCTTATTGAAAGAGCATTGAGATTGTTTGAAAGGGTTTCCTTTTTATTTGTCAATTCTTCAATCGTATTTTTAAAATTCTCTATTTCATTCCTCAGCCCCTCTATTTCCCTCTCTTTTTGATTTATTTCCTCCACTTTTTCTTTAAAATCTGAAATCCCCAATTCTTCCCTTGATATTCTTAACTGACCTTCTAATTCACTGTAAGTTATACTAATAGCCTCAAAAGAAGACTCAAACTCTTTCAAAAGGCTAATATCTTTATTTATACCTTCTTTTAATCTTGTATGTTCTAAATCTAAACTTGCTTTTTCCTCCTTTAATTTTTTAATTAAGGTCTCTAATTCTTCCTTACTCTTATTCCATTTTTCTAATTTTTCTTTCCCCTGTATAAATAAAGACTCCATCTTATTTAATTCTTCTTCTAACTTTAAAAGGTTAATGTCTTTTAATATATCCCACAGTTTATCATATTCTTTTTTATACATCTCTTCTTTGACTTCTATTCCTGATAATTCACCTTTTAATTTAAAAAGCTTACTTTGATAGTCTGTTATATCCTTTTCTAAGTTTGCCTTTATTTCCTGCTTTTCTTTTATTAAGTCTTCCTCTACCTTTTGTGCCAATCTTACATGATGAATCGAACCACAGACAGGACAGGGAACACCTTCTTTTAATCCCTCTGCCAGTTCACCTGCCATGTTGTTTTTTACAAGTTCCTCTATATCTTTTTTTACTTCTTCCAAACTATTATTTTTATTTTTTAATTTCTCTTCAAGCTCTTTTATCTCATCATTTATTTCTTCTTTTATTTTTAAAATTTCTTTTAAATTATTTTCCGCCTCATTTTTTAACTTTTCTTTTTCTTTCAATTCTAAAATTTCTACTCTTTTTCTTTCTAAACTTTTTTGCAGATTAAGAAGGTCTTCATTTGTGGGAGGCTTTTGCATTTCAAGGTTTTTTATATTATTGTCAACCTCTTGTATTTCTTTTTCTTTTCGCTTCAATAAATTATCTATTTTTTCAATATCTTTCTGCTGCTTACCTATTAGCTCTTTTAATTCTAAAATTCTTTTCTCCTTTTCTTTTTTCTCTTTATCTTTTCTTTCAAACTCTTTCTGAATCTCAAAAGCAGCAAAAATTTTTTCCCTTTTATTCGAATCAACTTTAATTTCATTAATTCTTTTTTCCTTCTCCCTTAAGCTTTTTTTTGCTATATCTATAGAATCGGACAGGGCTTTTATTTCTCTTTCTATTTCATCTATCTGCTTTTTTAAATCTTTATACTCCTTTACAAGTTTCTCCCTTTCACTATTAATCTTTTTTATCTCATCTCTCAGTTTAAAAGCCCTTTTAAGCCTTTCTTCCTTTTCAATTATGAGAGGAATTTTTTCTTCCTTTTCTTTTAATGAAGCCTCATATTCTTTTTCTACCTTCTCAAGTAATTCTAAAGCCTCTTCCAACTCTTTAGAATACTTTTCCACATCCTTTTGATTTAAAATGAGTTTTTTCTCTGTCTCTACTAAAGAGTCTATATACGGTTTTACTGATAATGCCTTTTCCGCTTTTTTTAACTTTTCCTTTTTATCTTCTATTTCTTTTAACTTACGATCTAAGAGTTCCTTCTTCTGCAAAAATTGATTTAACTCCTGCTGTTTTTCCCATATCCCTTTAAGTTTTTCCCTTTCTTTATCTAATTTATCCTTTTGTTCTTTTAAAGTTTTCTCTTCTTCTTTTAAAATCTCAAACTTTTTCTTTAAATCTTCCAATGCTTCTTTAGTAACACCTTCGTGCTGACTTAATTTCGCATTTACCTCATTCAATAAATTACTTTTTTCTCTCTTTACATCTCTTATTCTAACAAGTAATTTGCTTCCATACTTTTCTAAGCCAAAAATCCTCTCTAACATGTCCCTTCTTTCTTTGCCTGTTAGCTTTAAAAATTCACTAAATTTCCCTTGTGGCAGCACTACAGAACGAGTAAAATCCTCTGCTGTGAGTCCAATTAAATCCACTATTTTTTGCTGAACTTCCCTATCTTTTTCTGCCAAAACTCTTTCTCCACTTTCCCCTATTTCCCGCAGTCTTGCTAATGTAGTTTTATAACCGCCACTTTTTGCGTCCCTTTTTACATTTCTCTCAACTATATACCTTTTTCTTGCCCCATCAACACCTATTTCAAACTGGTATGTCAAAGACATAGATGTAGATTGAGTATTTATAAAATCCTTGCTATTTCTGGGAATTTTCCCGTACATTGAAAGAGTAATTGCATCTATAACAGTGGATTTTCCACTTCCTGTGGGACCAAATATGCCAAAAAGTCCTTTTTCTGTTAGGACTTCAAAATCAATAATTTGTTCTTCTACAAAACTATTAAGCCCAGCAATTTTAAGCTTCAGAGGTCTCATCTTCCTCATCCTCTTCCTTTACTATACTCATAAAAAGTTCTAAAATCTCCTCTGTTGGAGGAACTTTGTTTTCCTTTAAATAAAATTCTTCAAAAAGTTCCTTTACACTTTTATCATCTATCTCATAGTCTTCAATTTCCATCTCATCCTCTGGCAAAATTGGCTTTATTTCAACTATATCCGGTAATATGCTCTTCATTTCTTTTATCTTTGAAGAAGGCAGGAAAGACTCAGTTTTAATCTCGAAATATGCCCATATATCTTTATCCCTGTATTCATTGCAAATCTCTAAAGCCTCCTCTATACTATTACACCTAAACACTTCAATAGGCTTGTAATTTTTAAAATATATTTCCTTCACAGTCACAGGTTCTCCCACCTTTAAATCTACTAAATAAGCACATTTAGAATGGTTCATTTCACTTTTGCTATACTGAAGTGGGGAACCAGAATAATAAGCAGGAAGAGTAGAAGAAATTCTCTGAGGTTTGTGAAGGTGTCCGAGAGCTATGTACTGCGCCTTTTGTGGCAGGTAAGAAATTTCTACTGTAAAACTTCCTCCTAACTGAATAGGCCTTTCTGAACCTGACTCCTCTCCTCCTGCAACAAAAATATGAGATACCGCAATGTTTATAGTATCTTCTCTGTATTTTTTCGAAAGGTCATTAAAAATTTCACCAACTCTTTCAGAGTAACTTTTTTGCCTTTTCTCTTCCTCCAATTCTTGAGTAAAAATTTCATTTAGCCTTTTTTCACTGGGATAAGGAAGAGCTATAATTACAGCTTTTTCACCTTTTATCTCAATTTCTAAAAAACCTTCTCCCGAATCTAAAATTTTAAACTTTCCAAAATCTCCTTTAGGAGCAATACTTTTAAGAGTACCTAAAAGTATCACTCCGTGCTCATAAGCAAGAGGGCTTGCAGCAGAAAGCCTTTCAGGATTGTCATGATTCCCTGCTATAACCAAAATCACTCTTTCCCCGTTGGAAAGTTTTTTTAAAGTTGTGTAAAAAAGCATTTCCGCCCTTGCAGGAGGGTTTGAAGAATCGTATATATCCCCGGCAATTATGACCAGGTCTACATTATTTTCCTCCACCATCTGCACAAAATCCTCTAAAAATTTCTCCTGTTCAGCAAGCCTCGAAAAATTTTCAAGACTTTTTCCCAAATGCCAGTCTGAAGTATGTAAAATCCTCATTTTATCACCCTTAATATTTTATCTCTCACTCAAAAACAATAAACAACTGTTACAAGCTTATTATATAATAAAGCTTATACAATTACCTCATTCATCTTTACTTAAACACTTTTGTTAAAAGAATGTTTCGTATATCAGTGTGAAGCGTTTCATATCTTGGATTATTGAGATCTTCTTTGGTTATCCAAGCATACTCGGAATGTTCATCATTCAGTTTGAGCGAAGAAATATCATCGTTTTTAGGCTTAACAAGATACGTAAACACAACTCGGTATATATCTTCATCTCCACTTTTACTTTTTAAATTCCTAACTGATAGCTCTTCCAACAATTCCACATCCAAATTGATTTCCTCTTTTGCTTCTCGATACAAACCTTGAACTGGAATTTCATCATATTTTATTTTTCCTGCGGGAACATTCCAGACATTCGGAGCAACCTTGCAATGTTCTGCGCGTTTGGTCAAAAGAACCTTTCCCTCATGCAACAAAATGATTTCAACAGAAATTCGATAATTAGGATACATAAGAACTCCTCCCTCTTTATTTACCTGATTATTATATTGGAGAATACATGCTTGCAACATGTTCGCTCCAAAAAAATTGAATTCAGTATAGGTAAGGAAAACAACTCCTTTCCTATCAATACTCTAAAATATCTCCATTGAAAAATAGATAAATGTACTTTTCTTTTACCTTTTTGCCTGTAATATTCTCTAATGCCTTTGAATACAGTTCTATCTGAACTCTATATTTTTCTTTAATTTCTTCTACTTTGCCTTCCTGAACATAGTCTGTTTTATAATCTATTAAAACTAAACCATCCTCTTCTTCAAAGAAACAGTCAATAATTCCCTGCACCTGTATAAACTCATTTTCGTATTCTTCAGGCAAATCTTTGTAAATTTCTCTGCTACTTAATTTTATGTGGAAAGGCACTTCTCTTTTTACATTTTTTGAACTTAGCATCCTTTCCCCAAGAGAGGTTTTAAAAAATCCTTCAATTTTCTGTATATCCACTTCTTTTGCCTGTTCCCCCGTTAATATCTCTCTATCTACCATATCTTTTACCTGTCCTTTAATGCTATCCAAAGATAAGGCCTTATTTAAATCAAGTTTTTGCATGACAAGGTGCATAGCTATACCTTTTTCAGCTGCAGTTAATCCTTTTTTCTTTTCTAAAAATACAGGTGTTTTTAAAACTTCTCTTTCAAAAATAGATGTGGTATCTTCGTCAACTATTTCTGCATTTAAAATACGCTTAACCTCAGTTACAGAAAGCTTGGCAGGTAGGTAACAGGCTTTTTCGTAGGGATATACACAGCTTAACCTTCTTTCAACTTCTTCGTAAAACTCGCTGTAGTGGGCATCCAAGTCTAAACTTTTTAGTCTTTCCACCACATCTATTTTGTCATTTTTCTCTTTTTCTAGAAGCGCATCCTTTTTACTCCATAATTTTATTTCCCATTTTGAAGCATCTTGTTCTGCAGAAAGAGAAACGCCTGCAAACTCACGTAAAGGTTCTAAGTCTTTGTGTCTTATAACAGCTGAACCAATCCAATCCATGTAGCTTTTGCCATTTAAAATATCATAATCAGAAACCTTATCTTGCAAAACTGCTGCATTTGCCCATTTTCTCACATTCTTCTTTATATCTTTTATGCTTCCAACTAATATTAACTTTTCTTTCGCTCTTGTCAAAGCAACGTACAAAACCCTCATTTCTTCAGAAAGGCTTTCTAACTTTATTTTGTTTTTTATTGCCTCTTTCACAATGCTGGGATAAGAAATTCTTCTTTTGAAGTCCACAAACTCAGGGCCTAATCCTAATAAATGATGGTACAATACGCTTTGACTTAAATCCTTTAAATTAAACTGTTTACCTAAGCCTGCAACTATAACTACCGGGAATTCAAGACCTTTACTTTTGTGTATACTCATTATCCTGACTACATTTTCATTTTCTCCTACTATTTTAGCACTTCCCATATCGCCACTGCTGACTTTGAGGCGGTTTATAAAATTGATAAAGTTAAACAGCCCTTTAAAACTTGTTTCCTCGTACTGCTTTGCCCTTTCAAACAAAATCCTCAAGTTTGCCTGCCTCTGCACTCCTTGAGGCATTGCCCCCACATAAGCATAATAACCAGTGTCTTGATATAAATACCACAAAAACTCATCCACCGGCATATAAATGGCTTTCTCTTGCCACTTTTTCAATGATTCTAAGAAACTTTTAGCTTTTTGCCCTAATTCATCCTCTCTTTGTGATACCTTTTTAAGTGCTTCATATATAGCTCTATTAGGCTCTTCTAACCTTATGTCAATTAATTCTTCTGGGATAAAGGAAAAAATAGGAGACCTCAAAACTGCCAACAACGGAATATCTTGCATTGGGTTGTCTATCACCTGAAGGAGGGATATTATAGTCTTTATCTCCGTTGTTTCAAAGTATCCCGTTCCTGTGTCCGCAAAAGCAGGAATACCGACATTTATAAATTCTTCTAAAAATACAGGTGCCCATCTTTCTGTAGCCCTCAAAAGTATTACTATATCCCTATACTCAACAGGCCTATAATTTTTGAGGTTTTTATCATAAACCATAAAGGTATTTTTCTCATTTTGTGTAACTAATTCCTTTATCCTTTGAGCTACCACCCTTGCTTCTACTTGTATGTTGTCAATAATCTCTTCCTCTTCTTCCCCATAAACCTCTAATTCTTCCTCTTCAGGAGTTTCATCATTTTTCTCTATCAAATGTATTTCCACAGGTCCACCTACAATGGCATCAAGAGGAGGTATTCCAAAATCTGCTCCACAATTTAACTTCTCTTCCTCTGTATAATCTATCTCCCCTACATTCTTAGACATTATTTTTTTGAAAATGAAATTTACCGCATCTATGATTTGGGGTCTGCTTCTGAAATTTTTATAAAGCAGTATCTTTTTATTTTTATTTTCCTCTTTTGAAGAATAAGTATTGTACTTTTCAAAAAATATATAAGGATTTGTCTGCCTAAACCTGTATATGCTCTGTTTTACATCTCCTACCATAAACCTGTTAGGTGTGTCTTCTCGGGCTATAGTGCTTAGTATAACTTCCTGTATTAAATTAGAATCTTGATATTCATCCACAAAAATTTCTTGGAATTTTTCTCTATACATCAAAGCTGCCTCTGAAGGCTTCACATTCCCGTTTTCATCGACTTCTGTCAAAATTTGCAGTGCAAAATGTTCAATATCATTAAAGTCTATAATGCCTTTTTCCCTTTTTTTATCAGCATATTTTTTATCAAAAAGTAAAATCAAATCCACTAAAGCCTTCATGATAGGGTACAAAGCTTTAATTTCTTTTTCAATCTTTTCTATGTCATCTGAAAAAAACTTATTTCTTATCTCCTTAATTTTAGCTTTAACTTCATTTCTTATTTTTGTCACTTCATCTTTTACTTTAGGGTCTATCTCTTTACCTGCTCTGGGAAGTCTATCAAACTCTATAGCATTTATCTGTTTTCTAAATTCCTCCCAATTTTCACAATCTAGAAGTTTTTCCAAGCTTTCCGCCTCTATTTCAAAATTATCAAGATAACTTTGTAAACCACTTTCACCGTGAAGTTTATCAATTGCCACATACATTCCATTTAAAAGCCCTGACATTTCTACTTTTAAACTGTCTAATATTACTGCCGCCCACTGTGAATTCTCAAAATGAAAACCCTCTTTAACTTCAAAGCTTAATAACACATCTCTAAGCCATTTTTCAGGCCAGGGAAGTGATTTTACAAAATCGTACAATTTTAAAAGAATATCTACAAGGGGTTTATCGTCCCTTGTGCCTCCATAACTTTCTACCAACGTCAAAAAATCTTCATTATCCTCTTTTTGATATAATTCCTCAAAAAGCTCCTCTGCCGCCTCTAATTTTAAAAGTAAAGTTTCTGTATCATCCCCTATTCTAAAGTTAGGGTCTAAATCTATGAGAAAAAAGTTATTTCTCACTACTTCCAAGCAGAAGGAGTGAATTGTGGTGATTGTAGCTTTGTTAAGTAATGTTAGCTGATTGCTAAGCCGCCTGTCTTCCGGATTTTGGTCTAACTTAGAAATCAACGCCTCTGCTATCCTTTCTCTCATTTCAGAGGCAGCAGCATTTGTAAAAGTAACAACTAAAAGTTTATCAATATCTACAGGATTTTTGTCATCCGTGACAAGTTTTATGATTCTTTCAACTAAGACAGCAGTTTTGCCAGAGCCTGCACCTGCTGCCACTAAGAGATTACTGCCCCTTGTATTTATAGCCAGCTGTTGTTCATAAGTCCATTTGGTTTCCATCTGACTTCACTTCCTGTTCCAATATACTCCATATCTTTTTAACATCTTTACTCTTTATAACCTTGTACTCATTCCCTTTAAAATTCCTTTCAAATTGGCAGACAGAAGAGTAAGGGCAATATTTACAAGGAGTTTCTTTATCTTTTTTATATGGAGAAATTGAAATATCTCCTTCCAACATCTGTTCGGTCAAACGCTGTATAGTTTTTTTGACGTGTTTTCTCAACAATTCAAACTGCTCTTTTGTAGCTCCTTTGGTGTTTTTGCCTATGCTTCCGTCTTTATTGATTGTTGCTGGAATTATATAAGAAGTGCCTTCAATTGATTTGTCCATCTCTTTTATGATTTGAGCATCATTTAAAACAAGCCCTTCCAATCTCAACTTTTTAAAAATTTGCATTTGCAACTCTTCATCTGATATATCTTTATCCGCCTTTATAATCGGGTCATCTATTTTAAAGTAAAATATCCCAGCCGGATTTAAATTTGTGTTTTCTTTTATTGCACTTTCTAATATAGCATCTAAATATATCAAAAGCTGAAGTTCTAAACCATAAAACACATCTGAAAGGTCTAAAGTTTTGTTGCCAGACTTGTAATCTATTATCCTTATATAGGCTTCATCCTCTTTTTCAAATATATCAACCCTGTCTATCCTCCCTATGAGATTTATCTCCTCACCGTTTGACAGCACAATCTTTATAGGAGGATACTTTTGGTTATCGCCAAAAGCAACCTCATGGTCTAAAGGCACAAAAGAACTTCTCTTTATATGCTCAGATACCACCCATACCGCATTAGAAAGCACTCTTTTTAACCTTTCAGCAAGATATTTGTATCTGGGACTGCTATTCAAAATGTAGCCGGGTATTTTCTGTATCATATCATCTACAATGATATCTACTGCCTCATCGCACCACTCTCTGTCAATATCCTGCCAAGTAAGTCCTTCTTCCTCCAATGCCTTTGAAAATCTGTCAAGGACATTGTGCATAAAGGTCCCTAAATCAGGAGGCTCGAAACTAAATATTTTCCTTTCTTTCGCTTTAAGCCCGTATTGGACAAAATAAGCAAAAGGACAAGCTGCGTATTTTTCAAGTCTGGATACACTAAAATACATTTCCTCCCCATACAACTTTTTTACCTTGTAGGCAGGTACTTTTTCAACCTGATTAGTGTAATAGAGCCCTTCTAAAGCTCTTATCAATTTCGGCTTCCATAATTCATTTTTAGCATACCATTTATACACATCCAACCACAGAGGATTCATTTTATTTGTCACATCCCATTTCTTAATCGCACTTACCATTTCATTAAAAGTAGGTGAAGGTGTTGATACGCGATTTAAATTTTCTTCCTCCGTATCTATCTCTACCACATTGCTAAACTGCTTTATTTTAGGAAAAATCTTTTTCAAGCGGGAAATTATTATAGAGGGTCTTAAGCTTTTCCCTTCATGGTCAGCAATGGGATAGCTTATCCTTAAAAATTTACTTGTGGAAGTCAGAGCAGTGTAGACTAAAAATTGCTCTTCAAATATTTTAGTCTTTGTATCTCTGTCTAACTCCACATTGTGGGAAGCTAAAATTTCCCTATCCCCATCTGTCAAAATTCCTTCCTCAAAAAGAGCAGCAGGAAATATACCATCATTTACGCCGATTATGTAAAGGGCTTTTGCATTGTGACTTTTCATCCTATCAACACTGGTAACCAAAACTTCATCAAGAGTAGGAGGAATACTTCCAATTTGATATTCATCAAATCCTATGCTTAATATCTTCGCAAACTGTTCTACTGTAACTTTTTCCTCCCCCATCACTTCTACCATTTGGTCTAAAACATCTACAACAATATCCCAAACCTGTGCGTATTGATTTGCCGTGTCAAATTCCTTCTCTTGTTTAAACTTTTCAATCAATTTTTGAATCTTTTGAGACAATTTCATTTCAACTAAAAAGTCATACAAAGTGCCACAACCTTCTTTAATATTCTTTGATTTGGAAAATTTTTTATAAAAATCCTGTAAGGGAGTTGCGATTTTTCTTTTTATTTCATTCACTCTCTCTATTATCTCTTTTTCATCTTCCTCTATTGAAAGTCTATCAAATCTGTAATTTAACCTGTAATTCCAAACTTCCTCTTTCCATTTATCTCCCTTTATACCGTTAGCTAAAACATAATTCTCAATAAGGTTTATGTCCTCTTTTTCTAAATCTGCAAAACCTGTCTTTAGGTATCTAAAAACAGATTCATAAGACCATCTTTTTAAATGAATGTCAAAAAGAGAGGTTATAAAAACGATGATTGGGTTGTTTTTTATTTCCATCTTTATGTCTATAAAATAGGGAATTCCATATTGAGAAAATATAGCTTTTATGAGTTTATGATATCTATTTAAATCGCGAGTAGCTACCACAATGTCAGAATACCTAAATCCCTCATCTCTTATAAGCCTTATGATATCTCTCGCAGTTTCTTCAACCTCACTATATACGTTGACAGCTTTAAAAAGAGTTATGTCCTTTGTCTTACTGGGATATACTTCGTAAGGATAGGAAAAAAGATGTTTTTCCAAAAAACTTAGCTCTTCACTTTCTCTAAATCTTTCAGGTATTTTTCCATTTAAGTCTATCGGTTTTTCATAAGATATATTATTTCTTTGGCATATTTCTAAAAGTTTATCTTCTGTCTTTTTAGTAGTGTAAAAAAGGTCTGTAGTATCAATTTCATAAGAGTTGTGTGATGTATCCATACAGAGGGTGACATTTACTTTTGAAGCTTTCTTTAAAAGCTTTTCTATCACCCTATACTGCTTTGGCGTAAAACCTGTAAAACCGTCTATCCAAAATTCCGCTCCTTCAAATTGAGAAGAATATTCCAGTTTCTCTGCCAAAAGAGTCAACTCATCCTCTTGGTCTATATAATTTTGGTGTAAACTCTCTTCAAATTTAGAATATATTAAACTTATGTCTTTTAGTTTTTCTCTTAATCCTAAATTATTTATTGTTTCAGTTATTTCTAATAGCTTTTCAGGAGCCACTTCAAATCTTTTAAGCTCTGTTATAACTTGTGAAACTTTTTTGATAAAACCCTGCTGCCTGGAGGCTTTAGAATAAACCTTAAGGTCTTTTTGTATGTCTTCTATTATTTTATAAATAAGCATTGATCTTCCGCAGGATTTCATGTGCTGACGGGTAAGGCCTCCAACTTCTGTAAATACCCTATTTGCCAAAGTCTTAAAACTCAAAACTTGTGCCCTTATCTTTTCATCTTTTTCAATTGTATTTAAAAGATATTTTTCTGCCTCAAAGGTAAATTGTTCGGGAACAAGTAGTATAAGAGGGTGAGATTTTCCATCATTTAATTTTCTCTTTATATCATTAAGGCAAAAGGCAGTCTTGCCTGTACCTGCTCTACCATATATAAATCTTATGCTCATATCGCTCACTCCTTTAAGTGAAAGAAAGGACATCTAATATAAATGTTACCACATTATTGATGTTTGGTGAAGAGACTCAAACTATTGAATTATATTCTCGTTTTGTGGTACAATACATTACTGTAAATGGCCTAAAACACCACCACAAAGGAGTTGTAGAAGTTGACACAAGATATAGTGATGTTGCTTTTTAGCCTTGCCTTTATACTTCTTTCCTGTATCTTATTCACAAACTCAGTAGAATGGTTTGGAAAAAAGTTAAACTTAAGTCAGGGGGTAGTGGGAAGCATTTTAGCTGCTGTAGGCACCGCACTTCCTGAAACAATTATACCAATTATTGCTATACTTTTTTATGGAGGAAGAGAAGCAAGTCAAATAGCCACAGGTGCTATTTTAGGAGCTCCTTTTATGCTTTCTACTTTAGGATTTTTGATAACAGGTGCTGCTGTCATAATCTATTCTCTTTTTGGAAAAAGAAAGTTGAAAATGAATGCAAATAAAAAAGTGTTTCAAAGAGATTTAACATATTTTATCATCATATATACAATAGCAATTTTTGCTTCTGTCTTTAATCAATTTAACGAAATTAGAATATCCGCAGTTATATTGGTACTTTTAGCGTATGCTTTTTATGTAAAACGGACTTTTTCAGACGACCAGCAATTAGATGAAAATATAGGAACTCTATACTTTTCAAAGTTTTTAGGAGTAAAAACTAATTTACTTTGGACAACCAGTCAATTAATTCTATCTCTTTTAGGAATAATTTTTGGCGCTCATTTGTTTGTAGGATATGTAAAAGATTTGTCTCACATGATGGGAATTTCACCTTTAATACTCTCAATTGTCATAACGCCTATTGCAACAGAACTGCCTGAAAAGCTTAATTCTATTGTGTGGGTAGGACAAAAAAAAGACACTCTTGCACTTGGAAATATTACAGGTGCAATGGTGTTTCAGTCTTCCATACCAGTTACTGTTGGTATACTGTTTACGCCATGGAACATCACAGGAATAGCTTTTTTAAGTGCCATGTTAGCTTTAACTTCAGCTATTTTAAATTTAATGTGGATAAATATGAGAAAGTCAGTTAATCCTTTTATGCTGATGGTTGGAGGAGTATTATACGGAATATTTTTAATCACTGTACTGAGCTAATTTATATAATCTCTGTTGCTTATGTAAATACCTCTATGTTATAATTTTAATAAAGTAAATAAAGTTTTTACGGTTGGCAAGTCTTATGACTTGTTCAAGAATTTTCGGCTTCTTGGGTGGGAAGCTCATCTTAAAGGTGAGTTTTCCCACTTTTTATTTTACAAAATAATACAAATAATAATATAAAAGGAGGATGGATTGTGGTTATTGTTGTACTCTTACTAATATTATTAATGATCCTAATTTTGCCTCTTGTAAATAGGCATATAGAACACAACATCGAATATTTTCTTTTTTCAATGGGGGTCGCCACAGCATTTGTATCAGGAGTATTTTCTTATGACCTGATAGTTCACATATTTAAAAATCATCTTTTGTATTTAATAACAGCAGCCGTATTTTTATCAGGACTTTTATTTGAGATATTTAAAGATAAATTTAAAAGATTTATAGGAACAGTAGTAACTCATATTCCACTGGGAATATTTATATTTTTGGTAATTGTCATCCTTGGATTGACAGCCAGTATAATCACAGCCATAATAGCCTCAATAATATTAGTGGAAATAATTCACTTGTTGCCCTTAAAGCACAAAGACAAAGTAGTGATTACTGTCATTGCTTCTCTTTCAATAGGCATTGGTGCTGCACTAACACCAATTGGCGAGCCTTTAGCCACAATTGTAACATCAAAATTAAATGAAAACTTCCTTTACCTTTTTGCTACCTTAGGCATTTACATTATACCAGCTATATTGGCTTTGGGCTTTTTAGGTTTACTCTATATCAATAAATTAGAGAAAAGTAGTCTCATTATAGAAGAAAATTATGTGGAAGAAGCGGAAGAAATTAAAAAAATTGAAAGATTTCAATTTATCTTTATTCAAGCATTTAAAATTTTTGTTTTTATTCTGGCATTGGAACTTTTAGGTGCAGGATTCAAACCTATTATTGATAATTATATAATTCATCTTGATAGCCGACTTTTATACTGGATAAACATGCTATCTGCAGTTCTTGACAACGCAACATTGGCAGCAGCCGAAATTTCTCCTCACATGACAATAGAACAAATCCAAGCAATATTGATGGGTCTTTTAATAAGTGGCGGAATGTTGATTCCGGGAAACATACCTAATATCATATCAGCAGGAAAGCTAAATATAAAAAGCCGTGAATGGGCTTTGATAGGAATTCCTCTATCTTTAATTGGTTTAGTTATATATTTTATCATTCATTTTGTAGTCTGATTTTATTTTACTCTATTTGTTAATTTACCTATTCCCTCTATTTCAATAGTTACAGTGTCCCCATGTTTTAAAGGACCAACGCCAGAGGGTGTTCCCGTCAATATGACATCGCCAGGGTTTAGCGTCATTATGTGAGATATAAAACTCACAAGTCTTGGAACGCCAAATATGAGATGTCTGGTGTTACTTTTCTGCTTTACTTCACCATTTACATATGTAGTTATGTCCAAAGAAGATGGGTCTAAGTCTGTCACAATCCAAGGGCCTATGGGCAAAAAGGTATCAAAAGACTTCGCTCTTGTCCATTGGCCATCTTTTGCCTGCAAATCTCTTGCTGTTACATCGTTAGCTATCGTATAGCCAAGGACATAGTCTAACGCATCTTTTAAAGACACATTTTTCGCT
The DNA here is from genome assembly GCF_900129115.1 of Thermoanaerobacter uzonensis DSM 18761. Taxonomy (NCBI): domain Bacteria; kingdom Bacillati; phylum Bacillota; class Clostridia; order Thermoanaerobacterales; family Thermoanaerobacteraceae; genus Thermoanaerobacter; species Thermoanaerobacter uzonensis. The sequence continues at coordinate 149,149 of NZ_FQUR01000006.1, read as the reverse complement.
CTTTTGCCTATGACAACAGCCAGTTCCCCCTCATAGTCAACCCTTTCGGACATCTTAGGAATAACTATAAAATCATCAGGCCCAATAACTGCTGTTGAAGGTTTTATGAATAATGTTGGTTCCTCCGGCTCCTTGTCCCCCATTTCCTCTATATGATCCCTATAATTTAACCCTACACATATAGCTTTAGTAGGCAGGCAAGGAGGCAAAAGCTTTACTTCCTCCAAGTTGTAAGAATAAAAGCCTTCACTTCCCAATGCAATAACTTTATCCCCTTCAATTATTCCATACTCATTCAACGCTTTATCTATTCTCACAAGCCTCACAATAAAACCCCCTCAAATTTTTAGATTTAAAAATATTTTACCGCATAACCTATGATTCAAAAATAGCCTGTATTTACAGGCTCCGGACTGTAGACAAACTTTCGTAAAGGAGATATTTTGTAATCGGTGCGACTTGTGACAAAGCGGCAACAAAACTTAGCAAGACCAAAGGTGGAGGCAGGGCCGAAGCCAAGGATGGCGTAGGCGGGCACCTGAGACAGGACGTCGATTGTGCCCGGTACCCTGCCGGAACCTGAAGGTCGAGTTTTAGTTTTGTCGCTTTGGAACATCGGAGCGACGATACAAAATATCTCCTTTTGAATATTTTTTTACTTTGTCAACAAACTGTAGCTTGCATTTACAGGCTTAATTACATTTGACTTTTTATGTACTCTCCTAATTTTTTATCTACTTTGCTTATATGATTTAGCACCCAATCTACTAAAGTCCTATTAACAGTCATCAAATTAGTGAGCGTAGGACCTTCTTTTTTTATTTTTTCATCTAGTTCATTGACTTCTTTAATAAAATTGTCATGAATTTGTTTATGTATTTCATACTCAGGATATTTATACTTTCTCATCAGCTCTTGTTCGGCGCTAAAATGCGTTACAGTGTACTCTTTTACAAATTCCATTGCTTCCTCAACTTTTTCCTTGCCTCTTTTTTGATTGTATGCTTCTAAAAGGTCATTGATTCTTCTTATCCACTCTTTATGCTGTTCATCAATATAGTCATTCCCTACAGACAAAGACTCTGTCCACTTCATTTCAAAAAATCCCCCTTTGCTTTTCTTATGTGTTCTCCTACCTTTTTGTCCTCTTTACTTATGTGATTTATAAGCCAATCCACCAGCGTTTTATTGACAAGCATTATGATTGATAAGTTTATGCCTTCTTTTTTTATTTTTTCGTCCAATTCTTCTACTTTTTTAATGAAATCTTCATGAATTTTTTTGTGTTCTTCATAGAAAGGGTATTGATATTTTTTCATGAGGTCTTCTTCAGCGCTAAAATGTTCTATAGTATAATCTTTTAAAAATTTCATCACTTCTTCAATTTTTTCTTTTCCTTTTTTCTGATTGCAAGCTTCCAGAACATCATTTACTTTTTTTATTAACTCTTTATGTTGACTGTCAATGGGTTCATTTCCAACTGATAAAGATTCAGTCCACTTCAATTACTCTCTCCTCCCAATTTTATCATTAACTAAATTATAAACTTTTATCGGCAAAAAAACAATATTAAAAAGGACAAACTCTTAAGTAAAACTAAGAAATTTGTCCTTTTTTGTATTTTATTCGTACCTTAGAGCTTCAATTGGATTTAAATTGGCAGCTTTATTTGCAGGATATACGCCAAAGAACAATCCCACAATTACTGAGAAAGAAAAGGATATTAATACTGTTGAGAGAGATGGCTTAGCATTTATATTCATAGCTGAGCCTAGTACCATCGACAATACGTATCCTACTATAATTCCCACTATTCCTCCTAATCCGCTTAAAGTTAATGATTCAATTATAAACTGAAGTAATATATCTTTCTTTTTGGCTCCTAATGCTTTTCTTATCCCTATCTCTCTCGTTCTTTCAGTAACAGATACAAGCATTATGTTCATTATGCCTATTCCACCGACTAAAAGGGATATTCCTGCAATTCCTCCAAGGAGCAAGCTCAATGTAGCAGTAACACTATTTACTGTAGATAAAATTTGCGATTGATCAATTATTCTAAAGGCATTTGTATCGCCTTTAAATATAGTTAGCAGTTTGCTGTTTATTTCGTTTTTAGCGAGTTCAACCGTATCTGGGCTTGTAGCTTCTATATATATTTGTCTTATGTCTCTATTTTTCGCAAAGTAGAACATTGTTTTAAGGGGTATAAATATTGAATCATCATCAGAACCTGCAATTGAAGAACCTTTTTGTGACAAAATACCTACTACCGTGAAGTTTTGGCCATTTAATTTTATAGTCTTGCCAATAGGATCAGTAAAGCCAAAAAGTTCTCTCGCTACATTGCTGCCAAGAACTGCTACCCTGTTCCTTCCTTCATCATCCATTGGCAAAATGAATCTGCCAGCTGCTACTTGTATATCGCGTATTGACTGATAATCTCCATTTACTCCATTTACCGCTGTGTTGTCCACTGAATTATTTCCGTACATAACCGTTACACTTGTAGATATGACCGGAGATATAGCAGCTATAAAGCTTGAGTCTTTTAAAGCAATAGTTTGGTCATAAGTTAAGGAATTTTCTCCCCCTCTTCCCATTATGTTTACCATTATGAGGTTTGAACCCATACTCTGTATTTGAGAAGTAACACTTCTCGTAGAGCCTTGACCTATACTTACTAAGGCTATAACAGCTGTGACACCTATTATAATCCCCAACATGGTGAGAAAAGACCTCATTTTATTGCTTAAAATACTGCGTATAGCTATTTTCAAAGCTTCTACATATCTCACGGTGTTACCACCTCGTTTTCTAAAATACGCCCATCTTTTATTCTCACTATTCTTTTAGCTTGTGCAGCTATATTAGGGTCATGAGTTATGAGTACTACTGTATTTCCTCTCTCGTTTAACTCTTTTATTATTTTCATTATCTCACTACCACTTTTTGAGTCTAAGTTTCCCGTCGGCTCATCTGCTAATATGAGATGGGGATTGTTTGCTAGCGCCCTTGCTATTGCTACTCTTTGTTGCTGACCTCCTGATAATTCATTAGGTCTATGGTGCATCCTTTCCTTAAGTCCTACCATCTCTAAAAGCATCTCTGCTCTTTGTCGTCTTTCTTTTGTAGGCACACCCTTATATATCATAGGCAATTCCACATTTTCTAAAGCCGTCATTTTCTGAAGCAAATTGAAATTTTGGAATACAAACCCTATTTCGCTACATCTTAAATCTGCTAATTGATTGTCAGAAAGTTTGCCTGTGTCTATGCCATTTAAAAAGTATTCTCCAGAAGTTTTTACATCTAAGCACCCTATTATATTCATTAAAGTAGTTTTGCCTGAACCTGATTGACCGACAATTGATATAAATTCTCCTTTTTTAATGTCAAGGTTTATACCATCTAACGCTCTTACTTCATTTTCCCCCATTTTGTAAATCTTTGTTAAATTCCTTATTTTTATTAAAATGTTATCCATCATTTACCTCCCTGTGGAAGTGTTATTTTGCCCTGTCCCATTAAAGCTTCTGCCCTGATAACGACTGCCTTGATTAGTCATATTCCTGTTGAAATTGCCCTCTGGTCTAAAGCCGCCCATTATACCAAAACCACCTGGATTACGATTATTCCCGTTTGTTGAGGAATTAAGGGTTGGAATTAATACTTTGTCTCCCTCCTGTAAGCCACTTACAATTTCTATAAAGTTATCGTTGTAAATCCCTGTTTCCACAAATCTTATGTTGTTCCTGAAAAAGTTCCCGTTATTAGTGCTATTGATATTTTGATTTTTTAAATCGTCTGTATAGAGTATTACGTATTTTCTATTTCCATTTGTCTGAACGGCTTGTATTGGAAGTATTAAAGCATCTTGTTTTTCTGCAACGGTTATTGAAACATTCATTGACATACCTAGCATTAATCCTTCGCTTGGATCGACTTCAATAATTACGTTATAAGAAGAAACACCATTTTGTATTGTTGGAAGTTGTGACACTTGCGAAACAATACCGTTAAAAGTTTTACCCGGTAAATCATCCGTCGTAAGTTGTGCTTGCTGCCCTACTTTCACATTTTTTATATCTGTTTCATCCACTGAAAAGTCAACGATGTATTTGTCATTGTTTGCTATTACCGCAGTTTCTGGTTGGCTCTCATAAGAAGATAATTGCGTTATATCTAAAACGGGCACAAAACTCGATTGCTGTGATTGGCTATTTGTATTGCTTATGTTAGTGCTCGCTACGGAAGTACCTAATATATCTCCTTCTTTGATATTCTGACTCAATATTTTCCCATCTATAGGAGAGTATATCTTTAAGTTGTTAATTTGTTGTAAAATTTGATCATAATTGTTTTGTGCTTGCATAACTTTTAATTTGTCGTTTTGTATTTGCACATCGCTTATGTTATTTGATGCAAGCTTTATTAGAAGTTGCCCTTTATTTACACTTTGCCCTTGAGAAACATATATTTTATCTACCGTGCCTGATGTTTGCGCTGTAACATTGATTGTGTTTTTGACAGTCAACGTGCCATCTTCTAATGCTGTTTCTATCCCATTATCTGTGTGTATTGATACTTGTACCCTCATTCCATCGCTTAAGGCACCCGGATTGTCAAGCCCCACTGTTACATAGTAGTATTGCACTGTATTGTTAGGAACAGGCTGCTCTGAAACGTATTCAACAGTACCTGTTACACTTGTAAATGAGTCGTATAAAAAAATATCTGCCTTTTGTCCAACTTTTATATTCTTTATTTGAACACCATTGAAAGGAACTTTTACAGTAACATGAGAGTAATCTGCAATGGTTGCAACAGGTGTTCCAGGTGTGACATTCTGTCCTTCTCTTGCAAGTACATTATCTATAATCCCATTAAAAGGAGAAGTTATGTTTAAATTTGCAATGCTACTATTGTAGTTTTGAGTGTCTTGACTTAATTGTTGCTCAGCTAAATCAAGATTTATTTTCGCTTGCTCCAGCTGATTGTTTAAATTGTCATCTTCAATTTCGTATAATAGGTCTCCTTTCTTTACAGTATCTCCTACCTTAAAATACACTTTCTTTACTGTTCCACTTCCTTTTAACGTAATTGCTCTTACATCGCCACTTAAGTTTCCTGTCCCAGTGACTTTCATAGAAATATTACCTCGAGTAACTGTAACATATGAAAGTTGCTGGGGTTGTGATGATTTTGCCCTGTTTACAAAGTAAAAAGTGACAATGCCAATGATTAAAACAGCAACAATTGCATATAAGTATTTTCTCTTCATAAAGCCACCTCTTTTAAAAATTGACTTTTGTCATTACAATAACAGAAAAATGTTATGTAAAAATTAAGAATATGTGATAAATTTGTGTACTCTAAACTTTAATATATTTCCATCTGCCGGCTTTAAATCTATAACTATACATTACTGACCTTACAACAAAGTCGGTACATATACCAATCCATATTCCATATACTCCCATACCAAGCACTTTACCAAGAATATATCCAATAGTAACTCTAAAGAGCCATAATCCAATAAAAGCTGTGAGAACAATATAAGGAATATCGCCTGCAGCCCTTAATACTCCTGCCATGACATTTAATATAGCAAGCAAAGGTTCCACAATAGCAAAAATCTTTATAATATCAGAAGCTATTTTTATTACAATAGGATCAGTAGTATAAAGCGCTGCAAGCTGCTTTGAAAATATAAACATAAAAACACCTATAACAGAAATTACAATAACAGCAATGTTCCTTGAAATTTTTGCGTATATTTCCGCTAGCATAAAATGTTTTGCACCAAGACTCCGTCCCACTAAACTGGTTGCCGCTATTGAAAATCCAAACATAGGCATAAAAGCAAGACTATTAGCATTCATACCTATTTGATATACAGCAATTGCAATAGTCCCCATTGTGGAAACGATAACTTGCATTACAAGGAAACCACCTTGCATTATTACCTGCTCTAAAGAAGCTGGTATTCCTACTCGTATAATCCTCATCATCATGTTAAAGTCAAGTCGAATCTTTTCTTTTATATCAAGATTAATTCGCCTTTTGCCAAAATATAAAACATATAATTGCAAAAAACCTCCTATTATTCTTGAAATTGTAGCAGAAAGTGCAGAACCTTTTACTCCTAAAGAAGGTATTAAATATCTACCGTGATAAGTCACTCCAAATACTAGTGTGCTATTTAATAAAAGATTTATCACATTTACTGTAGCAGTTATGTACATTGGGGTTTTTGTATCCCCTGCACCTCTTAAAGCCCCGCCTATGATGATGTCAATTATCACAAAAGGTAACCCAAAAAGCACTATTTTATAGTACATTAAAGCCAATTTAAAAACATCAGTGGATACACTTCCAAAGAAGGTTTTAATAGTAGGTACTGCAAAAATATAGCCCAAAGTAGTGAGTCCTATAAAAATAGCAATACTCATAATAAGTGACTGCATAACTGCAAGACGAGCCCCTTCCTCGTTTTCTTCACCAATGAGCCTTGCTACAATTACTGTAGAACCAGTGGCAAGGCCTGCAAAAATAGCTTGAAAGAAAAAAATAAGGGAGTTAATCATCCCAACAGCCGCAATCGCATTTGTTCCAACACGTCCTACAAATATAGTTGACACCATTCCAACTGCCATTATAAGCATTTGTTCTGTTATAGAAGGCCAAGCCAATTCTACAATTTCTTTAGCAACACTGCGCTTATGCCTCTCTTTTGCTTCCAATCTAATCCCTCCGTTGCTTCGTTCCCTCATTTAGAAGTTCACTTGCTTTTTTCACTATCTCCTGTCCTATTTTTTTATTTATTTCTCTGACTACGTTTTCTGCCTTAATAGATTTGACAACATTTTTATCTAAAAAGGATAATTGTTCATACTTTACTGCGCTCAAATTAGAAACAGATAGACCAATAAGCCTTATATATTGGTCTAATTTTAGACTTTCAATAATTTCGTAGGCTACATTATATATGTCCTCACTTAATCGTATATACTTATTTAAAGTTTTGCTTTTGGTGTGAATAGCAAAATTCGATGTTTTTATCTTAACAGTAACTGTTCTGGCATAAAGCCTCTCTCTAAACAATTCTTCTGCGATTATGTCGGAAAATAATTTCGCATATCGAAGCAAAAGCTTTTTGTCCTTTGTATCCTTTTCCAGTGTTTTTTCCTTCCCTATAGACTTAATATCTCTCATAGTTTCAACAGGCCTCTCATCAATGCCACGAATTCTTAAATATATTTCCACACCTACCCTACCAAAAATTTCGACAAGATTCTCCTGTGACAATTTTAAAAGGTCACCAATTGTATTTATTCCCATAGATTTAAGTTTCCCTTCTGATTTTTCTCCTATCCCATAAACTTTGGAAACGGGAAGTGGTTTTAAAATGTCGGGAATCATGTCTTCTGTTATGACCATAAATCCATCTGGCTTATTCCAATCAGAAGCAAGCTTTGCAAGAAATTTGTTATAGGAAACTCCTGCAGAAATGGTAAGTCCCGTCGTCTCTTTCACTTTCTTTTTTATTCCCAGGGCAATAATCTCTGGATTTTTGTCAATATCTGTAACATCAAGATAGGCTTCATCAATAGACACAGGTTCGACTAAAGGAGTTATACTGTACAGGATGTCAAAAATTTGAGCTGAAACCTCTTCATATCTTTTTCTCCTTACAGAAAGAAAAATACCGTGTGGACATAGCTTCTTCGCCATATACATCGGCATTGCAGAATGTATTCCGTACTTTCTTGCCTCATAGGAGCAAGTTGAAACTACTCCTCGTTCCGACAAACCACCTACAATAACAGGTTTTCCTCTATATTCTGGATTATCATGTTGTTCTACAGATGCAAAAAAAGCATCCATGTCAACATGGATAATCTTCCTCTTCATAATCATCCCTCAATTTTCTATTTCATATTAGGAAAACCCAGTTGTCTCAAGGCCTCATATAGTACTATAGCTACAGAGTTGGACAAATTTAAAGACCTTGTAGATATCACTTCATGCATTGGTATCCGTATACAGTCTTCGTAGTATTTTTCAATCAACCACTTAGGAAGTCCTGCAGTCTCTTTGCCAAAAAGTATATAAGAATTGTCTTTATATTTTACTTCATGATAATACTTTTTAGCCTTTGTGGTAGCAAGATAAAACTTTTTACCTTTGTTTTGTTCAAGAAATTGTTCGAGATTATCGTAAACAGTAAGGTCTAAAAGAGGCCAGTAATCTAAGCCAGCTCTTTTTACGTATTTTTCGTCTATACTGAAACCTAAAGGTTTTACAAGATGAAGCCTGCTGCTTGTAAGCACACAAGTTCTTGCAATATTCCCTGTGTTTTGTGGTATTTCAGGTTCAACAAGTACTACATTAAGTGGCATCACCAAAACCTCCATGCAGTAACAACTTTACAATTTTATTATATCACAAGGAGTATATAATTAAAAAATTAGTAGGTAAATAATTTTCGTCTTTCGGCCTCGCTAAGTTTCCCGGCACTCAACTGAACAGGCTGTCCTTTCTCTTATTCTCCTTTTTTAACATTTTCCGGTTTAAATATTTTTACTAAAACTTTAATCAACACAAAAAATATTACTAACATCAAAAAAGTCATTCCTATTCCCACAATAGCAATTTTAAATACATTAAGTAAGTCCATTTTGTTCACCTCTTTCAAATTTTAGCTCCTCTAATGAAAGTATCTAAAAACCTCTTCCCTGTAATCCAAACTCTACACTTTTAATTGCATAACTTTCAATTACATAATAGAACTTACCAGTGCTATTACAATACCTCCTGCTATGATAGAACCTAACTGACCTGCAACATTTGCTCCTACAGCCTGCATTAAAATAAAATTTGTAGGGTCTTCTTTTTGGGCTATTTTCTGTATGACACGAGACGCCATTGGAAAGGCTGAGATTCCAGCAGCTCCTACCATTGGATTGACTTTATTTTTTAAAAACAAATTTAAAAACTTTGCAAACAATACTCCTCCTGCTGTATCAAATATAAATGCTATAAGCCCCATTCCAAATATCAAAAGAGTTGTAGGTGTCAAAAATTTGTCGGCAGTCATAGTAGAACCTATTGTTATCCCAAGTAAAAGTGTCACAAGATTGGCAAGTTCATTTTGTGCAGCTTTTGAAAGCCGTTCTACTACCCCACTTTCTCTTATGAGGTTACCAAACATCAAAGAACCTACAAGTGGAACACTAGTTGGTACTAAAATTCCTGCTACAAATGTCACTGCTATTGGAAAAAGTATTTTAGTTGTTTTTGAAACTTCATTCATGCGTAAATCCATTCTAATTTTTCGTTCTTCTTCACTGGTAAGCATTTTTATCACAAAGGGCTGGATTATTGGAACTAATGCCATATATGAATAAGCTGCAACTGATATAGCACCCAAAAGCTTTGGTGCAAACAAATTAGCTACATAAATAGATGTAGGGCCATCTGCAGCGCCAATTATGCCTATAGCAGCTGCTTCTTTTAAATTAAAGCCCAGCATATGTGCAAAAATTATAGTTAAAAATATTCCTAATTGCGCTGCCGCGCCAAAAAATATCATTAACGGTTGCTTAAGAAGTGGTGAAAAATCTACCATTGCCCCAACTGCAATAAAAATGAGAATAGGGAAAAGTTCCGTACTTATTCCAGCATTGTATAGAATTGTAAGAAAACCATTTTCGCCTATAGCAGATGAAAGCGGGATATTTGCAAGTATTATACCAAATCCTATAGGCAAAAGTAACATTGGCTCGTATTCTTTTTTTATCGCAAGATATATGAGAATACTCCCAATGATAAACATTATAATATGACCTGGTGTAAGATTTAATATACCTTCTATAAAAGCATTCATTGTATATACTCCCTTCTTTTGTAAATATAAATAAAAAAGACCCTTATAGTGGTAAACACTATAAAGGTCTTGCTCAAACTCCGCATGGAGTTTTTGACCTGCCGGAGAAAATCTCTCGTGCTGACGACAGGTCAAACCACAATGTGTGGCAAGCTACTCCCCTTTTATGTTTCATTATATATTAAATCGTTAACATATTCAACTAAAAAAGAGGCAAAACGCCTCTTTTCTTAGATTTATTTAGTTTTCTCCTTGTTGTTCAAGTTGGACAGTGTCATTGTCAGGAGCATTTGCTTTTTCGCCTTCACTAATCTTTTCTTTGGATTTTTCATTGTCTTGGTCTTTATCTTGCGCTAAAACTGTACCATTACCTGCATCAACTTTTACATCTACTACTCCATTAGCAGTCTTTACTTCTACGCTGTATACAAGATATCCATTTTCGTTGTCAAGACTTACTTTTGTCACTGTACCTGGTACAACTTTCAATGCTGCAGCTTTTGCCTCATCAGGAGTTATCTTTGCAAGAGAAGCCAACTTCGCGCTTTCTTGCGTCTCGTTGTCTTTTAGATTTTTTTCATTGTCTATTGCATTGTCTTTTACATTGTCTTGAGAATTTGCAACTTTTATTGTGCCTTGATACATTGGTTGCTGTTCGTTTATGTTTTGTTGGTCAGATTGTGTAGTAACAGTAGACGTCACAGCTGAAGGAGCGGGAGCATTTGTTTGAGCCTTAGCAATTCCTTGATAAGATGCTCCTCCTAGTAATCCTATAGCCATTGCCCCTGTAACAACATAAGTCATTAATTTTTTGTTCATTTGAACCACCCTTTCTTTTATTTTAGTTGATGGTCTACCATCAACTTTCAAGTTCATTTTATAACCTAAACATTAAAGCAATATTAATTGAAAATTAAGCTAAAATTAATTTTTTAAATTGACTCCACCATAAAATAGTGCTATTATTTTTAAGAAGATGACACCATTTTAGGGGAGTGATAGGTCTGGAAGAAATAACGCGTTTTGGAGTTTCAATGGAATCAAAACTTCTTTATCAATTTGACGAGCTTATAAAGAGAAAAAACTACAATAACAGATCCGAAGCCATAAGAGATTTGATAAGAGATTTTATAGTGGAAAATCAGTGGGAAGCAGAAGATGTGGAAACTATTGGAACAATTACATATGTTTTTAATCATGAAGTGAGAGAAATAAGTGACAAACTGACAGACCTACAACATAAGCACTATCAAAACATAATCTCAACAATGCACGTACACCTTGATGAACACAACTGCCTCGAAATAATGGTAGTAAAAGGTACCGCAAAGGAAATTACAAAAATTGCAGATGAAATAATAAGCACAAAAGGAGTAAAACATGGAAAATTAGTAACGACAACAACAGGGGAAAATTTATAAATAAAGGGGGTAATTTTATGCACATACCAGAGGGATATATAAGTCCCCAAACCTGTGCCGTTATGGGTGCTGCTATGGTACCAGTGTTGACAATTGCAGCAAAAAAAGTCAACAAAAGTTTTGACAAAAAGGATGTTCCTGCTATGGCAATAGGGTCAGCTTTTGCCTTTACAATAATGATGTTTAACGTACCAATACCAGGAGGTACAACTGCCCACGCAATTGGAGCAACTCTACTTGCTATAACTTTAGGGCCCTGGGCAGCAAGTATATCTCTTACGATAGCCTTATTTATTCAAGCATTGCTTTTTGGCGATGGAGGAATTTTAGCTCTTGGAGCAAACAGCTTTAACATGGGATTTATAGCTCCTTTTGTGGGATATGGAATTTACAGGCTCATGTTATCTCTCAAACTAAATAAGGTTTTATCATCTGCTATAGGGGGATATGTAGGAATAAATGCTGCAGCTCTTGCTACAGCAATAGAACTTGGACTTCAACCATTGCTTTTTCATACAGCAAATGGAACACCACTATATTTTCCTTATGGATTAAACGTAGCAATACCTGCAATGATGTTTGCTCATCTTACTGTAGCTGGTATTGTAGAAGCTGTTATAACAGGTCTTGTAGTATATTATTTACAAAAATTAGACGAAGAAAATATATTATATAAATTCTCATATAGGCTTAGAGGTGATAATAGATGAAAAAGTTCTACATTGCAGCTATAGTTATAATACTTCTCACTCCCCTCGGACTTTTAGCTCCTGGTTCAGCATGGGGAGAATGGGGCTTAGATGAAATAAAGAGCATGATAGGATATATACCTGAGGGAATGAACCGATTTTCAGAAGTTATAAAAGCAATATTACCCGATTACAGTATACCAGGATTTGATGCTAATTTCTTTCAACAAGCTTTAGGTTATATTTTTTCAGCAGTTGTAGGAATTGCAGCTATTGTATTGATATTTGCAATATTAGGGAGGATTATGGGAAAACCCCAGAAAAAAAATGGATAACTTTTTAGAAAAGACAATCTTAAGTATACAAAGTGTATTTGAAGACATGTTTTATTCTGATGCAATTTCTGTTAAGAAAGGTATTATGCAGTCTCTTGATACGAGGATAAAACTTATTTCACTTTTTGTATTACTCATTATAGTTAATTTTGGAAAGACAATACCTTTTATGACCATATTTCTTATTTATACACTTTTGTTGGCTTATTTTTCTAAAATTCCTTTAAAAACATACATTGTGAGGGTATCAGCAGTCTCAATATTTTTTACAGGTATTGTCCTGATACCTTCACTTTTTAATGTAGTAAAAGAAGGGCAGCCTTTAGTATATTTCACAAAAAATTTTTATATAACAAAAGAAGGATTAGAAAGTGCCATTGTTTTTATGATGAGGTCATTTATATCTTTATCTTTTGTGTATATATTAGCTCTATCAACAAAATGGGTAGAAATCTTAAAAGCATTGAGAACTTTTAAGATTCCCCGCATTTTTACTGCTACACTTGAAATGGCCTTACGTTATATCTTTTTGCTTTTAGAAATTGCTATAAACATGTTCCTCGCAAGAAAAAGTAGAAATGTAGAAAAAATTAGCAGCAAAGAAGGAAGAAAATTTGTCTCTTCTGCTATGGCAAATGTTTTGATAAGGTCTCAACAACTGAGTGATGATGTTTACAATGCTATGGTTTCGCGGGGTTACAAAGGAGAATACAAAACAATAACTACTTTTAAAATAACTTTTTATGATTATATATGGATAGGTTTTAATACAACTTTTTTATTCATCTTGTGGTATATCCACCCATAAGGAGGACCAAATGAGCACAGTATTTGAATTAAAAAATGTCTACTACTCTTATAATAAATCAGTTCCTGCTTTAATTGACATAAGTTTTGAAGTAAAAAAAGGAGAAAAGTTAATCCTTCTCGGTGCTAATGGCAGTGGGAAATCCACTCTTTTAAAATTGATGGACAATTTAATTGCTCCTCAAAGCGGTGAAATATGGGCCTTGGGCAAGCTATTAGGGGATAAAAAAACTTTTGATGAATATGAATTTAGAAAAAAAGTAGGCTTTGTGTTTCAGGACTCTGATGTACAACTTTTTAACACTACTGTTTTTGATGAAGTAGCCTTTGCACCACTTCAAATGAGCTTAAGGAAAGACGAAGTCCAAAAAATAGTGGAAGAAACTCTTATTTCTTTTGGACTCGAAAAATTAAAAGATAGACCCCCTCACAGATTAAGCGGCGGAGAAAAGAAAAAAGTCGCATTAGCGTCAGTTATGGTGATAAATCCTGAAGTTTTGCTTCTTGACGAACCTACAAATGGCCTTGACCCACGGTCAAAAAAATGGCTTTTGGGAAAATTACAAGAATTAAACAAAAAAGGCACCACGATAGTCATTGCAACTCACGACCTTGACATGGCAGCAACACTTTCAGACATGGTAATAGTGCTAAACGAAGACCATAGAATAGAAACTGTAGGTAAACCTGAGGAAATTCTTAATAATGAGGAGTTACTGCTTAAAGTTAATCTTATTTAAAGAATCCCCCTTAATGGGGGAAAATTTTTATCTTATTTACCCTTGATAACGTGTCGGAATATAATACTTATCTAATGAACTCCCTTCTTTTTTTCTTCCAACAAAGCTTTCGTCAAATTGAATGGCATCATTTATTAGTTCAGCAACAGAATGCCCCCAAACGAATTCTGCACCTTGACTGTATAGATAAGCTTTTATTGCTTTTTCTGCTGCTTGTTGCGATAAAAAGCAAGCTAAGTTGTAACGCTGACCATCTTTTGAAAAAATCGCATCATCAAGGTCTCTTTTGGCCTGTTGAAGCCATCTCTTGGCTTCTTCTTCATTGCTTCTTTTCATATAATACACGCCCTTCATCTAATACTTTTGCTATAAATTTATTTTTCCTATATAATTTTTCAATTTCTTCAGGAGTATAAACCAATATATCCATTGCAACATTTGACTTTATAGCATCATAAAACACTTGCAATCTTTCCAAAAACGGCAGGTCAGTCTTCCAAATTATCAAAAGGTCTATATCGCTTCTTAAATGTACATCTTCTCTTTCCAATGAACCAAATAATACCACTTTTTCGGGATTTAAAGATATAATAGAATCAATAGCTTTTTCTAACTCATTTCTCAACACTTTTAATCTTTTTTCTTTTTGAGGCATTATATAAGGCATAATTTTATCACCTATTCACATTATACCATATTTATATAAAAGTAAGAATTCGATTTAATATTCCTCCTATTAGTATTGCAATAAAAATATTAGCAAAAACTACCCACCATGTCTTTCTCCAGCCAATTGTCCTTTTTAATGCCGCAATTGTAGCAATACAAGGAATATAAAGCATTGTAACAACACCAAAGACAATCATCTGCCGCGGCGTCAAAATCTGTGTTATATGACTTGTCCCAGACAGTGTTAAAAGCATTATAAGTGTCAATTCTTTTCTGAGTATCCCAAAAATCAATACTATCCCAACTATTGACGGCAATCCCAACCATTTTACAACAATAGGATCCATTATATAAGTCACATATTTAAATATGCCAGAGTACTTCAATATTTCCAGAGCCAAGCTGCCAACTACAATTATTGGAAGAGCTACATACAAAAAGTCTTTTATTCTAAACCATATCTGCTTCAATGTAGGCTTTAAAGCAGGCATCCTATAGCCAGGAAGTTCCATTATCAAATCATAAGGCTTTCCAGGTGCAATTTTATTTGCAAAATACGCCGCTATATAAACTACCAAAACGTCTAAGGCAAAAACAGCAAGTGCGTATTGTGGCCCCATGAAGACCCCTATTGTTCCCAAAATTATTACAATTCTTGCAGAACAAGGCACAAGAGTGGACATAAAAGACGCAATAAATATTTCTCTATCCGTTTCTAAAATTTTGGTGCCTAATACTGCAGGGACATTGCACCCAAACCCCATCAATACTGGAATAAGAGCTTTACCGTGAAGCCCAACTTTGTGCATAACCTCATCCATTAAAAATGCAATTCTTGCAAGATAACCAGTGTTTTCAAGTATTGATAAAAACACATAAAAAGGAAATATATAGGGAAGCACTATAGTTATAGCAGAAATAATCCCTTCAGCAAGCCCATTCCAGAGAAAATCTTTATACATATTTGGAATATTCAAATTGTACACTAAAGGCTTAAAACCGTCAAAAAAGTCCTCCAGCACACCTGAGAAATACTCTCCAAATTTAAATATTCCATAAAAAGATATAAATACAATAATGAACATTGATATATAGCCCCATATCTTATGAAGAGCTACATTGTCAATTAAATCAGTCCAAGTAATTCTATGGTGAATCTCTGATACAGTTTGGCTTGCGATAAAAGAAGCAATATCATATCTGTCTGCTGTAACTAAAGTTGCAAGAGGACTATCTGTCTTCGCCTTTAAACCTTCTAATTCTTTTTGAATTTCTTCATAAGCTTTTTCTCCATTAGGCTCTTTTTTTAACTTTTCTACTATATCGCTATCCTCTTCTATCAGTTTTAGTGAAATCCACAAAGGATGAAACAAATTTATAAGGTCTACATTGTGTTTCAAAAGGATGTTGTAAATTTTCATTACAGATTCACTTACTTCATTTCTGTATTTGAGAACTTTTTCCTCTTTTATATCATACCCTTTTACATCCACTTCTTTATGCGAATCCACAACTTCTAAAACTTTATTTATTAATTCCTGAAGCCCTTTGCCTTTTGTAGCAACAGTTTCTACAACTGGAATACCTAAAAGCTCTTCTAACTTCTTTACATCTATATCTATACCCTTTTTAAGGGCATAATCCATTTGGTTTAAAGCCATAACCATAGGCACATGAAGCTCTAAAAGTTGCACTGTAAAAAACAAATTTCTCTCAAGATTAGAGGCATCCACTACGTTTATTACAACATCTGGTTTTTCAAAAGCTATAAACTCACGGGAAACAATTTCCTCTTGAGAATAAGCAGAAAGTGAATAAATACCAGGAAGGTCAACAATTTTTATAGTTCGTCCTTTAAACCGCAGTACCCCTTCTGCCCTCTCGACTGTTTTTCCCGGCCAGTTGCCAATTATCTGAGTCAATCCTGTTAATTGATTAAATATGACACTTTTACCCACATTAGCATTTCCTGCTAAGGCTATAACTATTTCTTTTTTCATCGCATATCGCCCTTTCTGTCAGACGATTTTTACATATATTTTTGAAGCAAGACCATATCCAATCACAAGGTGAGAATTCCTAACCTCCAATTCTACAGGGCCCCTTAAAGGACCTTTTCTAACCAGCTTAACTTTTGTCCCCGGGACAAGTCCCATTTCATTTAACCTTTGCGTAGCTGCTCTTCCTGCTTTTATTAATACAATCTCTCCTTCATGATTTTCCTTTAATTCTATAAGATTTATAATAGTATTTTCTCCCATTTATATGCAGCCTCCATAATTAAAAATAATTATCAATATCCCTATAAAAATTGTAGCATTCTTTACATGTATCTGTCAACCCAACAATCTTGTATTACTTCAATTTCAAACGTTTTTATTTAAAATTTTATGCTTCAATTTATTAAATTATTGAATTACACCTATCTTTGTATTATAATGTGCATAAAATATCTTTTTAGGAGGGTGGATGAAATATGGATAAATCTATGGAAATCATTGACCTTTTGTGCGAAAACAGTCGTCTTACAGAAAAACAAATTGCAACAATTACAGGGTTTAGTGAAGAAGAAGTCAAAAATACAATGAAAAGTCTTGAGGACAAAAAAGTGTTATTAAAATACACTACTTTAGTGGATTGGGAAAAGACCGACCGGGAAGTTATAACTGCCCTTATAGATGTGAGAGTAGCACCACAACAAGGACATGGATTTAACAAAGTAGCCCACAGAATATGCCAGTACGAAGAAGTAAAATCAGTTTCCTTAATTTCCGGAACTTATGACCTTTCTGTGGAAGTAGAAGGCAAAACCATGAAAGAAATAGCATTATTTGTAGCTGAAAGGCTTGCACCTATTGAAGGAGTCTTAAGCACTACAACCCATTTTGTATTAAAAAGATATAAAAAGGACGGCGTTTTTTACGAAGAAGGGCAAAATGACAAAAGACTGGTGGTAACACCATGAACACAGACAAATATATATCTAATGTAGTAAAAAGCATACCACCGTCCGGAATTAGAAAATTTTTTGACCTTGTGACAAATTCAAAAGACATAATATCACTGGGAGTTGGCGAACCAGATTTTGTAACTCCATGGGAAATAAGAAAAGAAGGCATTGACGCACTAGATAGAGGTAGCACAACATACACCTCAAACTTAGGCTTGCCCGAACTTAGAATCGCCATATCCTATTTTTTAAAGACCCATTATAATTTAACCTATGACCCTGAAAAAGAAATAATGGTAACTATTGGTGCCAGTGAAGCCATTGACCTTGCTCTGCGAGCTCTTTTAAATGACGGTGACGAAGTTTTAGTACCTGAACCAAGTTACGTATCATACGCACCATGTGTAACTTTGACAAGAGGCATCCCTGTATTTGTTCCTACTGACGAAAAAAATAATTTTATAATAACCCCCGATGACATAAAATCAAAAATAACCCCAAAAACAAAGGTATTAATTCTTCCTTACCCCAATAACCCTACAGGTGCTATCATGAAAAAAGAAGAATTAGAAGAAATTGTAAACATAATAATCGAGCATGATTTAATAGTAATTTCTGATGAAATATATAGTGAATTGACTTATGAAGGAAGACACGTAAGCATAGCCTCACTTCCGGGCATGAAAGAAAGGACAATACTTATAAACGGTTTTTCTAAAGCTTTTGCCATGACAGGTTGGAGACTTGGATATATTGCAGCAGAACACGGATTCATTGAAGCGATGAATAAAATCCATCAGTACACAACTATATGCGCTCCAATAACAGCACAATATGCAGCTATAAAGGGTATATATCAATGTGAAGAAGACATAGTAAAAATGAGAGAAACATATGATAAGAGAAGGAAATTTATTGTAAACGGATTTCGCGAAATAGGCTTTGACTGCTTTGAGCCAAAAGGAGCTTTTTATATTTTCCCGTCAATAAAAAAGACGGGTATGACTTCACAGGAATTTTGTGAAAAACTCTTAAAAGAAGAAAAAGTAGCTGTAGTACCAGGAGACGCATTTGGCCCAAGCGGTGAAGGATTTATTCGTGTATCATACGCATATTCTATAGATAAAATAGCAAGAGCACTTGAAAGAATAAAACACTTCGCTGAAAGGATATTGTAGTCCTATCAAAACTAAAAGGAATCCCCCTTCATTTCAAAAAAGAAAGGATTCCTTTTAGTTTTGTAATACTAAAATTAATTTCTTACTGTTCCTTTACTTTTTTTCTTAAATAATTCAATACATTTATATCAACGACATCACCTTCACAAATTCTTTCTTCGAAATTTTCCCATCCGCAAAAATCTTTATACGCTTCTTTTGTATATTCATCATATTTTCCTGTTATTTCTCCCTTATAATAGCCTAATTTTTTAAGAGATTCCTGTATTTCAGCAGCCAATTTTTCATCTACTTTTACCATTTCTTCAGGCTTCGTTTTACTAAAATATAATTCATGCAAATCTAATAAATGAGATAATTTAGCGATTGGATCAGGGTCATCATCAACCCTAAGGTCAATATATCTATCATTATATCCTCCATAGCTTCCTTTTTCTTTAACAATAAGCAAAGATGCCGATTGCCTACCTCTTCTATCTCCTCCTGCATTTTGAGCTGCAGCTAAAGCCGCAACTAATCTTCGCGCAAGAGTCCCTTTCGTATTTACAAAAGTCTCAGCAAGAGCTTTTACAGTATCCTCACTTACTAATATGTTACCTTGACAAGAGAAATTTTCTCCCACAATATGACCTGCCCAATCAAAGCATCTTTTGCCAGTAAAAGCAGCAGCATTTCCTTTTGTATCTACTATACCTACCTGTCTATCTTCTCTATCTGGATCTAATGCAAGCAATGCATCAAGAACTTGTTGTGCAGAATATCCCTTCTCAAGAAGTTTGATGCCTATTTCTCCAAAATCAAGATTAGCCAATGCCTGTGTAGCTATCGCGCCTGCTCCAGCTTTTGCCCAACCTACTGCAGAACCTACCGCCAAAAATTTTGATTGAACCGCTACACCTAATTCACCAGTTTGAGGATCACGCGCGACAATAGAAAATGTTGAAATTCTTCTCATAAACAATTTCCTCCTTTATTTTCAATTCTCTTCAACTTTAGAATTGCTATAAAGCGTATAAGCAATTATTGATATGAGAACCAATCCTACTATTGATGCTATTCCATTACTTAAAATTCCACTTCCTATTGCAATTTTTTCGGCTACCCCTGCCGTGGTTAATAAAGCAAGTAAAACACCTACCAAAGCATCTCCTGCAACAAGTCCTGATGCATATAATGTACCACTTTCGATTCCATTGTTCCTATATTTTTCTACAAGCGTTCTTACAAAACCTCCAACAAATATTGGAACTGATAAATGTACTGGTAAATATAATCCTATCGCAAATGGTAAAGAAGCTATACCCATTAGTTCCACAATTACTCCTATAGCTGCACCAATAATTAATAGTCCCCACGGCAAGTTGCCAGAAAATACTCCTTTAACTAACACTGCAATTACAGCTGTAGCAGGGGAAGGCAATTCACTACTTCCAATATGATATGCGTTATTTAACAAAGTTAGCACAAAACCTGACATACCAGCAAAGATAAGAATACCAGGTATCATTATAATCTGCTGGGCCTTTGGAGTGGCACCTACTATAAAACCTGTTTTTAAATCTTGAGAAGTGTCACCAGCAATTGCAGCGGCAACTGTTACAATAGCACCAATAACAACGGTTGTAACCATTCCCTTAATGCCTGTATAGCCTATTGATTTCATAATAATGGCACTAATGAATATGGTTGCAATCGTCATTCCGGAGACAGGATTAGATGAACTTCCAACAACCCCAACTATTCTCGAAGAAATAGATACAAATAGAAATCCAAAAATTGCTGTAAGAAATGCACCTAATATATTCATTTCCATCTGAGGTATTAAAGCAATCAAAATAACTATTGCTAAAAATATCGATACAATATAAGGAAATGGTATATCTCTCTCTGTACGCAAAGTATTATTTGAAGTAGATGTTCTTATTTTAGAAAAAGAACTTAAAATAGCATCTTTTACAACAGGAAGCGCTCTGAAAAACTCCACTAGTCCTCCAACAGTTAATGCTCCTGCTCCGATATATTGAATGTAATCTGTCCACATTCCCCATGCATCCAATTGAGAAATGGGAGTTAACGAAGGGAAAATTGGTGTATTTACATTAGCTCCAATAAAAGTTAAAAGAGGAATAATAACTACCCAAGCTAGCAAACCACCAGCTAGTATTATTGCTGAAACTTTATAGCCTATTAAATAACCTACACCTACAAGAGAGGGAAGAATATTAGCACCAATAACTCCTCCAGGAAGTTTTGGTATTGATGTTTCAATAACATCTGGGAAAAAGCCAAGACCCGATTGTATTAATCTGTATATTGCAGCAATTATTCCACCTTTAAACACCATCTTAGCAGATACACCGCCCTTATCACCTGCAATAAGAATTTCCGCGCAAGCCGTACCTTCAGGATAAGGTAGGATTCCATGCTGCTCTACAATTAAGTATCTTCTGTAGATAACCATTCCAATTACGCCTAAAATTCCTCCAAATAAAGTTATTAATGAGATTAATAACATGGAAGGAATATAATCAAGAAAATATAGTGCTGGTATACTAAATACCACACCTGCCGCGGCAGCTTCACCAGCAGAAGCTAATGTCTGAACTATATTGTTTTCTAAGATAGTACCTCTTTTTAAGACTCCTTTTAATATAGACATAGACACTACAGCAGCTGGAATAGATGCGCTTACAGTCATACCAACCTTAAGGCCAAGATAAGCATTTGCTGCTCCAAAAATAATAACAAGTATTATCCCTAAAATTACAGAAGTAGGTGTAATTTCTGGTAAATAAACATCTGCTGGTACATACGGTTTAAAACTATTATCCTTTTTTAATACATCATTTTTCATCCTAACTTTCCCCCTTTATTATTTTACTTTATTAAATTTTTTGATAAAAAATAATAGATATTGATGATTTTATGCTACATTAGCAACAATATCTATTATTTATTGCTAATATAGCATATTTATAGATAACTGTCAATAATCATCTAAAAATATTTAATGTTTTATTTTTAGCAGTAAATTAATGAAAGTTAATATAAGAAATATTTTCTTAATCATTTGACCAAAATAAAAACATGGCACTATAAATTTCTGCCATGCTTTTAGACAAAATATTTTTCTTCTTTGTCTAAACTTCATTCATCCAATTGTATGTATCCTTGAAAAGTTTAAGTTCTATAGATAAGTCACATTCTTTAATTCCTTTCATTTTTGCCAAATCTTCAGTCATAAACTTTATCAAATCATCATTTGATTTCATATATATTTCTACAATTAAATCGTATCTTCCAGCTGTATAAGCAATAAATCTCACTTCTTTTACTTTGGCAAGTGCTTCCGCAACTTCTTGTAAATAAACTAAATCTACTTTTAGACAAAGAATAGCCATTACCTCAAACCCAACTTGTTTGGGATCTGGAATAGCAACAACACGTAAAATATTATTTGCAACCAATTGATTATATCTTAATCTTACAGTGCTCTCTGGTTTGCCTAATTCATTAGATATTTCTCTAAATGATTTTCTACCATCCGTCTGCAGAATTCGCATTATCTCAAAATCTAACTCGTCAAATTTCATTAAAAAACCCCTCTCACAAAAATATACATCAAGCTAACAATTAATGAACTTAATATAAATTCTTGTTCTTTTTAATTTTTTCTATTTTCTTTTATCTTGTTATACTACTTTATACACAATTTTCCCATTAACCATTGTCATATCTACAGTTAAATCACTGTTTAGAATGGTTATATCAGCATCTTTTCCTATAGCTATACTGCCTTTTCTGTCAGCTATGCCAATTACTTTTGCAGGGTTTTCTGAAACCATCTTGCAAGCTTCAAAAAGTGGTACTCCAAGAGACGTTATATTTGCTACAGCTTTATCCAATGTCAAAGTACTTCCTGCCAAAGTGCCATTCTCAAGTCTTGCCTCTTTATTTTTCACATAAACTTTTTGCCCTCCAAGACTGTATTCTCCATCTCCTAAACCACAAGCTGCCATAGCATCAGAAATTAATACTACTCTATCTGTCCCTTTTATTTTTAAAAGTATTTTTACTGCCGCAGGATGTGAATGTATAAAGTCGCATATCAACTCGCTGTATAATCTGTCATCCAAAAAAACTTCTCCTAAAGCACCTGGCTCCCTGTGGTGAAGCCCTTTCATGCCATTATATGTATGAACTGCTATTGTCGCTCCACGGTCAACTCCATTTTTCATCTCTTCATAAGTAGCATTTGTATGCCCTAATGATACTCTTATATTTTTTTTAGTTACATATTCTACAAATTCCCCATTCTTGTCCTTCTCTGGCGCCAGTGCTATTACTTTTATATTCCCATTTGAAGCTTCAATAAACTTGTCCATTATGTCTATGTTTGGTTCTAAGATGTATCTCTCATCCTGTGCCCCTTTGTGTTCTTTGCTTATAAAGGGTCCTTCCACATATGCACCTAAAACTTGCGCACCTTCTGTACCCTTTTTCATTGTCTCATTAATATTTTTAAGAGCATCTAAAATATAGGGTATATCCATTGTCATGGTAGTAGCACAAAAAGATGTAACCCCATGCCTTGCAAGGTGAACTGAAATAGCATTTAAAGCTTCATAAGTACCTTCCATTGTGTCATGCCCTACTCCACCATGTATGTGTATATCAATAAATCCAGGCACCACCTTTTTTCCTTTTAAATCAATTACTTCTGCATCAACATTATATAAACCCTTACCAATCTCTACAATTTTACCTTCTGATATTAATATATCTCCATTGTATATTATTTCCTTCTCTGTATATATCTCACCATGCTTTAATAAAATACTTTTCATTTGAAAACAACTCCTTTTAGTAATTTCATATAATCTTCTATATTTGATTATATCACAAAAACTATGGTTTTCTTAAATTTATCACGTATGTTATCTCTATATAATTTTCCCCGGATTAAGTATTAGATTTGGATCAAGTGCTTTTTTGATTGCTCTCATCATTGTCCCTGTTACAGGGTTCATTTTCACATTATTTGTTTCAGGGACTTGCTTTATTGGAACTATTATTCTCATATAGACTTCATAATTAAATGCAACAAATAAAAAGGGAGATATTTTTGCTCTGGATATTAGGAATATAAAATGTTAAACTTAGTATAAGAAGAGTTTTAAAGAGGGGTGTTTGATTATGCCTTTACCAAAAAGAGAGGATATTTATACTTATGAAGATTATTTAAACTGGCCAAATAATCAAAGAATAGAATTAATAAATGGGCAGATTTATTTAATGACTTCTCCATCGACAATTCATCAAAGAATATCAAGAGAAATATTTACAAGCTTCGCTGTATATCTTAGAGGTAAGCAATGTGAAGTATTTAGTGCACCTTTTGGAGTAAGGTTCCCTTCTGGAAATGAGAAAAGTGATAAAGAAATAAAAACTGTTGTAGAACCCGATATCGTGGTAGTATGCGATAAGTCAAAGCTAGATGACGAAGGATGTAAAGGAGCTCCTGATTTAATTGTTGAAATTACATCACCTTCAACTGCAAGTAGAGATAAAATAGAAAAGTTTAATTTATACGAAAAGCATGGAGTAAAGGAATATTGGATAGTAGAACCAGATAGTAAAGTTGTAAGTGTGTTTATTTTGCAAGAAAATTTCAGATATGGAAGACCTGATGTATATACTGTAGGAAATAAAATTAAAGTTTCTATCTTTGAAGATCTAGAAATAGATTTGAAAGATGTATTTGCTTATTAAAACACCCGCACATTTATTATAGAAGCATTATTATAAAATCAGGGCTTTTTGTGCCCTGATTTTTATATTGTCTTTTTTAATATTTCCCCTATAATCTCGTGAGATTTTAAAGTACATTTTAATTCGTCATTTGCATAATTCCCTTCTAATACGTTCTTTAAAAAGCTTTTTACAGCAGTCTCAAAACCTCTTCTATAAGATATAGTATCCCAGCTTCCAAAATTATGCACATATATTTTGCCATTTTCCATTATTCTTATACTTTCCATGTCTTCCACAACTGCACTTTTGCCATGCCCGTGTATTTCTAACCTTTCATAATCTTTTCCACCATTTCTATGCATGACTCCTATCGCTGTAGAACTATTAGATTTTAATACTACTTCTATGGATTTTAATGAGTCTCTTTCTTTTGAAATATTTACATCTATGTCATCAACATCTTTAACTATATAGCATAAAGTGTCTATTATATGAATGAAATCGTCATAAAGTGTAAACTTAACACTATTTTTGATGTCATTATTCCTATTTTTCACCATAATGCACAATTCAGGTTTTAAGCCTTCAAACAAAGCTAAGGCTTTTTGATACATAGGTGCATATCTTCTGTTAAAACCTACCTTCAAAATAAGAGATTTGTCCATAGCCAAATCTATAAGTTCTTTTGTCTTATCTATCTCTTCAGTTATAGGCTTATCAACATATACGTGAATACCGCTTTTTAGTAGTTCTTTTACTATTTCATAATGGCTTTCTGTTGATGCATGCACAAAAGCGCAATCTGGCTTTAATTTTATCGCTTCATCTAGATGTGTATAAACATCACAACCATATTTTTCTTTATATTTTATAAGCTTTTCTTTGTTTCTTCCAACAATACCTACAATATTTAGTTCCTCTAAATTAAAAATAAAAGGAAGATATGCTTTATTAAAAATATTCCCTGGCCCTATAATAATTGTTTTTAATTTTTCCATGTCAACACCTCATTATAATTAAAGCCCTGGATACGCAAACAATTCAGAAATAACTAAAGATACTGCTCCAATTGCCCCTGCATGGAATTTAAGTTTGGAAGTTTTTATTTTTACTTTATAATATCTATAAACAAGACTTTTATCCTCTACTTCTTTTAAAACTTCGTTTAAAACTAAGTCATCAGCTAAAGATAAAGTATTTCCAATAATTACTAGTTCAGGATTAAAAGTATTTATAATATTGACTACACCTACTCCTAATTTTCTTCCTATTTCTTTTAAAGCTTCTACCGCTATTTTGCTCCCTTTTCGCGCATAATCGATAATATCAATAGCACTCAGTGTATAAAAGTTATTTTTGTTTATATACTCATCAGACTTTCCCATCAGCAATTGTGTATTTATGTATTCAAGCAATGCTTTTTCTGAAGCATAATTTTCCCAACATCCTGTATTGCCACACCTACACTGATGGTCATAAATATCAATTGTCATATGTCCCATTTCTCCAGCAAGACCTACTGTGCCTCTGTATAACTCTCCATTAATTATTATTCCGGTACCAATACCAATTCCAGCACTCACATAAACAAGATTGTTATATTTGGCACCTACCCCAAACCACTTTTCTCCTATAGCTCCTACATTTGCTTCATTATCTATGTGTACCTTAATTTTGAATTTATCTTCTACAATTTGTTTAAGAGGTACATTTTCCCATTTTAAATTTGGCGCTAATAATATACTGCCTTTCTTGTAATCCACAATGCCAGGAACACCAATCCCAATTCCTAAAATTCCTCTTATTGTTTCAGGAGCATTTGAGATTGCTTCATCAATCAATTCTATCAAACGTTCAATAATAGTTTGCTGGTTCTCGCCAATTTTTATATCTATTTTCTTTTCCCAAATAACATTTGCCATCAAATCAGTCAAAACAATTAGTATATAATTTACATCTAAGTCAATGCCTATTATGCATCCAGCTTTGTTATTTATGCTTAATATGATTGGCTTCCTGCCACCTTTTGATTCTCCTGGCCCCTCTTCTTTCACAAACCCTTCGTTTATAAGTTCATCAACAAGGAAA
The DNA here is from genome assembly GCF_900129115.1 of Thermoanaerobacter uzonensis DSM 18761. Classification (NCBI taxonomy): domain Bacteria; kingdom Bacillati; phylum Bacillota; class Clostridia; order Thermoanaerobacterales; family Thermoanaerobacteraceae; genus Thermoanaerobacter; species Thermoanaerobacter uzonensis. Next base: position 122,626 of record NZ_FQUR01000006.1, on the reverse strand, counting down.
GATACAGTTGACTTGTTTAAACCTGTTATACCTGCAATTTCTGCCCTCGAAATATTGCCTTTTTTGCGAATAGTATTTAGTACTATTGATTTATTTATTTGCTTAACTAATAATTGATCCGCTGTTATCATTTCTTCACCCTTCTATTTATATTGTTGTTTCTAGTGTGAATTATAACATATTAAATCTTAAAAGAAAATTGAAATAATTTTTTATTTTGTAGTTACCTTTTAATTATACAGCTAAGTTAGATATAAAGAGAGAACATTTCAACATTACTATGAAAAATGCTTTATCCCAATGTGTCCCATATGGAAGGTGTCACATCTTCATTTACTGCCCTTTCTATTTGGTATGATGATGTGGCTGTCCCCCAAACGAAATCTTTTGGAAATTTTGCCAATTTTATCACTCCTATCTCTATTATTTGGCTTTCTATTTATTCTCTACCCTTACTTCCGTAATGAATTTTTTAGCTACTTTCTCTTTTTCTCCTACAATTTCAAAATAATCCCTTAGCCTTATATCTTCAGAAGAGCTCCCTATCATTACATCTACACGTCCTGGTTCTATCACATACTCCATATTCTCATCATAAAAACCCAGTTGTTCAATAGAAAGTTTGAAAATAACTGTCTTTTCTTCACCAGCATCTAAAGTAATGCGTTTAAACCCTTTAAGCTCTTTAACAGGCCTTGTAACACTTAAAGCTTCTTGATGTATATAAAGTTGAACAACTTCATCTCCCTTTAATGTACCTGTATTTTTTATATCAACAGAGATTTCAACCATTCTGTCCCTTAAAGAAACCTTTCTATTAGAAATATTAAGATTAGTGTATGAAAACTCTGTATAGCTAAGACCATAACCAAAGGGATATAAAGGCTTTGTGCTTAATTCTACATAGTCCCCCTTCCAGTGACTGCGGCCTCCAGAAGGTTTATGGTAATAATATACTGGTAACTGCCCTACTGATTGAGGAATAGAAATTGGTAGTTTACCTCCAGGATTATAGTCACCAAAAATCACATCTGCAACAGCTCTTCCACCCTCTTCACCAGGTAACCAAGCTTCAATAATTGCTGGAATTTTTTCAGCTATCCAAGAAATAGACATTGGTCTTCCATTTATAAGTACCACTATTACTGGTGTACCAGTTTCATAAACTGCTTTTATCAGCTCTTCTTGTACACCCGGCAAATTAAGGTCTGCCCGATCTCTTGATTCACCAGAAGTACAGCCATCTGTTAACCCTGATTTATCTCCTACTACCACAACAGCAACATCAGCCTGTTTTGCAATCTCAACCGCTTCTTTAAAACCATCCTTACTATTGTTAAGAACATCGCAGCCTTTTGCATATAAAACTTCTGTATTAGAAGAAGCTTTTGCCTTAATTCCCTGTAGCACAGTTACAATAGGTACATAAATATCTTTTGCTTCTAAGCTTTCTGGCAAAGGTGTATTAAAAACATTGTCTGTCTCTCTCATTTCAAGTAATGATTCAATATGACAAGGATATGCATAATCACCAATCATATTGCGAATACTATCAGCATTGGGGCCAATAACTGCAATAGATTTCAAATCTTTCTTTAAAGGCAGCAAATTATTTTCATTTTTCAACAATACTATAGACTCCTGCGCTATTTTATAAGCTAGTTCTCGTTGTTCATTTGTATCAAAAATCTCAACAGCCTTTTCTTCATTTATATAAGGATTCTCAAATAACCCTAATTCAAATTTTATTTTTAAAACTCTCTTTACAGCTTCATTTACAAAATCTATATCAATCTCACCACTTTCAATTAACTCTCTAAGCGGCAAGCCATAATAGTCGGTGCTTGGTAATTCCACATCAACACCAGCCTCTAAAGCCAATTTTGCAGCTCCCTTTTTATCTGATGTCACATGATGGTACTCGTAAAGCTGGCTTATAGCAAAGTAATCAGATACTACAATTCCCTCGAAACCCCAATCTTTACGTAAAATATCGTTTAACAATTTTTTTGATTTGTGACACGGTACCCCATCAAGTTCGTGGTATCCCGGCATAATCGAACTTAATTTCGCCTCTTTTACCGCCGCCTCAAAAGGATAAAGAAAAACTTCTCTAAGCTCCCTTTCAGGAATATGAGCAGGAGCCCAATTCATACCTCCTTCTGAATTTCCATATCCCACAAAATGTTTTCCTGTAGCTACAATGCCTTCCTTTAAACTTTCAGTTTGAAGCCCACGAATATATGAAACACCCATACGCATTACTAAATAAGGGTCTTCTCCAAAAGTTTCTTCTGTTCTTCCCCAACGTGGATCTCTTGTAATATCCAATAAAGGCGCAAGAGCTTGCCTTGCTCCAGCAGCTTTCATCTGTTCTCTTATTACAGAAGCCATTTTTTCAACAAGTTCATTATTCCACGTACTCGCAACTCCTATAGTTTGTGGAAAAATAGTTGCTCCCCTTGCCATATATCCACTACAAGACTCCTCATGAATCAAAGCAGGTATGCCAAGCCTTGTATTTTCAATCAAAAATTTTTGAATCTGATTTGCTATTCTCACTGTTTCCCGTGGTGATAAATTACTTGCTCCACCAAGGCGGGTAATCTGACCTATTCCATATGACATTAATCTTTTAGCTTTATCAAAAGAAAATTTCATATCATCTAATATTTCGTATACCCAAATACTGTTTAATTGTGCTACTTTTTCTTCTATAGTCATTTGCTGTAATAAATCTTCTACTCTTTTTTCCACTGATTGAGTGGAATCTAAATATAATGGCTTCATTTAAAAATCCCCCTTTTGCTATTATTTTTTACTCTTTTATAGCACCCATTGCAATTCCGCTTACAATATACTTTGAAAATATAGCATAAACTATTATAATAGGAATCATCGTGATTGCAAGACCAAGGTATATTGCTCCATATTCTGTTCTATACATATCCCCACGTAATAATTTAACAATCATTGGAAGCGTATATTTTTCTATTTTTGAAATTAACATAAATGGAGTAAAAAAGTTATTCCAAGAAGCAACAAAAGATAAAATTCCCATTGTAAATGCACCAGGTTTTGCTATAGGTAAAATAATTTTATGAAAAATTCCAAGTTCTCCACTTCCTTCGATACGGGCAGCTTCTATTAAATCCTTTACTATCGTAGATTCCAAATATTGTAGTGCAAAAAATACCATTGGAGGCGAAGCAATAGCTGGAACAATTAGCGGAATATAACTATTTAATAATTTTAGAGATGCCATATATTTATAAAATCCTATTATTGGTACTAATTGAGTTGGAACAATTGTCAAAAGTACCACAGTATTATATAGCATTTTTTTCCATTTAAAATCATATACATGAATTGCATAAGCCGTCATCATTGAAAAATAAACAGTTAAAAAAGTAACTGGAACAGATATAATAAGGCTGTTTAAAAAGCCTCGCCATATGTTTACTCCCATTCCTGTAAGATGATTCCAATTTACCCACAGATTACTGCTTGGCAACAAACTAACTCCTTGCTGTATTTCAGGTGTGGAACGTGTAGCATTAACAAGCAAAAGCCATATAGGTAAAATACCAAGTAAGAAAAGTATAATTAAAAAGATATATACTCCTATCTTCATAAATTTTATACGAAGTTTATAATTCATAATCCCATCCTTTCTTAGCCTAATTTTTGTCTTTATTCCCTCTCTTTTAGCAGGTTTATTATAATAAATGCTGCAATAGCAGTTATAAGAAAAATCATAACACCAACAGAAGCAGCAGCACCAATATAACCATCGCCACTTGAAAATTTCATATACATTAAAACGCTCATTGTTCTTATAGCTCCGTCAGGAGATCCTGTCCCATCAGTTAATAAATAGGGTATATCAAACATCTGCATTCCGCCTGATAGCGAAGTCACAAGTACATATATTAGAACCGGTTTTAAAAGAGGAAGAGTAATTTTAGTAAACATTTGCCATGAATTAGCACCATCCACTAAAGCTGATTCATAATATGAAGGTGAAATTGAAGATAGCCCTGCCATTAAAAAGATTATTGTTACTCCATACCACATCCACCATTGAATAAACGCCACAATAAGTTGTGTCCAAGTAGTACTCCTAAAAAAGTCAAAAGCTTCTTTTAAAATTCCTGTGCGAACTAATATCTGATTTACAGGTCCATATAGAGAGAAAAAATTATAAAAAAGCGCAGCTACTGCAACTGGCATAAGTATATTTGGTAAGTAATAAATCGTTCTCCATAACCCAATAAATTTAATTTTCAACCTATTATTAACAAACCAAATGGCTAAAAGCATAGCAATACCTAATTGGGGAATAAAATTTATAAGCCAAATTTTCCAAGTATTTATTACTGATTTTAAAAAATAGTTATCAGAAAATAATTGTTTGAAATTCGCAAGTCCAACAAAATGATAAGACAAATTCATCAGAGTCATATCTGTTAAACTTAAGTAAAATGTATAAATAAGTGGATATAGATTAAAAACTAAAAATATAACTATAAATGGCAAAGTAAAGATATAACCATAATAATTCTTATTAATCTTGCTTTTCGATTTTAGATTAAAAGCTTCCATATTTGTATTCCCTCACTTTTATAAAATTACTAAGAAGCCTAGAGAAAATGCCAGCAAAACGCTAGCATTTTCTCTAGCTAATATATTAATTAACTTGAACATTGGGAAGAGCATTTTTAACATTGTCTTTGAATTGCTTTACCGCTTCCTCTTTACTTACTTTACCAGAAGCGTAAGCATCCAATGGATCCCATAATGCACGTTGAATCACATCATCCGTACCCTGAATATTTTTGAGAGTATTAGCAAGATCAATGCGTTTTGCTGCTTCTGCAAATACTTCATAAGGATTTTGTCCTCCAACAAATTTACTTGCAGGAGTATCTTTCATCTGTGGTATTAGTTCTTCTACTACTTTTTTGCTCGATACAAAGTCTCCAGCTGGTTGTTTTAAATCGTTCCCAACACTGGGATCTATCTTTTTTAGATATTCATTCGTATAAACACCTAATGCCCAATTTTTTAATGTTTCCTCATTTAAAGTAGCAAATTTTATAAATTCTTTTGCTAATTCTATATTCTTACTATCTTTTGGCACTCCGAACCATGTACCACCCCATTGATATGGTAATGGGCCTGGAATAAGAGCCCAATCGCCTGATGTATCATGGCCTACCGTTTTACCTTCTTTGTTTTGTTTTGCTACAGCATTTGGTTGCAATACGTACGACAATCCCCATGTTGGCAAGAAATATGCAAAAACTTGTTTTGGATTACCTTTTGCATCCACTAACGAATCGTTCATGCCAGCAAACCAGCTTTCTGACCATTGTTGTGTTTGTGCTTCATATCCGTTTTGCCTAAATAATTTTGCAATATCAAATAATTTATCAATTTGTGGATCTATAACCAATTTATTGTTCACTATCCACGGTTGTGACCTATTCGCAAAAAACAAATTTCCAAAATCAGCTGTAGAAGCTACCATATAGGTATTGCCATTAGATTTTTCCTTTATTATTTTTGCTGCTTCTGAAAATTTGTCAATGTCGGACATTAGCTCTTGGATTTTTGCTGGATCATCAGTTCCAAAATATAGCTTTGCAAGACTTCTACGATAATACATAACGCCAGGAGTAGCCTGATAAGAATAAGCTTTTATCACACCATTTTGATCTGTTCCCATATCTATAGTAAATTGATAAGTCTCTAATTCTTTTGCTGCAGGAAGTAAATCAGATATGTCAGCTAAATAATTACTTTCCACAAAACTTCTAACAAAGCTTGCTTCTAAAGCAACAACATCCGGAACATCTCCTGACTGTAATGCTGATTTAAGTTTTAATTGATATTCTCCTTCTGTCATTGGAATCATAGTATACTCTATTTTTACATCTGGATGTTTCTCTTTAAAAGCTGTTGCGAAAACCTTTGCTTCATTTGTAAAAGACCAAATCTTTAATACTTTTTCTTTTGGCTGAGTTGACTCAGATTGCCCTGTTTGACTATTTTGTCCGCATCCTGATAACAGCCCAACCACCATAATCACAATTGTAATTAAAGCAATAATTCTCCTCATTCTTTTCACCCTCCTAATTTGTGCTGTGAAAATTTTACTAGTAAAATTAAATTTTTAATTTAACAATTTTGTGATTTTATCTCACCCCCTTTAACATTCCCCTTTAATATTGTGTTTTTACTTTTACAAGTATATTTTTCGAAATTAATTTATACTAGCTATTTCCCCAAACCTATCTTTAAGGGCCTTATACAAACCTCTATAAATCTGATATATTTCATCATATTTACTTACATTTTCTCCTATTGGATACACACTATCAGTCACTTTGATGAGTGTACTACATGCCTCCTCAACATCTTTAAATATTCCATATCCCACTGCTGCCATTATTGCTGCGCCAAAAGCTGGTCCTTCAGTCGCATTTACCATGTCTACTCTGACACCAAAAATGTCTGCAAGTATTTGTCTCCACAACACACTTTTTGCACCGCCACCGCTTACTCTGACTTCATTTACCGGTATATTGAGTTCTTTTATTATCTCAAGCGAGTCTCTAAGTCCTAATGCTACCCCTTCAAGTATTGCTCTTGTCATATGCCCTCTATTGTGAGTCATGTTAAGTCCTATAAAACACCCTCTTGCATAAGGGTCACTATGTGGTGTTCTTTCGCCCATGAGATAAGGGAGAAATATTAATCCACCACTGCCTGGTGTTACTTTTTCTGCTTCTTCTAAAAGCTTTTCATATGTTATAGAAGAACCATTAAAGTTGATTATTTTATCTACCCACCATTTTAGGCAGGCGGCCGCTGAGAGCATTACTCCCATTACATGCCACTTACCATTAGCATGGCAAAAAGAATGTAACCTGTTTTCTTCGTCTACTACATATTTATCTTGACTTGCAAATACAACTCCTGAAGTGCCAAGTGCAACTGATACTATGCCGCTTTTTACTGTACCTGTCCCTACTGCTCCACTTGCTTGATCTCCTCCTCCGCCTACAACTATTGTCCCTTCTTTTAACCCTGTTAAATCTGCTGCCTCTTTCGTTACATATCCAGTTACTCCTGTGGATTCATAGCATTTAGGCATCCAATCGTAGGGAATGTCTAACGCATCTAGCATCTCTTTTGACCATCTTCTATTTTCTACATCAAACAACAATGTACCTGATGCATCTGACACATCTGTGGCATATTCCCCTGTAAGTTTGAATCTGATATAATCTTTAGGCAAAAGTATATGTTTAATCTTTTTATATATCTCAGGGCGATGTTTTTTTACCCATAATATCTTTGGCGCTGTAAATCCTGTTAATGCTTTGTTCCCTGTATATTTTGTCAATCTTTCTTTGCCTAATGTTTGGGTAATATAATCACATTCCTCTTGCGTCCTTTGGTCATTCCAAAGTATAGCAGGCATCAGTACATTGTTGTTCTCATCTAAAAGTACAAGCCCATGCATTTGTCCACTTAAACCTATGCCTTTTATATCATAATTTTTTACACCAGTTTTAATTATTAACTCACGTATGCCATCTTTTGTGGCATTCCACCAGTCTTCAGGATTTTGTTCTGACCAGCCTGGCTGAGGGTAATATACTGGATATTCTTTTGATGTGCTTCCTATTACATTTCCCTTTTCCTCTATTAAAATTATCTTTACAGCTGATGTACCCAAATCTATCCCAAGAAAATACATATTTTAGCCCTCCGTCATTCACTAAATAAATACTGATTTAATATTGACTCTAACAACTCTTGCTTGCCTGATTTGTTCTCAATCTTTGGATTGTTTAATGCATATTCTTCAAGAATTTTAAAGTTCGCTTTTCCATTTACTATTTCTGCTCCTATGCCTTCTCGATAACTTTTGTATTTTTCTTCTATAAATCTATCAAATACACCATCTTTAACAAGCTTATAGGCTACTTTAAATCCTTTTGCAAAAGCATCCATTCCTGCAATATGCCCTAAAAATAGGTCTTCTGGTTCAAATGAAGCACGTCTTACTTTTGCATCAAAGTTAAGTCCTCCTTTGTCAAAACCACCCATCTTAATGACTTCATACATTGCAAGGGTTGTCATTCGTATGTCTGTCGGAAATTGGTCTGTATCCCATCCTAAAAGCATATCTCCCATATTTGCATCTATAGAGCCTAACATATTGTTAATTCTTGCATATCTTAATTCATGCTGAAAGTCATGTCCTGCAAGTGTCGCATGGTTTGCTTCTATGTTTAATTTGAAGTATTTATCAAGGTCATATTTCTTCAAAAATGCATATACGTTCGCTGCGTCAAAATCATATTGGTGTTTTGTCGGTTCTTTAGGTTTTGGCTCAATTAAAAGCTGCCCTTCAAATCCTATCTCTTTTGCATATTCTACTGCCATGTGCAAAAATCTTGCGAGGTTATCAAGTTCCAATTCCATATCTGTATTGAGTAGTGTTTCATATCCTTCTCTTCCACCCCAAAATACATAGTTCTGTCCTCCAAGTTCTTTTGTTATCTCAAGGGCTTTCTTTACTTGTGCCGCTGCATATGCAAATACATCTGCATTACAGGAAGTTGCTGCTCCATGTACAAATCTCGGATTTGAAAAAAGATTTGCTGTACCCCATAATACTTTTGTTTTGCTCGTCTTTAAGTAGTCTTTTATCATTGCAACTATTGTATCTAAATTTTTGTTCGTCTCTTTTAAATTCTCCCCTTCTGGAGCTATATCTCTGTCATGAAAACAAAAAAACGGTACGTCAAGCTTTTCAAAAAATTCAAAAGCTGCCTCTACCCTCGCCTTAGCAATATCCATAGGATCACTTAGATGATTCCATGGTCTTTGCATTGTAGGTGCTCCAAATGGATCTGTCCCATTGGCTGTAAATGTGTGCCAGTACGCTACTGAAAAACGCAAGTGTTCTTTTAAAGGTTTCCCATCTATTATTTCATCAGGATTGTAAAATTTAAATGCATATGGGTTGTTTGACTTTGGTCCTTCGTATTGTACTTTTGGTACATTTTTGAAGTATTCCATTTTGTTCTCCTCCTTCTGAAAAATATAATTATTTAAAATTTTGCCCCAAGTGCTTTATATACTTCTTTATAGGCTTTTACAGCATCCTTGGTTCTTTTTGCCTCATATAGATGCTCGATATTTATTTTGTAAGCTAAATCATAAATAAATTCCCAATGAATCACACTCTCTTTAACAGCTTCTATCGCATCTTCTGTATAGGGTAAAAGGTCAAAACCTATTCTCTCGCCATTTTTGCCATAACCAATAAGTTGTAATTCTTTGGCAAGTTCTAATGTCTCCACAAATCGTAAGGCTCCAACCATACTATCATCATCAAAAGTCCCCCATCCGCTGTTTGCATGCTGATGGCCTAATTTATTTTCCATTGCTAATAGCCTTGCATATTCGGCTAAATTTTCACCATTCATTATAAGATGTTGCCAATCCATGTTGACCTTTAAATTACTTGTATCTACTCCCCTTTCTTTAACTTTATTGATAACATACAGTGTCATACCTATGCTTCTCATAGCCACTTTCATAGCAGGTTCACTGTTTTTATGCTCAAGGAATATAGTAACTCCTTTTTTATTTGCCTGTTCTGTAAGAATGGCAATTGCGTCTATGAAGTCATTCCACATCTTTTCATAATCTGTCTGAAAGGGATAATTATATCCTTCACCGCCCGGCCAAATTATAAAATTAGCACCAACTGAAGACGCTAAGTCTATACCATCTTTAGCAATGTTTATAGCTTCCTTGCGTATTTCAGGAAAAGGATTTACTAAAGAACCTAAAGAATACTTGGGATTTGTATGATGGCCAAGAGCTATACAATATATGTCTTTCCCTTCGCTAGCTAATATTTCTTTTATACTGCTTACATTATTTTCATTTATCTCATTTGGGTAATGGTATTCATAGCCATCAATAAACTCACCTAATCCTTTGAGAACTCTTTCTGTTCTTGCTTCCATTGTCTCATTTGAAAGTTCCGGGCGGTATCTTGCAGGAACAAATCTGGTAGCAGTCGGGCCAAATGCCCATATTCCAACGCTGTTTTTTAATTTCCTCTTCATTTATGCAACCACTCCTAATAGTTTATTGATTCGACAAACTTATATTATATGTATTCTACATCATTTCGAAAAATCCTTCTTTTTTGTTGAAAAAAATTTAAAAAATAATTGGAAATTTGTTAAGCTATTTAAAAAATAAAGCCATGGAGTGTTATATAAATCTCCAATGGCTAACAAAACCTTAAACATATTCATAAATTATTACCCCTTTAACAACCCTATTTACTCTTCCTTCAGGATTTGGATCATCAGGTGTTATCCCTAGATTCAAGGACTTATAAAAAGCTAAAATTTGTGCATAAATAATGTACAAAGGTGTTAAAAAAGCTTCTTCTACATTGGTAAAGTCCTGTCTCAATTTGAATATATAATCTATTCCATCTATTTGCAAATCTTCCGGCATAAAAGCCATTAATTTTCTTTTCCCGGGTTCATTTGCTATCTCTTTTATGAGGTCTAAATCATATTTTTGTGTATAAGGATTGTTTGATACAAAAAATCCTATAAGTGTTTTATCATTTATAACAGATTTGGGACCATGTCTAAATCCTAAAGAGGTGTTAAAATTAGTATTTACTTCTCCTCGTGATAATTCTAAAGATTTTAATGCAGCTTCTGCAGCACATCCTTTTAAGTTGCCACTGCCCAAGTATATCAATCTGTCATAGTCATTTTTTGATATTTCTTCTACTAACCTTGCATCTTCCTCTATTATTCTCTCTGCTTCTTTTGCTAATTTTTCAAAGAGGTCTTTTTTGCTCTCAATTTGTTCTATGTGTGGCAGCATTAAATCTGTTAAAAGCATACATGTGAAACTACTTGTCATTGCAAAACCTTCATCATTTGCTTCTTCAGGCATAAATATGTTTAAACAATTTTTCTTGTCAATTGTGCTTTTTGCCATTTTGCCATCTTTATTGCAGGTGATGTTTAAAAAATAAACATCTTTTATAATTTTTTCTGCTAACTCTATTGTAGCTAGGCTTTCTGGACTATCACCAGACCTTCCATGGGAAATTAAAAGAGTAGGTTTGTCTTTAAAGAAAAAGTTCTCTGGTGATGCAACAATATCTGTAGTATCAATTGCTTCAATGTCTAAGCCAAGCATTCTCCTCAAATAGCCTTCACTGCTATAGCCTACAAAAGCAGATGTTCCTGCACCAGTTAGTATAATTTTTAAATCTTTTATTTGGAATATTGGATTTAAAAACTCAGTGATTTCTCTTTTTTGATGTAAAAGAATATTAAAAAGTTCTCTCCATAATCGCGGCTGCTGATTTATTTCTTTCGCTGTAGCATAACCTTTCTTTTCTTTTAATTGTTCTTCACTGTAACCTAATATCATATTTTTATACCTCCTTGTTTTTTTAAAGTTTTTCGACCTTTACATTATTTTTTAAATGCTCAACATTCTCTAATGTAACATATCCTGTCTTGTAATACATGGCATTTGCCGTTCCACATGCAGTTGCTAATATCGCAGCATCAACAATATCAAATCCTCTTTTTATGCCTACTGCCATACCTGCAACATATGAGTCCCCTGAGCCCACAGGGCTTGCTACTTTTATTTGAGGTGGTATAAGTCTAAATACTCCCTCCTCACATGCAACGATAGAACCTTCACTGCCTAAAGATATTGACACAATAGTTATTCCAAACTGTTTGAGCTCTAAAGCCGCTTTTTTGATTTCTTCAATATTTTCTAATTCTCTATTGAGCAGTTTTTCTACTTCTTCTTTGTTAGGTTTAATCATAAATGGTTTTGCTCTAATGGCTTTTGATAGGTATGCACCGCTCGTATCTAAAATTAATTTGGCACCGTTTTGCTTTGAGATATTTATTAGTTCTATATAGATATCTTCAGGAACACCAGAAGGTGCACTGCCTGAGGCTGTTATGATATTGCAGCTCTTTGATAGTTCATTAAAATTGTCTAAAAATTTTTCTACATGCTCCTGAGACACATAAGGTCCCTTTTCCAAGATTTCCGTCTGAGTTTTTGATACAGGATCTAAAATTGCTATACATGTGCGAGTTTCTCCATCTATTTTGATAAAGCTACATTTGACACCTATTTTGTTAAGCTCTTCTTCTATGAATTCTCCCGATTTACCGCCTAAAAATCCTGTTGCTGTTACCTCCTCTCCCAATGTTTTTATAACCTTTGTTACATTGATTCCCTTGCCACCTGCCACGCTGTTTTCTTCCTGGGCTCTGAAAATTTTGCCCACTTGAAAATTGTCTACTCTGTAACTTCTGTCAACTGAGGGATTTAAAGTGACTGTCAATATCATGCTCTTTCACCACAGCCAAAAAGTTTTATTTTTTCTTTTACGACTTCTTCTATTGCTCTTTCTCCAGGTGCAAGGAATTTTCTTGGATCGCTCTCATCTGGGTTATTTTTAAATACTTCTTTTATTGCATTTGCAAAAGGAATTTTTAATTCTGTAGCAATGTTTAATTTGCATATACCCAGTGCTATAGCTTTTTTTACCAACTCATCAGGAACTCCTGATGCACCATGAAGTACCAATGGAATGTCTACTAAGCTCGCTATTTCTTTTAGCCTTTCAAAGTCAAGTTTTACTTCTCCTTTGTACATCCCATGGGCCGTGCCAATTGCTATAGCTAATGAGTCAACTCCTGTCTTCTCTACAAAATCCGCTGCCATTTCAGGATCTGTAAATGCACTTTTATCTTCTTTTACGTACATATCGTCTTCAACGCCTACTATACTCCCAAGTTCTGCTTCTACAGTCACCCCTGCTGCATGAGCTACTTCTACAACTTTTTTTGTCAGTTCGACATTTTGTTCATAGGAAAGCATTGAGCCGTCAATCATTACTGAAGTGTAACCTGCTCTTATGCATTTTACAACGAGGTCAAAGGAATTTCCGTGGTCTAAATGTAGTGCTATTGGTATGTCATATTTTTCTGATGCGACTTTTGCCATTGCAGCTATATAGTCTTCTCCTGCATGTTTTATTGTACCCGGTGTTGTCTGTAAAATTAAAGGTGACCTCATTTCATATGCAGCTTTTGCAACAGCTTTTAAAGTTTCAAGGTTGTGCACGTTAAAGGCTCCTACAGCATATTTGTTTTTTTTAGCATCTTCAAGCATCTTTTTTGTATTGACTAATGACACTTTGTTCACCACCTATTCAAACTCAGTATAAAACCACTAAATATATTTTAAATATTGAACCTATTTAACTGTTCTAAAAAACTATTCTGCACCAGGCATTTAAAGCACCCTAGTGCAGAATAATAATCTCTCTTAAATACCCTCCTTCATTTTCTCTGTTCCTTCATCATCTTTATGATGTTCATTATACTGTGTAAAATTTAATACACTATTTTTAGTAGTTTTCACAGCAAGATTAGCCAACTCAGAAATTGACAATTTATCCTTTTGCAAAACTATTTCTAATAAAGCGCTTAAATTACACCCTGCTACCAATTCTATTTTTTTATCACCCGAAACAGCAAATTCAGAAGCTACTTTAAAAGGTGTTCCTCCAACAATATCACATATGATTAAAACTGGTGAATTAGGATATTTGTCCAATATTTCCTTGATCTTATATTTCAAACTCATATCTGAATCATTTTCCTTAAAATCTATTGCATACGCACCATCAATAATCCCAGCTATAAGCTGAATTGAACTTTTTAGCCCAGTTGCATAATTCCCATGTCCTGTAATGATGATCACAGTATCATGCATATCATAAAACCCCTAAATATGAGAAGAATATCGCCATAAAGAATGTTATTAATATCAATATAACTGGGCTTACTTTTTTCTTCTTTAATAGGTAAAACATCAATAAAGTATACCCTAAAGGTAAAATATTAGGGAAAATTTTGTCAAAAAATTCTGTTTGCAATGATATAACATGGTCTTTATTTATTGGAATCTTAGTTAATACTTCAATATGCACATATGTGGCTATTAATCCTCCAATAACAGTAACACCAAGTATAGAAGCTGCTTTAGAAAATATTTTTGATTGCTCTTTAATTAGGTCTATAGCGTTTACACCTAAAGTATAGCCAAGATGAGTTAAAGGAATACGTAATAACCAGATGCTTAGATACACTGCAAAAAACAAAATTGGTCCAATTAAGCTTCCTTGCATAGCAAAAGAAGCACTAATACCTACCATTATCGGAAGTAAAGTAAACCAAAAAATAGCATCTCCAATACCTGCCAGAGGACCAAACAAGGCCACTTTTAATCCTCTAATTACTCCTCTATCTTCATGACTTTCTTCTAAAGAAAGCAGCAGGCCCATTAAAAATCCCACTAAATTAGGATGAGTATTTATAAATTCTAAGTTGTCCTTCATAGCCTCTGAAAGGCCTTTTTTATCATCTTTATATACCTTTCTCAAAAATGGTAATTGTGCTAAAGTAAATCCTCCTGCCTGCATTCTTTCATAGTTAAAACTGGCTTGTAAAAGTGAAGAAAAAATTGCTAGTTTTGTTATATCTTTTTTTGTCAACATTTTTTTATTAGATCCCGTCACTATACTCATCTCCCTTCGTTGCCACTACATTATTTAAAAGATACTGATCTTTTGTACGGAAATACTCGTAAAGTGCTAAAGCTGCACCTATTACCGCAATAGGCAATAAATTTGAAAAAGGTAGGAAAGAAGCTATAAAAAATCCTATTATAAAATATGGCGTGTATTCTGCTTTCATCATAACTCTAAGCAACATACCAAATCCTACCGCCGGCAATATTCCGCCTGCTACTTCAAAACCATGAGCCAACCAAGCTGGCATTGATTGCACAACTGTTTTCATCAAATCCTGTGCAACATATACACTTAAAAAGACGATTATTCCATAGCTTAGAGCAACAATAGAAGTAGTTAAAATATTTATTTTGGCAAGTCCTTTTACGTTTGCTTCTTCTGCATACTTATCAGCTTTTGTCATGAAAAACGAAAAGCTAGAGTAATAGAATAAAATAATATACTGCATTAGAAAACTAAAAGGTAATGCTAATCCTATTGCTGTTTTAGGATCTGCACCTGTTGTAAAAGCAATAACTGTTGTCATTAATCCTGCTAAAATTGGATTGGGTGGTTGCGTTCCTCCAGCGGGTGTTAATCCTGCAAATGCCAGTTCAGTTAACCCACCAGCAATTAAGCCTGTGTGTACATCACCAAGTATCAATCCCGTTAAAGTTCCAACAATTATCGGTCTAAAAAGGAAAAATGCTTCAAGCCAAAAATCCACACCTACTATTATCGCCATTAAAGTTAAAAGCAAAGCTTGCATCAATGTAATGCTATGCATTCAATCAAACCTCCTCATTGTAAATATTCTTTTTTATCGTCAGGAGTATCTTGTATATACACTTCCACCCCTTTTGAACTTATATAGTGCAAATCTTCTAAATCATTGTCATCTACATATACTTTTTTACTTAGTTGTTTTTTACCTGGTGAAAAATGCATATTACCAACATTCACTTCTTTTATAGGTACTCCCCCATCTACTAATTTTCTAACAACTTGCGGAGTTTTGCACACTATAAAAATTTTCTGAGTTGGAGAAGCTTTGTGAATTATATTTATAGTGTGTTCTATGGTAAAAAAACGAATCCCTACACCTGCCATTTCTGCTGTCATCTTCATCAGCTGCTGCTGTAAAGGATCATTAGCTACTTCATCATCTACAACAACGATCAAATTTGCTCCTAAAGATTTTACCCAAGTAACTCCTACTTGCCCATGAACTAAACGATTATCTATACGTGTTAATAAAATATTAGGAACTGACAATAACTCCCCTCCTTTCAGTTTGAATTTGTTTTCACTATATATCTTTAGCAAAAAGCATGCCAAAGAGTGTAATTAATTTTAACAGCATTGATATACAAAAAAGCATTCCTATCGAAGGAATGCCTAGAAATCAAATATAATTTCGTTTATTTTAAAAGTTATTGCAAGGTTATTTTATACTGGTAAATCTTTTATTTTTGTAACTATCAAGTCATATATAAACCCTATTTCCGTCGTCGGTATATCCACTTTATAAGTTTCTTCTATGACACTAAAAGAAGCTTTAACAAAATCTATGAACTGTCTATGACACTGTTCAAATTCCTCTAAATTACTGTAAGAGGTTATTGGTTCTTTCATCACTAGTCTTTCAATCATTACACTGACATGTATATACAAACTAATTTTTAAATCATTGGAAAATCTAACCCCAATAAATCTTTCTAAATCCGATATAGCTTTTTCAACCTGAGCAATTATTTTATCAGGGTTTAATATAGTCAAGTGATGTAATACATTTTGTAAAGAAAAAAGTCGGACTATCGTTTGATTGATTTGCTGTATAGTTTCATCGTCGACAATACCTCTTAATATTTTACTTAACAAGACATCTCCTTTGCCAGCAATTAAATCTTCTAAAGATAAATAAGGTATATCTTTTATTCCAGGGTCAGCTGTCCCAATGATTAGCTTAACATTAAAATTTTTGAATATCTCATCTTTTATCCCATTGCCTTTTAATCTGCTGTAATCATATGGAATAATCTCAATATCTTCATTTGTAAAACATTCTTTTAAAAGGTCTTTTATTTTCACTGCTGTGCCGATTCCTGTCACACAAGTTGTTAGAATGGCATTTTCTCTATTTTTTTGAGATTCAATGAATCTATAACTGCTGCTATTTTTCTGTATAGCCTCTGTTACAATTTGCTCTAAAGGTTGATTTTGCAATATTCTATTTCCTACGTCTAAAGCCAATTGAGTAGTAATATTATTAATAATTGCTATGTCTCCCTCTACAATGTCAGTTAAAGACTTGTATATCTCCTCTAAAGAACCCATGTCTACTAATATAATAATGCCTTTGGAGGTATCTATATTTTTTAAATAATCTTGAACTTTTAGCATAATCTCTTGTGTCGACATCTCAATTGGCATATCAAAAGCTTCAAAAACAAACTGTCCCAAAAGCCTATTGGCGACACTGGCTATGCTGCTGGCAGTTGAATAACCATGGGCTATTATTATAGAATTTATCAGATTTGAATTGTCACTTTTATTTAAGCTTTTAATATAAAGTGTAAAATAAATTACAGCTATTTGGTTGAGCTTGACATCCAGGTTAACTTCAATAAGTTCTACCATTTTATTAGCTATTATAAACTCTTTGGGAAAAACATTTTTCAAAACACCCAATACCACTTTTATATTCTCAGAATACTTCTCGTAAGTTACATCGCTTAATAAATAATTAATAAAATGGGTCAATACCAAAACCGAATTGCCATAATATTTAATTCCGTACATATTTTGTATTATATTTAGCACATTTTCTACTACGTTTTTAATAGCATTGAAAACTATTGAATCTATATACGTGTTATCGTTTTTAAAAATTATTTTATCTGTAAACTCATTTAAATAAATCAAAGCATCTTTTTTAAAACTGTCAGCATTTATTTCCCTACTACTATATTTCTCAAATAGCACAAATATTTTGCTTACTACTTCATATACATCTTTATTGTCTTCTTTGTCCCATATCAAATCTTCATCTTTTCTATTATGAGAAATCAACATACCGTTAAAATGAAAATTACTTTTTATTATATCTAAATCGGCCTGCATTTCTCTTGGTAGGTCATATAGATGAATTCGCAATATATTTGTTTTCTCTCTTATAACATGGTTATAGGCTTGAGCACAGCTGTATTTTATTACATTTATAAGTTTACCAATGTTGCCAGATATTTTGGTCTTAAGAAGAACATTCAGCACTTGTTTGCTTATTAAAATATCCATTCCCAAATTTTTGGCCTCATTTTTGTAAAAGTTATAGATAAGTTGTAACCTTTCATGTAAAGGCCTATCATAGAAAGAGGGGATGCTTACAACTAATGGTATCCTTCTTAAAAAAGTCTTTGTAAGAGTTTGCTCAGGGTCTTCAGTTGTGGCAAAGATAAACCTTACTTTTGCTGTCCTCCAGTTGCCTGTCTCACCAAGCCTTCTAAATATGCCTTTGTCCAAAAATAGAAACAGTTTTTCCTGCCCTTCTGGCGGAAGCCTGTGAACCTCATCTAAAAATAAATACCCGCCGTCTGCTTCCTCTAAAAGGCCCGGCTTATCTCTATCCGCCCCTGTAAATGCCCCTTTCACATAGCCAAAAAGATTTGCTGACAATAGTTCAGGATTATTGGCGTATTCAGCACAATTAAATATTACATAAGGAGCATTTTCATCTATAGCACCAATGGATTTAGCATATTCGTAAATAAGTTGTGCAATAAAACTTTTACCTACTCCTGTATTTCCAATTAGCAAAATAGGTAGTCCATTGGGAGGATAAGAAGCCGCTGATTTACATAACTTCACTTGTGTTTTCAGGCTGCCGTTATATCCTATAAGCTTTGTAAAAGGGTCATCGTTTGAAACCTTTACAGTTGAATCCAAGGTTTTAGCCGTTTCTTTGAATTCTTTTGCCTTCTTTTCATAAACTTCTTTGTCTAAAAAATAGACAGGCCTTGTGTTTATTTTTATTATTTTGCCTTCTTTATAAAGTTCATTTAATAAATGGCTTGCTACATTCCTTCTCAAATTCAATTTTTTGGCAATTTCTTGGGCAGTCAATCCCTTCTTTTCTTTAATATTTATATCTTTTGACTGCTCTTTTATTAAATTAAAAACCCTCTCTTTGTTTGTCAAGGATGGTCTCCCCTTTAAGGCGAATTAGTAAACTATCGCACACCTCCATACTCTATTTATAAAAAGTATACCACAGAAAAGTAAAAATTTTTAGGGGAAAGTTAAGCTAGTTTGTAAATCAGACTTTCTCTAAATCATCAGTTGTCTCTGTTTTCGCTAAAATTAAAGACATAAATACGACTAAAATCATAAATATCAATATAGCTGAAAATCCAATAAAAATTCCAAAAATGTCGTTTAATCTTCCAATTAAAAAATTTGCCAACATATTTATTGTTGAACTTATTGTCAAAATAATGGCGATTATAATAGTTACATGTTGTTTAAATTCTTTCATGACTATAGCAATTGTCGTTGGGAAAATTATTGAATAAAAAAATCCTGCTACTGAAATTAAAAATGCAAAATTTCTTCCGGCCATTCCAGATGCAATAAGTATTGAAGAAACCAAAGAAAATATAAACAAACTTTTTATATAACCAATTCTTTCAACAATAAACCCCCCAACTAATCTGCCAAAAGTGAATGTCGCAAAGAAAATCCCAAGATAGAGAGAACTTATTGTATTGTCCATTTTATATTGTGCGCTAAAAAATGTGACAGCCCAATTGCCTATGCCAAGTTCAGAGGCAACGTAAAATCCAAGCATACTTGCAAAAAGCCACATGCGTTTGTCACTTAGGATTTGTATGTAATCTATTTTATCTCTCGCAATATGTTTTTCCTCTCCATGCATCTTAATCTCAAGTGCAGCTAACATTAGTATAAAAACTATTGCTCCAACAGTTAAATAAACTTGTTGCCACGAAAAATTGATATGTAACAGTTTTGCTGTCATATTTGGGGAAATAATAGCTCCAACTCCGTAAAAAAAGTGAAGCAAATTCATCATAAGTGCTTGGTTTACTATAAAAACTATTGAAGCAACTGCATTTATGCCAATCTCCAATAGTCCCATCCCCATGTTCATCACAAAAGCAAAAATAAGAAATACAATAAATTTACGAGCTGCAAAAATTCCAAGTATTCCGGCTATTATAAGGATTAGACCACTTATTAATACTGACTTAC
This sequence comes from Thermoanaerobacter uzonensis DSM 18761, assembly GCF_900129115.1. Classification (NCBI taxonomy): domain Bacteria; kingdom Bacillati; phylum Bacillota; class Clostridia; order Thermoanaerobacterales; family Thermoanaerobacteraceae; genus Thermoanaerobacter; species Thermoanaerobacter uzonensis. The sequence goes on along the minus strand of NZ_FQUR01000006.1, from coordinate 102,666 downwards.
GGCCTATTTTATCGGCTAAAAATCCTCCTAGAAAAGTTGATAAAATAAATCCAAAACTTCCAGCTGACAAAAATAAGCCCATCATAGTATAGTCAACACCATAAAAAGTCTTGATATTTATTATCAGCGGTCCTTTGACATTTTCTACTATTCCTATTAACATCATTAAAAGGTAAATTATTGCAATTGTATACGCGTTTTTTCTCAACAAAATATCCTCCCCTGTCTTGTTTATCCTGCACATTAATTATACAGAAACAGGGGAGGAAAAACAAATTTGGTTATTTACCATTAACTTCTTTAAACGCATTTACGAATGCTGCAGCTCTCTTTGTTATTTCATCAAACTTTCCTTCCTCGACAAGCTTATTATTTACAAGCTCACTGCCTATTCCTACAGAACATGCTCCAGCTTTTATAAAATCTTTAAAATTGTCAAGATTTACTGCCCCAACTGCCATCATTTCTATTTGCGATAAAGGTCCTTTTAACTGTTTTATATAGTTTGGCCCAAAGACTCCAGCAGGAAACACTTTAACAATCTGCGCTCCATTTTCCCACGCTGTTACTGCTTCTGTAGGTGTCGAAATGCCCGGAACAGGTAGTACATTGTACCTTTGGCATATTTTTATCATTTCTAGATTTAAAGAAGGTGATAATATAAATGATGCTCCTGACAGTATAGCAATTCTCGCAGTTTCAGCATCTAAGACAGTACCTGCACCTACTAATACCTGATCACTATATTTTTCAACAAGTTTTTCTATCATCTTGGCAGCACCAGGGGTATTAAATGCAACTTCAATAGCTTTTATTCCCCCTGCAATCAGTGAATCTGCAATTCTATATAATGAATCAACGGATGTACCCCTTACAATTGCACAAATTCCTACTTCCTTAATCTTATTTAATACCTCATAGCCTTTCATAAAATCACCTCCAACAAAATAAAAATCTTCTATCTATAGAACCTATAGAGCATTTAAGCAAATATTAATTATTACTAAAATATTTAATTCCATAATATAATACAATCCTCTTTAGATTACCATTCAGCTACCGTCCCATCGTAATTCCTCCACTTTGGGTTAGTCCAATGTAATCCTTCCATATCAACTTTTTTGACTAATTCTTCATCGATTTCAATACCAAGTCCTGGGCCCGTTGGAATATCGACAAAGCCATCCTTATACGCAAAGATTTCTTTATTTTTTACAAAATCAAGTAAATCAAAACCTTGATTATAGTGTATGCCTAAGCTTTGTTCTTGTATAAACACATTAGGTGTACAGATATCTAATTGTAATGTAGCAGTAAGTGCAATTGGACCATACGGAGCATGTGGAGCTACAGCTACATCAAACGCTTCTGCCATAGCAGATATTTTTTTAGCTTCAAGAATACCACCTGTTAATGCTACATCGGGTTGAATTATATCTACAACACCGCTTTTTAATACATCTTTGAATCCCCACCTAGTATATAATCTTTCACCTGTCGCAATAGGTATGGATGTATAACTTGCTATTTCCTTCAATGCTTCATTGTTTTCGGGTAATACAGGTTCTTCTATAAACATCGGCCTGTATTTTTCCAATTCTTTAGCTAAAACTTTAGCCATTGCCTTATGAACACGTCCGTGGAAATCTATCCCTATCTCCATTTCATAACCAACAGCATCTCTTATTGATGCCACTCTTTCAATAACAGCTTCAATTTTTTTATATGAATCAATATAATGAAGTTCCTCTGTGGCGTTCATTTTTATTGCCTTGAAACCTTTATTCTTCCTATCCAAAGCTGCTTCCACTACATCTGAGGGTCTATCTCCACCAATCCATGAGTAAACCATTATTTTGTCTCTTGCTTTTCCGCCCAAAAATTCATATACTGGCATATTATAATATTTGCCTTTTATGTCCCATAGTGCCATTTCTATTCCTGATAAAATTGTCATATTTATAGGACCGCCTCTAAAAAAGGACCTATACATTATTTGCCAGATATCTTCAATTTGTCTCGGGTCTTTATCAATAAGATACTCTCCCATTTCATATGCACCTGCAACAACAGTTTCAGTTCTAGTACCCGAAATCAATTCACCCCATCCACTAATCCCTTCATCTGTATCTATCTTTAAAAATATCCATCTTGGTTTTACCTTATATACCTTTAATGATGTAATCTTCATCCTTATTTCTCCCCTCCTCATTTTAAATATCTTACTTACGTTGAACCTTTTTATACTTCCTTCTTACTTTTAACTTCTTATAATCTAAGAAATGTTTTATTAGCTTACCATGAACACCAAATCTCTTGATTTCTATATATACACGTTTCTGAAAATCCATATATCTCTGCTTTTGTTAATTTACCATTACATACATCTATTATCTCTTGTAAAAGCATTTCACCACATTCTTTAATGTCTTTTTTACCTTCAATTATATCCGAAACATCTAAATCAATATTATCCGACATGTTTTCATACGTTTGTTTATTTCCCGTTATTTTAATTAAAGGTATAATAGGATTACCAATAGGAGTACCTCTCCCTGTGGTAAATACACATATCTGCGCTCCTCCAGCTACCATCCCCGTAACAGATTCAATATCATAACCTGGTGTATCCATTATAATGAGACCTTTTTCTTTCGGAATTTCTCCATAACGTACAACTTCATTAATAATACTTGTTCCACCTTTCATAATCGAACCTAATGATTTTTCTTCTAAAGTACTCAATCCTCCTTTAATATTTCCCGGTGAAGGATTCGCGCCCCTAACATCTATTCCTAATCTAATAAACTCGTTTTCTAAATTTTTAACTATTGTTAATAAGTTATTCCTAACTTTTTCATTTTTTGCTCTTCTGGCTAATATATGTTCCGCTCCAATGAATTCTGTAGTCTCACCCAAAAATACTGTAGCCCCTTCTTTTATTAAAATATCACTGCAATATCCTAATGTTGGATTAGCAGCTATTCCAGAAGTAGCATCAGAACCTCCACAATTAGTTGCTAATGTTATATTAGAAATGTCAACTTCTTCACGCTCTATTTTTGACATCTCTTCTACCATTTTTCGTGCTAATTTAATTCCCTTCTGTATGGTTTTTAGTGTTCCTCCCTCTCTTTGTATACTTATGACTTCTACTGGTTTATTACTCCTTTTTTTAACTTCTTCATATAAATCATAAGCTTGAATAGTTTCACATCCCAATCCAACTATAATGGTTCCATATACGTTAGGATTTAAAGTCAACCCTATTAAAGTCCTGTGCATAAGTTCCACGCTACTTCCAATTTGCCCGCATCCCTTTGGATTAGTTATATATGTCGTACCTTGAACTTGTTCTGATATTAATCTCGCTGTTTCATTTGCACATCCTACAGAAGGTAAAATTAAAACTTTATTTCTTATTCCATATTTACCATCTGGTCTTTTGTATGCCTTAATTTTCATCTCTTACCCCTCACGCTCTCTATATTATCTATATGAACACACTGGCCAATTTCTATAGATTTAATAGCTTTACCTATAACCTCCCCATATTTATAAACGTTATTTCCGGATTGAATAGGTACTACTGCGATTTTGTGGTATATTTCTATATCATCTAATGCAATGAGTCTATTAACTGTTTCATTATTATAGATAATATCTACAACATCACCCTTTTGAATCTGTGACAATGCCGTTGCAACACTATCCGCTTTATTTAAAAGAATTGCTTTTTTTATACTAGGCATTTAATATCTCCCCTCATTTACTTTAGCTTAGCTCTAATCAACCAAAACAATATTAGGAGGAGTTTCGCCTTTTAAAACTGCAATTACATTATCAACGGCAGTATTACCCATTCGTTTATTTGATTCAACAGTTGTTCCACCAATATGAGGTGTTAATATAACATTAGGTAAATCAAAAAGAGGCAAATGCATTGGAGGTTCAAAATCATATACATCAGTAGCATACCCCTTTAAAGTTCCATCTATCAAAGAGTTGTAAAGAGCTTCATTATCAATAAGTTGACTCCTAGCAGTATTAATCATAATAGCACCTTTTTTTATTAATTTAAATTTATCTGCATTAAGAATATTTAATGTATCGTTGGTTAATGGTAAATGCAAACTTATAAAATCTGCTTCTGATAAAAGTTCATCTAGCCCCACATACTTTACTCCTAGCTCCAAGGCTAATGGATTTTTCTTGATATCATATCCTAAAATATTCATATCATATCCAGTAGCTCGTTTTGCCACTGCAGTACCTATTGTACCAACTCCGATAATTCCAATAGTTTTTTTGCTTAAACTTATACCAACTGGCTTAATCCACTTGCCATTTTTTGTATCAGTATTTGCTTGATAAAGCCCACGAGCAAGCATATGAAGTAATCCAAAAGCTAAATCAGCAACTTCTTCGCTGTTAGTGCCAGGGGCATTAGTAACAACAATGCCTAATTGATTCGCAGTTTTAACGTCGATGCTATCTACTCCTACTCCATGTTTTGCAATAATCTTGAGTTTCTTACATTTTTTGATAACATCCCCTGGAACTTTATCATTTCCTACTATCAGTGCATCCGCATCAGAAGCATATCTTATTATTTCTTCATTTGTAAAAGGTCTTCCAAAAGGATTAAGTACAACTTCACAACCAAATTCTTCGAGACGTTTTACTGGTTCTTTACTAATTTTTCCAAATGTAACTGCTGTACTAACAACTTTCCATTTTTTCATTTAAATATTCCTCCCTCGTCTCACAAACAGATCTGCCTATATTCATTATTATGATTCACATCAACAAATTATAGTACCAAACAAGAATAAACTATCAACTATTCTTGTTTGGTACAACTAATTGCATTTTATTATAATATGTTTAAATTTTTGCTTTGCTTTCGTTGCCTTTATAACCAAATGCTTTATACCATACTTCAGGACTTCTCTTAAAGAAAAATAGCATCGCAAAAATACCTATAAATGCTACAACAAGTCCTATAGGTGATTGCCCCAGTAACCAAAACAATCCATGTAAAGGTCTCATATCAGCGCCAACAATGGCTTTACCAGTATCAGGTAACTGGGTTCCTATCAAAGTTACTATATGGGCAAAAAGTGGAGATGCTGCACTGGCAAAGTATAATGTTATAATTACAGCAATAACTGTAGTGATATAAGAAGCAATAATATTTCCTCCCATTATTGCTGTTACAGCTGAAGCTAAGAAAAAGGGTGTTACTCCTAAATCTGCTAACATGATAAATTTATTACCTGGTAGCAAAAATATAAGAGGTACAGTAGTCAACATAGTCAGAAGCCCTGTAGTAAGAACATCCGGATGTCCAATAGTAAGAGCTGAATCCATCCCAAAATTTAATTTTCTATTAACGCCTCTCTTAGAAAGTACCTCTCTTACTCTCTCATTAAGAGGTACAAATCCTTCCAAGAGAGCTCCGGTTGCTTTGGGATATAAGTAGATAAAAGCACCTGTTCCTATGCCTAATGCCAATATCCCAGACCAAGTTTGCATATCACCTAATTTATTTCTCCATGCAATAAACCCTATAATTGTAGCTATTATAAAGCCCACAACAACAGAATCTCCTAAAATGCCAAATTTTTCTCTTATAGTTCGTGAACTAATTTGTATCTTGGTTAATCCAATTTTATCAAAGAACCATTTCAAAGGAACAGCTATTAATGTTCCTCCTTGACCACTTGCATGCGGAAAAGCAAGCCCTGGTAAATTAAAGAATATTTGCATGGTAGGAGCAGTTATATCGGCAAGTATAAGAAGGAACATTTCAACTGCTACCGCAGTTAATAACCCATATACCAGATTATTAGTCGCATAATAAACCATGCTACCTATAAAAGCCCAATGCCAGAAATTCCATACGTCCAAGTCTAAGGTATCTGTCCAGTGTAATAAAAGCATTATAATGTTAACAATTATACCAGTAGGAATAATCAGTGCCCCAATTTGTGTTGAATAACCCACTGCTGCTAAAAGAGCCCAACCAGTATCAACATATGGTAAATGCACTCCTCCCGTAGTTATCATATCCGAAACTGCTTTCCCAATTAATCCCATGAAATACGGATTTAAGACTGATACTAAACCATTAAGACCTACACCTATGTAAAGTGCTGATCTGAGAGCTTTAGAAAACTTTACTCCAAGAATTAATTCAAAAATTAGTATTACAATAGGAAGTAGAACAGCAGCCCCAAAGGTTTTCACAATCATAGTAAACATTTTTACTTACCCCCTCTTTCTTTATTGTTAATAATATCTTGAATTTGAGTAAAAACTTGGTCTTTTCCTATGCCAGTTAAGAACGGAACTCCACTAATAACAGGAATATTTACATCTAAATCTGTTCCAGCAGTAGAAATCACAAAGTCAAAATCTCCATTTTTTACCATATTATCAACATCTACTACTCTTCCTTGTACAAATTCTGCGTGAATACCTTTTTCCTCCAAAGCTTCTCTTAAAGATACCAGCGCAATTGTAGAAGTAGCAACACCATCTGCGCACACAACAAGTACACGCACATTCTTGTAATTCTTTCCTGTCATCATATTTTATCTCCCTCCTATCTCTAAAGTTATGTTTCAGGAACACCCTAGCTACAGTCAACAATCTTAGCTTTTTTCTTCACTTTCTCATAATACTTCAGGTGCTGATTCCATTATCCCTTTGAGGTAATTTTTTATCCTAAAGCTACTAATGCTTCGTGTATCAGGTTTGATACGATACTGTTAGTATGACTTTGATCACGGCTATTGAAAATATTATAATTTCTTTAGTTTCCAGTTTAAAAAGTCGGATAAAGAAATCCCAAAACATCTTAACGCATTCGCCAAGAATTTGCTTGCCTTGTGTGAAATAAATTATCAATCTGGCAGCTTTAGTGCTGAAGACGCCTCTTTAGCTAAGTGTAGTAATCAACTCTTTAATTTTCAAGATTCCAATAATTACTAGTTGACATTACACCTCTAAGCCTAAATTTATAACGCTTACTATTTTGCTTCATTTACTAAAATTTAATTCAATGTAAATGAAGCATTTTTTATTATATCAATGATTTTATCACCTCCATTTGCTTCAATTATTTTCTCAAGTAATGTGTCATTCTGTATTAATTGAACCATTTGTTGAAGCATCTCCACCTGGCTATGTGCTTCATTTAGTGCCATCATAAATACAATGCTAACATTTACTTCTTCCAACGGATTTGCCATGTTTTTAAATATAACAGGTTTTGACAATGTTGCAATAGCTATTGCAGGTTTTATTACATGTTCTGGATCTGTATGAGGAATTGCAACATTATACGTATTTAATTGCAAACCTGTTGGAAAAGTTTTTTCACGTTTAATAATTGCATCTAAAAAACTCTCTTTTACAAAACCGTTATCATATAGTTTTTTAAATAGTACTTTAAATATTTCTTCTTTACTTTTAACATCTAAATTTGTAACAATTAATTCTTTATTGAAATACTCTGATATTCTCATCAACAATTACCTCCTCATCTACTGCCCTTCTATATAGTGCAAATATCGTGCCAATTAATTGGCCGGTAGTGTATTTTTTAATATTATTTCTTTTATTTGAACCGGACTTTTAGCTCCCTTCAAAGCATTTACAATCTTTTCGTCTGTCATTACTTTATATAAATCAAGCATATAATCCTTCGAATCTTCTTTTAACGCTATCATAAAAACTAAATCCGCTTTAAGCTCTCCTTCCCAAAAAATAGGTTTTTTTAATTTTGCAATTGCTATGGCAGATTTCGTAACGTTTTTCGTGTATCCATGTGGTATAGCTATACCGCCTTTCATCCAGGTGGCTCCCATTGATTCTCTTTTGTATACACTTAGCAAAAACTTATCATCTACATAACCTTTATCTTGCAATATCTCCACCAATTTATCTATGACATCACTTTTCATAGAAATATCCACATCACATAAGATAAGGTTTTCATCAATGATTTCTTTCAATGGATTTTCAACCTTTAAATTGAGGATTTTTTTAAGCTTTTCAATCCCTGCGCCATGTAAAATATCTTCAACAGATATAAAAGGTATACTTTTTATGCCGGGATTTATTGTACCAACAAAAGCTACCACTTCATTTTCTTCTCTTATTTTTGAAATTTCTTTTTCAATATCTTCCTGCCTGAGCATTCCAACAGGTATTATTTTGTAATCATCTTTTAGTTGTGGTAAGACATCTTCAATATATTTCTTTATTTTTAACGCTGTTCCCTCTCCTGTAATACATACAGTTACAATTGCTTTTGGAAGCTTATCTTTACTCTTTATGCCTTCAACTCTTCCTATATATGTTTTATCTACATCTAACGCATCTGCTATCTCATCTAAATTAGTATCCGGTATAATAGCTCTTCTGACAGCTTCCAATACCATAACAGTATCTACTCTTCCTACCACTCTTGTAGGTATCCCTGTCCTTTTGGTTATAATTTCGCCAAAGGTAATAAGTGAACCCATGTCAACCAAAATAATGCAGCCTTTGCCTTCGTCTATTCTTTTTACTACTTCAATTGTCCTCTCAAGAACAGATTCTGGGCTTTCATCAAGAGCCATATCTATACCGACTGCATGATTTACCCCTAAGAGTTTATTTGCCACCTCTGCCATGCCACTTGCAACATGGCCGTGCGTAAGCACAACTACGCCCACTCTGCCTTTAGTTATTTCTTTGTCCCCTGAGAATGTTCTTAGATACATAGCAATAAAGCCCACTTCTTCATCAGGCAGCTGTATTTCTAATTCTTTGTTAATTTGTTTTGCCATAATTTTAGCAATAGAATACTCAACAGGATATTCTTTCACTATGTTTTCAAGTTGAGGATTAATTATTGGTTTGCCGCTTAATATTCTTTCATAAGCAGCACTTAAGTGTATAGCAAGGGAATAAAAGAGATTATCCTCTAAGTTTTTAAAACTTTTTTTAGCAATCTCGTATGCTTTTTCAACAGCATTTACAATTTTTTCTCCTACTATGTTTGTCAATTCTTTTTTTGAAATTGTTATGTTAGATTTTACATTTACAGCAAATTTCTTCAGCTCCGCCTCTATCTCTTTCCCGAGAATTTTATCTATCTCCTCTTTTGTAAGTCCTTGTCTTTTTAAGTCAATAAACCTTTCTTCTATAAATTGATATATTTCATCAGGCAGCATATATCTATCTTCTTTTGGATATAACTTAATTTCCTTGTCAGGATACACCATAATGTCTTCATTTGAATATCTTTCTATTTCGGGATCTCTTTTATTTACTCTGATTATCCCCATTTTTACGTGGTTAGGTAAATCTGAAAGGTCTATTGTCAATGAAGAGCTTTTACTCCCTAATGAATTTAAAAAGCTCCTCGCACAAGCAACTTGAATATCGCTCCTTAGCTGCCCTATATTCCCCGGACAGTCATAAAGCATAAGAGCTCTTACTGCCTCTTTTTTTACAATAATCGATTTATTAATTCTAAAAGACTCTTTTGAGAAAAAATGATGTATAATTTCATATCTTTCTTGGGGAGGTCTTTCTGAAAGAGAAGGAAGTTCTATCACCATAGGAATTCTTCTCCTAAAAGTAAGTAATAGCGAAGATTCAGGATTTTCAGTAGTAGCAGCAATAAGCATAATTTGTGCCTCTCTAGTACTTTCTGTTTCCCCTAATCGTCTGAATTTTCCTTTGTCCAACAAATAAAAGAGTATCTCTTGTCCTTCACTTGGAAGCCTGTGGACTTCGTCCAAAAACAAAATTCCACCATCAGCTTTTTCTACCAATCCCGCTTTTGCAGTATCAGCCCCTGTGAAAGCGCCTTTTACATAACCAAAAAGTTGCGCCATGAGTAGTTGTGGATTATCCGCATAATCAGCACAGTTAAAAACTACAAAAGGCGCATTTTCATTAAATTTTCCAGACTCTATGGCATAGTTGTACATTGCTTCAGCCAACTGGCTTTTTCCAGATCCTGATGGTCCTACTATTAAAGTATGAAGTCCATGAGGGGGATAAAGTACTGCAGCTTTTGCAAGGCTTATCTGCACTTTAAGGCTTCCTTCGCTTCCAATAATCTCTTTAAATGAGAGTAAGCTTTTAGCTGTTTTAGGAGTTTCAAAATTTACATTATCGTTTTTAATAGTACTTTGTTGCACTAAATTATCTGCAATTTTATCTTTTAAAATTTCCTTTTTTATTTGTGTAGCTACAAAACGAGAAATATTATATCCTAAATTATTTAATTGTTTTGTCAAATTTCTATCTGAAATATTTGGGTCCTTTGAAATTATTTTTTTTGCATCTTCTAAAAGGTAAGGTTTTCTTCTTTCTCTTGAGTCAGGAATATTATTTTTCAGTCTAAATTGTGTCACATCTTCTCTTTTAATATTGAGAATTGCGGCTATTTGGTCATCTGTTAAAGGATTCTTTTTATCCTCTTTTTGTATAATTTCAAAAATCCTTTCAATCATAGTGACAAGCCTCCCTTCAATGTATATTATGCAAAAAATATACCATAAATATGGCAGGAATTGTAGCGGAATATTTAGTAAATTGCATAAGTTGTGAACAAAAGTTTTTAGATAAAATAAAAAAGACCTTAATAGGTCTTATGGCATAAAAAGTATGGTAGCATTTGTAGAGCATCTTCTAAATCTCTAAACTCCTTAAAATTCATTGCTTTCTTTATATCATGTTTTGTTATACTCACTACTTCTACTATACTTAACAAAGCTTCTAATGCTTTTATACTTTCATTATGAGAAAAGTTTTTATTTATGAAATAATATATATCCATAATTGAAAAAGCAGCTAAATAAGCATTTATCTTTTTTTCTTCCGCTAATTTTAATATGTTATAAGCATCTACGTCAAAGGGAGTTTTTTTCAATAAAATGTCAAGAATAACATTAGTATCAATTAACACTTTCATCATTTAACCTATTATACCCACATTGTTATTTAATGGGTAATCTTTCCTCCCCTTTAATTGTATTTATTTCTTATTCTTTCTTCCCGTATTTGCTCAGCAGATATATTTTTGTTAGGATAGTCAGATAAAATTCCATACAAAAAATCTGCATTTGGAGTACCTTCTTTTTTTGCTGAAATAAGTTTTGCAACTTCACGTCCATTTTTCGTTATAATAATTTCTTCTTTATCAACTAAATCCAAATATTTACCAACTCTTGTTTTGAATTCTGTAGCATTTACTTTCATTCTTACCACTCTTTTACTATGACTTTTCTATATGTTATCCAATTTGATTATATTATTCAGCATTAAATAGTCAATATATAAAAGACACAAATAACCATTTTTCAATTTATGTATTAGAACAAATATCATAAAAGAAAAACTACTTAAGTTCCATAAAAGCTGCCATACTGCCTGTCATGCCTTTGTCTCTTCTATAGGAATAAAATTCACTATTGCAATGGGTGCACATTTGGCTTACTGTAATGTTTTCATCTGGTATACCAGTATTTATAAGTTCAATGTAGTTGGTAAGCTGTAAATCTAGCATCCATTTGCCCTCCGCCTTTTTCACAAGAACTTTTTCCCATGCATCAATAACACCTTTAATTTTATTCGCAACATCATCACCTACTTCATAACAACATTTGTATATAGAAGGACCTATCCCTACAAGTATATCTTTGGGATTTGAACCGTATTCTTCTTTCATGGCATTAACCGTTTTAGGCCCAATGGAAAGCACTGTACCTCTCCATCCTGAGTGTGCAATGGCAATAACTTTTTTGACAGGGTCTAAGAAAAACAAAGGCACACAGTCGGCATAAAATGTAACAAGAGGAATGCCTCTTTCATTAGTCATAAGGGCATCTACACCAGAGATATCACTTCCACCAAAGTTTTTGCCTTTATCTTCGTAAGTCACCTTTTTTATAACATCACTATGAACCTGGTCTGAAAAAACCATATCTTCATACGAAAAACCGCCAATATCACATATTATTTTAAAATTTTCATAGACTTCCTCTTTGGTGTCATATCTTTTTAAGCTTAAATTCAAGGAAGCATATTTGCCTTTGCTTACACCCCCAATCCGAGTAGTAAAAAGGTGTTTGACAAGTCCTGTCTTTTCAAAAGATGGTATTGTGTAAAAAACTACTCCTTTTACCTCATTCCTTTTAAAACCTATTTCCAAAGTATCAGCTCCTTTTTATGCCATGTTAATTATTTTTTTCTCTTTCATCTTTGTTATTTTTTTTATCATCTTTGATTCCAAATATTTTATCCGTCCATCTGATAAAAGCTATTTGCACTAAAAAAAGCAATACCACTGTTATCACAGCAATTATGGGGATTATAACAAAATACTTTTCCATTAAATTTCTCTCCTTTATCTCCCGTTAATTTCTCCTAATTATTATATTACTACAAACGTTGCCAAAAATCATTAAAAATTTTAAAAAAATAGCAGGATTAACCTGCTATTTTAGTTCAACAAGTTCATAATCTCTTGTTCCCAAGCCGATTTCTTCACCGTATTTTAATTGCAATTCTCCTTTTGTTTCAGGGTGCAAAGCTTTAAATTTGTCTTCTCCAGGATTCATGCCATATCCCGCTTCTTCTAAAGCTGTGCCTTTGTGACCAAATTGCTGATTTACAAGGTCATAGCTTGCCTGATCTATGGCAACAGGGTCAAAGGAAGCTAATATTCCTATGTCAGGGACAATCGGCGCATCACTCCAAGGCGTACAATCGCAAAGTGGTGTAACATTCATAACAAAATTTATAAATGCAATTTTGCCTTTTTTTGTTGAATAAGCACCATAAGCATATTCCGTCATTCTCTCTACAAAAGCATCCATATCAGTTCCCCATTGAGGTTTTATGACCCCATATTGACAGATAGACACGCATTCTCCACATCCTATGCATATAGAAGGGTCAATATAAGCTGAACCATTGACCAAAGATATCGCATTTACAGGGCAATTCCTGATGCACATTTGACATGCTGTGCATCCCTTTCCTACAACAGGCTGCACTGTTGAATGCTGCTGTTGTTTTCCTGCTGCAGGTGCACACCCCATAGCTAAGTTTTTGATAGCTCCTCCAAAGCCAGCCAATTCATGACCTTTAAAATGTGACATCACAATCATTGAGTTTGCAAAGAAAATATTGGAAGCAATTTTTACAGTGTCAAAATGCTTTTTATCAATTTTTACTTCTACAGAGTCTTTACTTAAAATACCGTCAGCAATTATTATTGGTGCGTTCACAACAGCATATGCGAAACCATTTTCAATCGCTGTCACCAAATGGTCAACTGCATTTGAACGACTGCCTTTGTAAAGAGTATTTGTATCTGTTAAAAAAGGCTTCCCCCCATAACTTTTAATTTTGTCAACCACTTTTCTTACATATATAGGGTTTATGTAGGCGTTGTTTCCCTTTTCTCCAAAGTGAATTTTTATAGCTACCAAATCATTTTTATTAATAATATTTTTAAAACCCGCTACATCAAAAATTCTTTCTACCTTGGAGGATAAACTGCTACTAGCTTTGTTTGCTCTCAAATTGTAAAAATATACTTTTGATTTCATACAATACCACCTCATTTATAAAATAAATTTCTCACAAGTTTAGAATTTAGAAATTTTATGCCTTTTTTGAAATAAGAAAAAGCAGACTTATCAGTAACCAATACAATAGTGGAGTAAATTATAACTCCCACTAATATAGTTATAAACATGATTATAACCTCATAAATTCTTTTATCTGACGGCATCTTAACAATTAAATTATTATACATAAAATGCACTATCACCCCCATTACAATTGCTGCAAACATTGCTCTTATAAAACTCATAAACATGTATTTTCCGCCTATTTTCCCAAGTTTTCTTTTTAAAGAAGTAAATAAAAGAAAAGTAGCAAATATGGCTGCAATAGAAGTAGAAAGTGCAAGTCCACCTAATTTTAAATATCTAACCAAAATTAAATTAAGTGCAATATTTAGTAATACAGCCATGGCACCATTTATCATAGGAGTTTTTGTATCTTTCATAGAGTAAAAACTTCTGCTTAAGACATCTCTAAGGCCATATGCAGTCATTCCTATGGCAAAATAAAAAAGGGCGATTGAGGTAAAATATGTCGACCTCTCATCAAAAGCTCCTCTTTCAAATAATACTTTTATTATAGGCACTCGGAGTACCATTGCACCAACTGATACAGGTATTAACATGTATAAAATACCACTTACCGCAAAATTTAAACTCTTTAGAAAGCCTTCTTTGTCGTCAGCTACTGAATGTTTCGATAAAACAGGGTATATAACCGTTGCAATTGCTGTTGAAAAAATGCCCAATGCAAACATGTTAAGCCTATTGGCATAATTCAATGCTGCAATACTCCCATCAGGCAAAAAAGAAGCTATCACTCTATCCACATAAACATTTATAGTCTGTATTCCTGTCCCCATAAGTACAGGCATTGCCAATAAAATGACTCTTTTTACTCCTTCATCTTTAAAATTCACTCTCAGCTTGAATTTGTAACCTAATTCGTATAAAACAGGCAATTGCATTAATGCTTGTATGAAAGTAGCAATAATTATAGAATAAGCTACTATTGTAATCCCAAATTTGCTCCCATATAAAATTGCTACTGTTATTACAATAATATTGTAAGGTATACCTATCATGGCAGGAACAGTAAAATGTTCCATCGACTGAAGAGCACCAGTGAAAATATTAGATGCAGCTATTAACACCATTGTAGGTAATAGTATAGTTGTAAGTTTTACTGTCAACTCAAATTTTTCCCCTGTAAAAGCTGGCGCTACAAATTTTACAAGATAAGGTGCAAATATGAAACCTAAGAAAGTTAAAATTACAGTCGAAATTAATACCACACCTAAAAGGTTATTTATAAAATCAAAAGCCTTTTGCTTTCCCTCTTTTTGTAAATATTCGGTAAATATTGGCACAACAGTAGTAGCTATTGAAGCAGTTACCGCCGCAAAAAGTATCATAGGTATGACAGTCGCCATATTATATGCATCCATGGAAACAGAGGTACCAAATTTAGAAGCTAAAGCCATATCTCTCAAAAATCCAAATACTTTACTCAGTAGAGTTATTATCATTATGACGCTAGCCGCTTTTACAGTTTTTTTAGCCGTCGACATACATACAACTCCTTAATTTTCTTCAGTCATTATAAACATAAGCTCTGCAGTAGCTACAACTTCATCTCCAACTTTTGCAACACCTTTAGCTTTTACAAGCCCCATCTTTATAGAATCTATTAAAACTTCTAAAACAAGTTGGTCACCAGGCCTCACTACTTTTTTAAAGCGACATTTATCAATACCTGTAAAAAGTCCTAATTTACCTTTAAACTCTTCTATATTCATAACCGCAATACCGGCTACTTGTGCCAATGCCTCAACAATAAGGACTCCTGGCATTATAGGATTGTCTGGAAAATGTCCCTGAAAAAAAGGTTCATTAGCTGTCACATTTTTTATTCCAACAGCTTTTTTACCTTCTTCAATTTCTATTATTCTATCCACTAATAAAAAGGGATATCTATGAGGAAGAATTTTTCTTATGTCTTTATTTTCCACTCTATTCTTCACCTCTTTTTAGCGGAATTAGAAGATATGACAAAACAATAGCTTATCATTGATTATATCACAAAAAAATGAAAAATAAAAAGGGCAAGTGCCCTTTCAAACTTTCTTAGAAAGTTGATTATATATTTGGTCAGCCAGTCCAAAAGATCCATTTTGAGCCAACATTTCAGCATATTTATCATATAACATAGAAGTAAAAATATCATTTGCTAGACTATCTCCTGTCAATGGATCTTCTGGAATTGTCTTTCTCATCTCATTTAACATAAGCCCTATAAAAGTTGCCTCTAATTGCTGACATGCTTCTTTAAGCTTTTGACTGTCTTTGTCTTTTATCGCCTGTTGTATTATTCGTTCAAAATAACTTCCGTCTTTTTGCAAATCAATTTGAAATTTATTTATATCACTGTTATTTACGGGATTTATCTCCATTTAAGATCATCCCTTCCAATAAACTATCTTCTCAGATTATTTGCAATTCCCAACATTTCATCAGCCGCTTGTATAGCTTTTGAATTTATCTCATAAGCTCTTTGTGCGGCAATCATGTCCACCATTTCCTTTACAACTTGGACATTTGAGGTTTCTAAAAATCCTTGCATGACTTTGCCCATTCTTCCCTGAAAGTCATCTCTCGTACCAGGCTGTCCTGACGCTTCTGTTGGCTCATAGAGATTACTACCCACACTTAAAAGTCCCTGAGGATTGACAAAATTATAGATTCCTAAAGTAGCCACTTCTTGAGTAGTTCCGTCAGGATTTTTTACGCTTATCACGCCCATTGGTGATACTGATATATCTTTTTCAGTGCTGTCAAAAACTATGGGATTACCACTGTCATCTAATACAGGATAACCGTCGGCAGTTACAAGCATTAAAGTGTTGCCATCAGCACTTAATTTAAAACTCCCATCTCTCGTGTAATAAACTTTGTCATCTGGTCCTAACACGGCAAAAAATCCTTCTCCATCCAGTGCCAAATCCAAAGGATTCTCTGTCTGCTGGAGGCTTCCTTCAGTAAAATCTTTTACAATTGCCGAAGGCCTTACACCTACTCCTACTTGCATATTGACAGGTTTACCTTGTCCACCATATACGTTTTCTCTTTGCAAAGTTTGGTATATTAAATCCTTAAATTCTGCTCTATCTCTCTTAAAAGCGGTAGTATTCACATTTGCAAGGTTATTCGAAATGACATCTACATTAAGTTGTTGAGCCGTCATGCCAGATGCGGCAGACCACAAAGCTCTCATCATAAGCTTTTACCCTCCTTATACTTTTCCAACTTCGTTAACAGCTTTTCCAAGAGTTTCATCAAAAGCAATTACCACCTTCTGATTCGATTCATAATTTCTCATCACGCTTATCATATTTACCATTTCTTTAACAGAATTCACATTTGACTGTTCTAAAAATCCCTGTTTTATTTTCCCTGTTGCAGGAATAACTTGTACATTGGTACTGTTATCTATAAAAAATAAATTATTGCCCTCCTTTCTTAAACCATCATAATTATTAAAATCCACAATTCTAAGCCTGTCCACCAATTGTCCATTGTTTATTATATTACCCATTTCATCGACAGAAATTTCTCCTTGTGACAACTTTATAGGCCCATTTTCCCCTTCTACAATATATCCTTCTTGTGTAACTAAATACCCATCTTTGGATAAAGTAAAAGAGCCATCCCTTGTATACCTTTGACCATTAGGAGTATTTACCACAAAAAACCCATTGCCATCTATTGCAAAGTCTAACTTACCATTGGTTTGAGAAAAAGCCCCTTCTTCAAAATTTGTATGAAAAGTGTCAACTAACACGCCGTAATCCATTCTTCCAATTTTCCCATTAGGAGGTATGTTATCACCCCCATGTCTTGTTACTTCAAAATTTGGAAAAGAAGAAGTAATTACCACATCTTTTTTATACCCTGTAGTATTTACATTTGCAAGATTGTTTGCTAAAACATCCATTATTTTTGTTTGGGTAATCATCCCCGAAGAGGCAGTGTAAAGCCCTCTTAACATAAAATCACCTTCTTACTTATTGATTTTGTATACATCAATTACAGTTTCTGATTTTTCTAATAATTCAAGAGAATCCAATGCTTTCCCTGTACCTAAAACCACACAACTTATAGGGTCATTTGCAAGATATACAGGTGTATTCATCCTTTCCCTTAAAAGCCTGTCCATTCCTTTTAGCAACGCTCCGCCCCCCGTGAGTACTATCCCTTTGTCACTTATGTCCGCCGCTAATTCAGGAGGTGTTCTTTCTAATACACTGTGTACAGCTTCAACAATTTCTTCAAGAGGCTCTTTTAATGCTTCACATATTTCACTGGAAGTCACTTCTACATTTTGAGGCAAACCAGATATTAAGCTTCTCCCTTTTACTAGCATTTTCTCTTCTTTGCCATCAAAATAGGCAGTACCTATATTTATTTTTATTTCTTCTGCCATTCTTTCTCCTATTATGATGTGATACTTTTTCCTCATGTAGCGGATAATTGCTCCATCAAAATTATCACCTGCTACTTTAATATTTTTAGACACCACTGAACTCCCCAAAGAAATTACAGCTATGTCAGTGGTGCCTCCCCCAATATCTACAATCATATTTCCACTTGGCTGTGATATATCTAATCCTGCTCCTATGGCCGCTGCAATAGGTTCTTCGATGAGATAAGCTTTTCGCGCTCCTGCTTGTAATGCTGCATCAATGACAGCTCTTTTTTCTACCTGTGTTACGCCACTTGGAATACAAATCATTATTTTGGGTCTTAATAAAAACCTTCCCCCGCAGGCTTTGTTTATAAAATATCTAAGCATTTTCTCTGTAACGTCGTAGTCAGAAATTACTCCCGCCCTTAGAGGCTTTATAGCTAATATATTCCCTGGCGTCCTGCCTACCATTCTTTGTGCTTCTTCGCCAACTGCAAGAATTTTATTAGTAGTTCTATCAATTGCTACAACTGATGGTTCTTTTAAAACAATCCCTTCCCCTTTGATGTAGACCAGGACAGATGCCGTGCCAAGGTCAATTCCGATATCCTTAGAGATCGCAAACATTCAAACACACCTTTCTTATGTATTTCGACAAAAATGGCATCCATTTAAATTATCGACATTGATGCCGAAATGTTTAATTTATTATCAATTTATTAATTCGCTACAAATTTACAAAATCCTCTTTTATTTTCTTAAAATTTATTGTTCAGTTTTTGATATTTTATTTTGGTGGCTTTTCCTCCTCTTATATGCCTTTCTGCTTTATTTTTGCTCAGAATCTCTCTCACTTCTTTATATAATTCAAAATTTATATCAGGAAGCCTTTCTGTCACATCTTTGTGAACTGTGCTTTTGCTAACTCCAAAAACCTTTGCAGCTTCTCTTACAGTTGCTTTGTGTTCTATTATGTATTTTGATATTTCCAAAGTTCTTTCTTCTATGTAATCTTTCAAAACCAAAACCCCCTTTAAATTTTTCAAATCTCATTAATATGTATATGCCAAAACAAAGCCATTAGAATATTTATAAAAACAAAAAAGACTTGAATACGGGAAATATTCAAGTCTCAGTTTGTTGACAAAGTCAAAAATTTTTAAATAGGATATTTTGCATCGTCACTCCGATGTTCCAAAGCGACAAAACTAAACTCGACCTTCGGGCTCCGGCAGGGTACCGGGCACATTCGACCTCCTTGTCTTAGTGCCCGCCTCCGCCTTCCTTGGCTTCGGCCCTGCCTCCACCATCGGTCTTGTTAAGTTTTGTTGCCGCTTTGTCACAAGTCGCACCGATTGCAAAATATCCTATTTTCGAAAGTTTGTATACAGTCTGAAGACTTGAATACGGAAAATATTCAAGTCTTTCTTAAACAGCTATTCTTATTTAAAATAAGCTATTGGATCAATAGGTATTCCATTTTCTAAAAGTTCAAAATGTAAGTGGGGGCCTTCTCCAACTTCAAACTTCGCCGATGCTCCTATTTTCCCTATTTGCTGTCCTCTTACTACTTTTCCTTGTTCCTTTACTAAAATCTCATCGTCTAAATTTGCATACCGCGTTTCCCATTTTCCATTTTTTATAACAACAGTATTCCCTAATTTTGGATCTTTGTATACTTTTGTCACAATTCCATCCATAGCCGACAATACAGGTTCTCCCAATTTTGATCCAATATCTACTCCTTTATGAGTTGTCCATTCTTGAAGGGTCTTTGAAAATACAAGCTTATCTTTGGCAAACTCTAATATTATGTCTCCATTTACAGGCTTCAGTAAAACTAACATCGTAGAAGATAAATTACTATCTTTTTTTATTGTGGATGTAGTACTTGCCATAACAGTTGCTACTTTGCTGTTTGTTAAACTATCATTTTTCCCTGAACTTTTAACTTCGTCACTATTTTTTGTTACTGGTTGAAGATTTTCTTTTTTGTCAGATACGTTACTTTTTTCTTGTTGACTGATAGCAGTTGTAGAATTATTTTGCTGTTCTTTTTTTCCCTGAGCTTGCGCTAGTTCTTTTTCATAACCCCAATCACTTTCAATAGCTGAATTAATTTCTTCTTGCTGTGCTTTTCTGAGTTCTTCTAATTTTTTTAAATTATTATTAGTAACATATACTGATGTAGCGGCTATTACTACTATGGATAAAAATAATACTATGTAAAAACCCTTTCTATCAAAAAATCTTATTAAATTTTCCCTGTTTATTCTCACATTTTTCACCTCCAAATGGTATTTTAACCACTAACTTAATTATTTATACAAAAAATACAGCACTTTATCAGTGCTGTACAATTTGTTGACAAAGTTAAAAAATATTCAAAGGAGATATTTTGCATCGTCGCTCCGATGTTCCAAAGCGACAAAACATAAGCTTCCCCTTCGGGCTCCGGCAGGGTACCGGGCACAATCGGCCTCCTTGCCTTAAGGTGCCCGCCTTCGCCATCCTTGGCTTCGGCCCTGCCTCCACCCTCGGTCTTGCTAAGTTTTGTTACCGCTTTGTCACAAGTCGCTTCTTATGCAAAATATCTCCTTTACGAAAGTTTGTCTACAGTCTGTACAGCACTTTATCAGTGCTGTATTTTCAATAAATTTTCGATTTTTACTATTTCTACTCCTGTATAATAGTATTTCAATATTTCATCAAATTTTTTACCCTGTTTTGCCAATGCATTTGCTCCATATTGACTCATTCCCACTCCGTGACCATAACCTATGACAGTTATTACAATGTTATTTCCTTGTGCCTCAAAGCTAAAATTTGTAGAATTTAGATTAAATACCTCCCTTATTTCTTCTCCGCTAAAGGTTATATTCCCTATTTTCAACGTTTTAACGTGCCCAGCTTGTGTTTTTTCTATATCTTTTACTTGATTTAAAATATTGCTACTATTCAATTTCAAAGAAGGCTCTTTTTGTTTTAATTTATTTATAAATTCCTCTTTTGATACCACAACAGTAGTTTTATATTTTGATGCTACTTCTTCTCCAGGAGAAACAACACTTCTTAAATAGGGAATTTTGCTATGCCATACCTCCTCAGAATTTTCTGTTTTTCCTCCACTTATAGCATGATAAGCTGGCACAATTAAAGCATCATCGTAAACTAATACAAGCCCTTTTGTATCTTCTACTGCTTGAGATATTTTAGCATAGTATTTATCAAAATTTTCTCCCCACTTTTGCCTCAACTCATCCTCAGATTGCCATGCTTGGCAATGTTCAGAATCAGTACACACATCAGCCCCCGGATGCAATTCACAACCCCTACCTCCCAAAGCTATTTCTTTTGAGAGCGCATAAGTCCTCGCTGCAACAGCTTGTGCTTTTAAAGCTTCCATTTCAAATTCTGCAGGCATTTCTGCAGCAACTACTCCTTTTACATACTCTTCTAAATCCATTTTCCTGATTTTGTTTTGATTTGTTATAAAGACATTCACTGTATGGTATAAATTTGTATTACTTAAATTATCTAATTTTACTAGCTTTCCTCCATCAATAAGCTTGACCTCACTTAAAGGTGTTGAAGAAGTTTTGTGAGAATTAAAGCCAAAAACTATTATAGAAGGTAAAATTATTAAACTAAAAAATATAAAGAAAATTCCATAAAAAGCATATTTCATCTTTTACCTCCGAAATTTAACATACTCAATAAAATATATGCTTTTATATACGCATTTATTCTATCTAATTAAGCCCTCTTGTCACCCCTACCTCTGTCTACAAAAAAAGGGATTTCTCCCTTGTCTCAGGTGGCCGCTTCCGCCATCCGTGGCTCCAGCCCCGCCTTCGTCTTTTGAGCTTGCTAAGTTTCCCGGCACTCAAGTAAGTATGATTGTTTTTCTATTTTTGCTTTATAAACTTTCTTACTTGAGTGCCGGGCTGCTTTGTCGCGAGTCGCATTACTTTACAAAATGCCAATCTTACAAAATAGTTTGTCTACAGTCTGAACAATAGATTTATCCCTTATCTTAATTATGATAATTTAATATCCTCATTACATAATCAAAAGTAAGGTCGTTCATCATAAAGTTTATCATCCTCGATATCATTGAAGAAGCTTCTTCTCTAGTTACATAGCTATCAGGGTTAAACCGGCCGTATTCATCACCTGATAGAAGTCCTATCTCTCGTGCTACATAAATACTTCTTTTTGCCCACAATGGTATGGCGTAGTCATCTAAAAAACCAGTATTAAAATTCCCTAAAGGAGCAAGGTTCTCAAGCCCCAAAGCTCTTATAAATATCACTGCCGCTTGAGCACGAGTAAGAGATTTAGAAGGACTAAATTGATTTGGAGCAGTACCTGAGATAAGCCCTGTATCACTAGCCGCTTTTATATATCCATAATTCGGATCAGTAGTAGATATATCAATAAAAGGTGAAATTTCTATAACATTTTTGTTTCTTGCTGAATAAAGTGTAGTTTTAGGCGGTTCATAAGGTTTTAAGCCAATTGCTTTTGATACTGCAATAGTAAAGTCTGAGCGCAATATGGGAAGTTTAGGACCAAAGTATTCTGAGTCATTAGGAAATATTTCCATACTCATCAATTTTTTAATATCCTCTTTTCCCCATGTTCCGTTTATGTCTTTAACCTGCGGAACCACCAATCTATCTTCGAATGGCACGCCATCAAGTTTCAAACTTCCACTTCCTATGTTTCTTCCTATTTCATTGCCGTTATCATCTAGTTTTGGAAGGTTATAAGAGTAATCCATCATGTCACCGCTATTTCGCCTTAAAAGATATCCACCCCTAAAACTTATATATTGAGGGTCATTTTCCACATATTCAATACTGGATTTATCAGTAAAAGATACAGTTACATGAGCCTCTCCAACCCATTTTTTTACTTCTCCATTTGACCCCATTGTGCTTTCGATTAAATAATTTATTTGATGTGTGTCAGCACTTCCGTATTTATGAATAAATCCTACTGTTTTGTCATCTATAGTCACTTTTACAATCCCTTTATTGCCATTGACCCTGTATAATTTTACGCCTGAATAGTTACCAGCATAGTAAGTTACACCAGGGTTTATGCTTTTTACTTCAGAACCCGAGTATATATATCCATTATTTCTATCTAAAGTGTAAGTATTTCCCCCTATTTTTATGTTTTCAGTATATGTTTTAAGAGTAGTCTGGCTAATCACTTGGTTGTATTCAGGTTTTTTTGCTTCTTGGGTAACAAAAGTAAGAGAACGTGTGAGTTTGTCTCCTGAATCGGAAGCAAGGTCATACCTATATGTTGTTGTAGTAGTATCACCTCTTACAGATTGATTAATTTTAAGAACACCACTAAATATAATAGGTTGTCCCGTTATAAATACAACTTCTTTGTATTCTTGCTCATTGGCAATACCACCTTCAAAACCTGCATCATTGGCAAAAACCTGTACAGGAAAAGGAATCAAAAGGGTGAATATTATAAATAACCCTATAATTTTTTTCATTACAATTCCTCCAATGTTTTTCTTACTTAACCGTTACAATAACAGCAGATGACCCATTTCTTATAATATAGAGTGAATCTCCCGAATTTATAGAACTTATATTTACTGCCTGTCCATTTTTAATTATTACTGCTTTTGAGACATCTATTGTGTCAAGAGAGGTATTCAAATTCCAAACCCCATTTAATTCATTCCAGTCATTTACATTATTTAGAGTCAACTTGGTGCCGTCAATGAATTCAACATCAGCAGTAGACACTCTTTCTTGCCCCGTGGAATTCATAATGTTTATTGCAATAGCATTGTCTCCTTGTGATACCACATACACATGAGCAGAGATGTATTTAGATTTTCCATATTTTACATCCAAAAACTCTGTGTAGGGAATAACTTTCGAATTTTTATCTCTATTGTCAACTATATAAGTTTTATCTCCCACATAGAAAGTTTTTGTGCCTCCTACAATATTCCATTGATTGTTTTGTATAGCATAATAACCATATGCTTGATATGACCAAGTTGTATATAAGTAATTGCCAACAGTGATAGAATTTGATGTTGCCCCGTTTATAAAACCCTTTGCATAATAGTAATCTGGATATATATTATCAATTATTGATATAAAATTAGCGTACAAACCTCTATCACTTTGGGAAAAAGACACATAAACTTGTTTTTGACCCATAAGTGATGAATAGGGCACTTTCATTCCATTTTTTATAATAATTGTACCATCGTTTACAGTTACTTTTCTGCCATCATTTAATGTAAGAATCATCGATTGAGTATCAAAACTTGCAATGCCACTGTAACTCATTGTAAAACTTGGGGTTATATTTATAAAGGTAATTGAATCTGTTCCAAAATGATTCTCAACTGCAGCATAAATTTGATTTCCTCTATAATTTTTAAGGTCTTCTTTGCTAACCTCAAAGCCATTGTAATATATTTTAGTACCATCCAAAGAATAATAAGCAAAATTATCTGCCCTTTGCCATGTACCTTGATAATACTTCTCCACATTGTTTAATGAAATAGAATTGTTAGAAGCCAGTAAACTTCCGAGATTTCCTCTTATGATATAGTAGACTTTGTGGTATCCATTTTCTACTAATACCTTGATGGGTGCATTTGTATAAGGGTCATCAAAATACAAATTTACATAGTCTCCCTCTTTTATTGAAGACAAAGACACAGTATTTCCATCTTTTATAACAGCTACATCATAAGCAATAGAGTAAAATTGTCCATTGTTTAATTTAATATTTATGCCATTATCTTGTTTCTCTATAGCTATTATGCTTCCCGTTACTTGTCTTGAGCCTGTATCGATTTTCCCAGCTCCTAAGTCCTCATATTCAACATTTATAACATAGGCAGTATTACCATTAAGGTACACTGTAGCTATTTGACCATATCGTAAATCTTTTATAGAAGCAGGATAATCATTTATATAGACTTTTGTATTAGGGTTATAAGAAAATACATATTCAACTCCTGATTCAGATGTAAGTGTTATGTTAGAAGCTGATATGTCTTTTATCTCTCCGTACAAAGTGCTCTGAAATACAGGGTTTTTTTCAGCAAATATCACATTTTGACCGCTTAGATAAAAATTCACATTATCCCCTTTTTCAATAGAATCAGAAAAAGAAGGAACACCATTGCTAATAGTCAAAAAATCTGAATTATGAACTATTCCTTTTGAGGAATAAGTTCCTTGAACTACAATATACTCATTTTGCCCTTTATTATTGAGAAGAACAAAAGTTTTCTTTACACTATTTTCCCCAGGATCCTTTTCGTAAAGTATATCCTGCACTGTAGCATTTAGTATTGAATAGCCCATTAGTTTATATCCCAAGTTAAAAGCTCTATTCAAAACTGACGCCATCTGCTCTCTGGTTATGTTGTCTTTAGGTCCAAATTTACTATCATTGTAACCTGTCATTATTCCACTTTTTAAAACTGCTTCAATATATGGCATATAATCAGTATTAAAACTTTTAGCATCCGAAAAAGCATAAACTTTTTGTAAATCTTTTCCGTAAATCGGCGCAAGATTCAATCCTTTTGCTATCCAATAGGCAACCTCTTCTCTTGTAGCATTTGCTGTAAAATCCAAAGTCATATCCTGTTTACTTAAAAGATTATTTTTCACCGCCACATCAATTATTCCCTGTGCCCAGGAATCTACTTTGGGACCTGATTGAGAAGAAGCATTATTTTGCCCAGTCTGATTAGAATTAGCAGTAGAAGGGTTACTCCCTCCTACTGCAGTAGAGGAGGATATAGGCATCTTCTGTACTTGTTCTTCCAATCCCATTAGTCTTACAATATATGCAATTGCCTCTTCTCTTTTTAAATAGCTTTTAGGATAAAATTTTTGATTTCCTCCACCTCTAATAACCGAAAGAGCTGCCATTTTCATTATGTCATTTTTAGCAAAGCTATCTTTCATATCTTTGAAAGACATACTGTAATGAATGCTTTGCGCGTTGTCCGTACCGTAATATACAGGATTGTCCGAAGCATAAGTATAAATATTATTTAAAACAAATAAAACTATTATTGTAAGTAAAATTGTAAATATCTTTTTCAACCTTCTCACTCCTCAATAAATAACAGCTAGCCTGCCTGGATAAGATATATCACCTGATATATTATTCAATGCATTGTCCACTATCATGTTTGATATACCAGTCCTTACTACTGTAAACCCAGTATCTGTACCAGTGCTGATCGATGAAGTTATATATGAAAGTTTTGAAAAATTTATATTTCTATTGCCAAGTCTATTTTTGTCAACATTTAATGTTACATTTACTTTATTATAAAAATATGGATAACTACTTGTCCTATCACCGTCAATTTTTTCATAACTTATGTCATAAATGTCAGATAATATCTTATAGCCTTTTGGCATATTTCTTGATATTTCGTCATAAGTTTTATCTGATAACTTATTTATTGTTATTCTGTCATAATCTCCTGATAGGTAGAGGCTATTAAGGGTAAATTTTATATTAAATCCAGGCATTATAATCCATATGGTAGAAGTTTTACTTTTATATTTAGACGGTATATTTATAACCCATTTGCTTATATTTTTATATTGGTAGCCTGTCAAATCAATTTTGTAAATAGCTGAATTTAAAACATCATCTCCTAATGTAATGACCAGAGAACCATTTGCTGTCGCATAAGTAGTGTCATTTTTCACTCCTGTAACAGAAGTGTCATATTTGCTGTTAGAAGAAGTATCAGTAGTAGCATAAGTATATACAAAATCACTGGGACCTAAATCATTTACAGCTCTCATAATAAAAGAGTAAGTAGTATTTGGCGAAAGATTTGTCACGAAATATTCCAATTTATCTGTTGCAGTGATGAATTTGTAATCTGCCGAATTAGCTGTCTTACCATAGATTTCATAGTATTTTGCTCCTTTTGCCTCTGACCAATGCAAATATAATGTATGGTCGTTACCGGCTATTGATTCGGCCCAAAAGCCTACTGGATTATCCGGTACTGTTTGCACATAAGTAAAACCTTGAGGCAAAACAGCATTTGCATAATCGGGATTTCTCACAATTACATCTACTTTTCCCTCTGCATGCCCTGGGGTTGTCACGACAATCGTGTTATAACTTTTCACAATTACATTATAAGCTTCTACATCTCCAAAAAACACCCTTGCACCCTGTCTAAAGTCATTACCTGTTATGGTTACTGTTTCTCCTCCTTTTGTAGACCCTGTATTAGGAGTAATAGAAGTTATCTTCGGATTGGACTCTGTAGTAATATACATAAACGCTTCCTTTAAAGTATAACTGCCTCCGTCATCAACATTAAACACCGTCACATCCACAAGACGGTCTAAGTCTTTCTGCGGATCTGCAGCAGGAGTGATTACAGTAATAGTATCAGAGGTATTCGCAACTACTTTCGCTTCATAGGCATCGAAATACACTTTAACTTTTTCTCTAAAGTCTTGTCCTTTGATAGTTACATAGGTACCTCCATTAATATTGCCTTTATTGGGAGTTATAGAGGTTATTAAAGGATGTGAGTTTGGAGATACATACTCTATTTTAAATACAGCACTTCCTCCATCTGGATTTACCACCTTTAATTCCTTCATGCCTATTTTATCAACTGGAGGAGCAGTAAATTTTATCATTGTACTGTCTATAACTTTTACATCCTGCACTAAAGCTCCATCAATATAAACAGAAGAACCCGGTACTACTAATTTGTCGTTATCATATACAGGAACTGCAAAATCACTTCCTACAATAATGCCATAAGTCCCTCCAGCCTTATCAAACTTTGGAGGTATAACTTCTTTAATCTGAGGATTTGATTGAATATATGTATATCCATTGTCAAGGTACCCAAGCCCTGCATCATAGTTTACAACAGTTACTCTCACTTTCCCAGGAGTATTAGGAGGTGTAATAACTTTTAAAGTTCCATAATCAATATAAGTGACCTTCTCCGCTTTGACATTTCCAAAATATACTTCAGGACCTATTGGATTGCCGTTTTCATCTTTTAGTATATTTCCATTTTCGTCTTTGGAAATTCTAAAGTCTTGACCATATATGGTCACTTCTTGTCCTCCATAAGTAGAGCCACTATTGGGTTCTATCTTTGTAATAACAGGCTGGCTGTTGGGCACAACATATGTAAACCCGCTTTCCCCTTCATGAAGTCCATAAGTGTAATTACCGCCATCATAGTTTACAACAGTTACATAAGTTTTACCTGGAATTCCTGGAGGAGTAGTAGCGGTTATCGTCTTTCCATCAGGACTTATGCTTACATTTGTTGCTTTGTTGCCTCCTATAAATACCTCTGCTCCCCTTCTAAAATCGCTACCTTCAATCAAGATAGAAGTGCCACCCTTTACTGTACCAAAGTTTGGGTATATAGAAGTTATTATTGGATTACTTTCTGGTACAAGGAAATGGAATTTTTCGGGAGCCACAGCTTGAGCAGTATCAGGATTTACAACTTTTATATCGTAAAGACCAGAATACTTCATGTCGGGTATTATTCCTGTAATTGTTGTGTCATTTATTACATACACATTTTCAAGAACAGTATCTCCTATATAAGCTTTTGCTCCTTCGCTATCCCCAACTTTCAGTGAAAAGTCGCTTCCAAAAATGTACACAAGTGTCCCTTTGCCACCGTAATTAGGAACAACTTTAGTTATCTGGGGCTTTGTTTCAATCAAAAGATACTCAAATCCATCTGCTAATGTCGCTGTACCGCCGTCAGAAGGATTTACAACTTGAACAATTTTTTTACCCAATGTCCCCGGTGGCGTAGTCGCATCTATTTCAGTATTGCCACTTAAGACTTTTGTGACGGTTGCCTGTACTCCATCTATTGTAACTATGCTTCCCTTTTCAAAGTTGCTTCCCATGATTTTGATAGGTATGCCACCTTTTGTAGGACCTTTACTAGGGTCAACGGAGGTAATAGTCGGATTCTTTTGAGTATCTTTTAT
This sequence comes from Thermoanaerobacter uzonensis DSM 18761, assembly GCF_900129115.1. NCBI lineage: Bacteria > Bacillati > Bacillota > Clostridia > Thermoanaerobacterales > Thermoanaerobacteraceae > Thermoanaerobacter > Thermoanaerobacter uzonensis. Next base: position 73,510 of record NZ_FQUR01000006.1, on the reverse strand, counting down.
CTCAAAAGCATTTTGCAAAGTCACACTTCCGCCTACAGTACCATTTATGCCATCGTAATTTTGAATTGTCACGTCTTGCCATCCAACTGTATAAGGTACTTGTGTTTCAGGTACTATAGCTTTAATCTTTGTACCAATGTTAAGTTTCTTTCCATCTATTATATTGCCATCTTTGTCTTCAACAGAAATTACTTTTAATTGAATATTTCCAATTCTTACATCAGGATATTTAGCCATATACACTCCATCTATGACTGTCTGCCCTACATAAAAATCACTACCTGTTAGTGTAATAAAGTTACCACCATATTTTGAACCAAAATTTGTAAAAATATTGCTTATAGAAGGAGCAGTATAGTAATAATAGCCTTTTGGGTAAATTGCAAAGCCTCTATTGGCATCCGCATCCTTATTTACAACTTTTACGTCTACATAACCCAAAGCAGTAGATGGTGGCGAAATAACTGTAAGCACTGACCTATTGTCTCCACCAGTTGTTAAATCTTTAACAGTGGCTAATTTATCCCCAAAGTACACTTGTACACCAGGCCTTATATCAAATCCCTGAATAATCACTGTATCTCCACCGGCACGGCTTCCCGAACCGGGTGATATGCTTAAAATTTGGGGATTTGAAGGCAGTGGATTGTAAGTAAATTTTGTAGGTGGAGAGCTCTGTTCAGAGTACTGCATAACTACATTTCCATTAGCATCTTTTATAGTCGTTTCCACTGTAACAACCACATCTACTGGCATATCTTGGCCAGGTGGATTAAGTGTAACACTAGGAGACAACACATTCAAAGTTTGTTGTCCTGTTCCAGGATTGAATATGCTTTTTATCTGGGCTTTGTTACCGCCAAAAGTGACATAAAGTTTTCTTTCTCTGGAACCTACCACTAAATTTCCTGTTGCAGGGTCTTTGTAAGTGTAATTTGTATTAGTATAAGTTATTTCTGTGTTGTCAGAATTAGCAGTATAAGTGGAAGGATCATCGCTTCTTTGAAAGTTAAATCCCCATAGTGTTACATCTGTGTTTCCGCTTTCATATCCATGATCAGGATTCATATCAACAACCACCATAGTATCTTCAACAGCAAGGTAGAAAAATCCATTTTGTTTAGTTACTGTATACCCCGTAATAGGATCAACCAAACTCACATCCACTGGTCCAGACTTACTGTAAGGAGGTGTAGTAACTTGTATAGCTCGCTGATTTGCTGTAAGGCCAGGTAAGCTGATACTTTGTACACTTTTTGCCACAACTCCCCCAAATTTTACTATTAAATCCTCTCTCAAATTTTGCCCTACAATTATAACTTTTGTCCCTCCTGATACAGAACCCGCATTTGGAGTAATATTATCTATAGTAATTACAGCAGGTGTAGGTATTATTTTTAAAGCATCAACTAAAGTAGCAGTAGAACCGTCAGCTGCGACAATATCAATATTTTGATACTCAAGTGTCGTATCTTTAGGAGCAGGAACCTTTACAGTCATCTCAGTATCACTTACTATATTTACATCTGAAGAATTTACAAGATTCGCTCCTACATACACTTTAAATCCGCTACCAAGAGTGGAAAAACCATGACCATATATAGTAATTGTATCTCCTACAATGACAGTATATTGAGATAATCCCGTTATATCTTGATTTACAGCATAAATATTCGTTTGCACTGTATTAGAACGCCCACGGTATATATTTGTAACATTTACAGTGTATAAAGTTGTAGGGTCTATGTTAATGTTTTGAGGAATAGTCGTAATAAGCACAGAACCACTTTGCGAAACAACTGAAGCTGTTTCTCCGTTGATCTGCGCTAATCCTATATCATTTAAATAACTTCCTTCCATTCTTATATACGACTTTGTAGTTCTGCTTATAATATTGCCATTTGAATCTTTGACAAGTGTAATAAAGTTATCAAGAGCTACTTTTGAAATATATGGGTTATTTACATAGGTAAAGCCATTAAATATAGCTGCACTCTGTCCGTCACTTCGCTGAACAATTATAGTATAAGGAGTATCTGGGCTAAGACCGATGTTTCCTGCTGGAGGAACTTTCGCATAAATTGTATTTTCATTTGCACTTAATATTGTGAGCTTATTGGAATCTATGGGTGAATCAATGTAAACTGCACTGACAGAAGAGACTACATTGCCATTTGTATCGTATGTAACAAAACCGCTTCCTGTAATTTTTATGTCAGTGTATTGGTCAACAGGACCTTTAGCAGGAGATGCCATTGTCCCATCTAATCTCAAAGAAGCTACCGATGTTATATTTGGAGAATATGCTCCATATGCTTTCGACATATTTCCCGGAAAAAGTGACAATATCATGCTTACAGCAATAGCCAATGACAAAAATCTCTTCATTCGACATGCTCCTCTCAAATTTATGAATAAATGGTAAAATGTTCTATGTGAAACAATTCTCAAAACACTACTCTAATCTTATTTATCGGCATTTTAAAGGCTAAACTTTAGCAAAAACAAAAAAAACAGCTGCTTTAAAGCAGCCTACATTGGGTTGGGGGTGCAGAATATATTAAATTTTATGGGGAAAAGGGGAATCATTCTTACAGTTTAAATTATATTACATTATTTTGGTACTTTAAATAGGACTTAAGTCTCATTTTTTGTTATTTTTATACATAAATCGACTCATTTTTCATGAGAAATAACATACCCTATCATTTTGTCTCCATCTAAATAAGCATCAAATCGTCCTTCGAATATTTTGACAGCCGTGTCAATATATGTCCCCCTTTTAAACCATTCTTCATTGAAAATATTATTTTCATAACCATCAAACACCGGCATGTATAAAATGTTATCAATATCTAAATCAGCAAAAAAGTGAGTTCCATAAGAAAGCTCTGGCATAAAATCGCCATTTTTTATTCCAATCTCTACAATCATAGCAGCATTAGATATTTCGTTGTATATAACAGGTACCCCTAAATAGGGATTAGAGGAACCCCATCTTCCCGGACCTACAAGAATGTATCTATCTCCTATACTTTTATTGAGTCTTCCTATTATTCTTGCAATTTCGTGTTTATCTTTATATAGGCTATAAACTTCATGGTCTACGTATACTATATATTTTACGTTTTTCAAGATGCCATTTGTAAGCATTCTATCCCCTTTCAACAAGACACATTTTTTTTCAATATCTTTAGGAATGTGGACCTTCCTGAAACTCTCATAAGAGCTCAATGGTCGTGTTTGGAGAAGATAAAATTCGCCTTTTTTTAAGTCATAAGTAAATTCAATGTCAACTGCCATTCCCATTTCTTCCTCAAAATATTTAAACAAATTAGAGATTATGTTAAAAAATCCTCTGTGTCTCCTCGGAAAGTTTTCGAAAGTAAAAATATATTTATTTAAAACATCATTGCTGTTATTCAATACATTGATATCAAAAATAGCATTTTCTCTTTTTGAGTATATTTGAGCAATATCACCTATTTTATCGTGATATGTTAAAAATTGCGGTGCTTCATTTATGTTATAGGTCTCAACTTCCCCTGTAATTAAATTTAGCACATCAAAAGCTTCCTGGGAATTTTTGGCTATTTCTTTTGGATTATTTCCTTCGGGCCTTAGTCTCAAATTAGTAAGAGAAAAAATTCTCGCATATCCTCTACCTGTACACTTTGTCCCTAAGCCAAAAACTAATCTCACAACCCCATCTTCTATTTTAATTCTGTCAGTCCACCGCCTGTAGTTTCGAGAAAAGCCTACTCCAGAAACCTCTGGATAAAAATATACTCCTTTTTGGGCACCTATTAGTTGTTGCACAATTACCCCCATTAATTCTTTTTGATCAGGAGCATGTTTTCTCCTATATGCGACGGCATCTGGGCCATATACGCTTACATAAATCTCTTTGATAGCTTTTTCTAATTGTTTAAGCCTTTCTCTATCTGTACCTTTGTTAGGAATAAAAGTGGTATAATACTTACCAGCGAAAGAATATTTTGCATTATCTTCTAGTAAAGAGGAAGACCTTACAGCTAAAGGATAATACATTTTATTTAAAATCTCTATCAGCACTTTTATATATTCTGGAGGAAATTTAGCTTCTCTAAATCTCATTTCTACTTCCTCATAAGGAGTATCTTCCGTTATATCATTCAAATTATTATAATCTAAAAACATTTGATAATAATCAGTAGCTATAAAAAAACTTTCAGGTATTTTTACACTCTGTTTAAAAACATCATTATATTTTTCTAATACTTCTTCTGCAAAACAAAGTCCTGAAGCTTTCCCTCCAATATTTTCTTTACCAAAAATTCTATTTTCGTTCTTTCTTCTTAAACGCGGATTGTAATTTTTATATAATAAAGTCTCAGACATTTTTCCACCGCCTATTGAGATTTTAACTTTACAAAAATTATAACATGAGATTCTTTAGTAAACAACAAAAAACCTCCCACAAAATTTCTTTGTGAGAGGTAGATATTTTCATTCAGAAAATTTTACTCTTTATCTAAAGCTTCAACAGGATCAACATACTCTAAACCTTGCGCTTCTGCAACAGGTTTATAGGTTACCATTCCTTTGTAGACATTGAGTCCTTTCAGCAGCGCTTTATTCTCAAGTAAAGCTTTCTTATATCCTTTATTTGCTATCTCCAAGGCATAGGGCAAAGTTACATTAGTTAAGGCAAAAGTAGAAGTCCTTGGCACTGCCCCTGGAATGTTTGGCACGGAATAATGTACCACTTCATGTTTTATAAAATATGGATCTTTGTGGGAAGTTGTTCTATCACAGGTCTCTATACAACCACCTTGGTCTATTGCAACATCAACTATTACTGCCCCTTTCTTCATCGTCTTTACCATTTCCTCTGTCACAAGCTTTGGTGCCTTTGCTCCAGGTATCAAAACTGCTCCTATCAACAAGTCAGCTTTTTTTACACTCTGAGCAATATTAAAACTATTTGACATCAAAGTTGTAACTCGTCCGCCAAATATGTCATCAAGATAAGCAAGTCTTGCTGGATTTACATCCAATATTGTAACTCTTGCTCCCATCCCCATAGCTACCTTTGCTGCATTTGTACCTACTGTTCCTCCACCTATTATTACTACTTCTGCTGGCTCTACTCCTGGGACTCCTCCCATTACAATTCCTCTTCCTTCATTTATGTTGGTGAGAAGATAAGCTCCTATTGTCACCGACATCCTTCCAGCTACTTCGCTCATTGGAGTCAAAAGAGGAAGAGCTCCATTATCTAATTGTACTGTTTCATAAGCAATTCCTACTACTTTTTTCTTTAACAAGGCTTCTGTTTGTTGTTTATCAGGTGCTAAATGAAGATAAGTAAAAAGAAGCTGTCCTTCTTTGAAATAGTCATATTCGCTTGGCTGTGGTTCTTTTACTTTCATTATCATATCTGCTACATCAAATACTTCTTTTGCAGTAGAAAGTATTTTAGCGCCAGCTTTTACATATTCATCATCTGTTATGCCACTTCCTATTCCTGCATCTTTTTCAATGTATACTTCATGACCATTTTTGACAAATGCCTCTACTCCCGCAGGAGTAATAGCCACACGAGCTTCTGCAGTTTTTACCTCTTTGGGAACACCAATTTTCATATTCTATCTCCCCTTTATCAATCTTTTGCCAAAACCTTTTCAATATATTAATTCTACAAAAATACTAAAAATCCTTCAACAAAAAATAGAAATCATAAAAATTTTTAAGTAAACAACATGCTCTTTTTATTTAGAATGTCCACTCTTTGAAAAATATATCCACCCTCTTCTGTTAAGATATCTTACAAACATTATCAACCTTTCATAAAGAGGCTCAGCTTTATCTCCAAATTTTTCTTTTAGTTTTTGCCCTATTTCATAAACATTCCTCTCACCATCTATTAAATTCCATACAGCACTTCCTATTTCATCTAACTCTAAAGTAGTGGTCTCTGGCCTTTTAACAAAAAGCCTCACTGCTTTTTCAATCAATTTGTTATGATGAAATATAAGCACAACTTTTCCTTTTCTATTTTTCCATTCTACCTTATCACTACGATGAGGTACATAAAGCAAGAAATTGTCGCTCTTTTTACTTTTGCTTTTCATCTCTTCCACCCTTTACAATCAAAACTCCCAACTTTAGATGGGAGTGTTGATTTTTTAAGCCTCTTCTTTATCATTCTTACAAGTGTATAAATATAAGAACAGTCCAACTAATAAGAACATTATTAATGAAAACCATGGTGCAAAGGATGAGGTATTTGTAATCCAATCAGAAGCAAAACCTATATTTATCTTTAAAGCCACAAAAGCAGCAATAATAAGTCCCATTAAGGCATCTCCAGCAACAAGCCCTGAGGCAATGAGAATACCTTTTTCCACTTTTTCTTTTTGTAATTTTTCATCTTTCCTGTAACGTTGATCAACTATCCATCTTATTATACCACCAACTGCAATAGCGGCACTTAATTCAAAAGGCAAATAAAGTCCCAGTGCAAATGGAAGTACGGGAACGTGCATCATCTCCGCCATAATCCCCATAAAAACACCCGCTATTATAAAGGTCCACGGTAGGTCACCTGTCATAATGCCTTTTACAACCATTGACATAATAGTAGCTTGAGGTGCTGGAATATCTTTAGAACCAAAGCCGTAAGCATTATTTAAAAGTATTAAAACTAATCCAGCAAATACTGATGCAGCTATTATACCAACATAGGTAAATATTTCAACATATTTGGGAGTTCCACCTATAATAAAAGTAGTCTTCAGAGATTGTGCATTTGCTCCAGCTATAGCAGAAGCAACACATACTATGCCCCCAATGGTAATAGCTATTACCATCCCTTCGTTTCCGACAACCCCAACAAGCTTCAAAACAGATGTTACAATGAGTAATGTAGCTATTGTCATACCAGATACAGGATTGTTAGAAACTCCCACCAGTCCTGTAATTCTTGCTGATACAACTGCAAAGAAGAAGGCAAACAATATTGCTAACAAACTTCCTAATGCAGTAACACCAAGAGAAGGTATTAACCATGCTACAAAAAATACAAAGGCTGCTCCAAATATTACCCATGTTAAGGAAACATCAATATCTGTCCTTTTAACCTCTTTACCTTTCATTCCTATTCCTACTATTGATTCTCTAAAAGCTTTTATAATAGTAGGAAGTGCTTTTATTAAACTTATAAATCCTCCTGCTAAAACACCACCTGCACCTATATATCGAACATATTTACTCCATATTGCACCTGCAGACATATCTTTAATAAGGTCCGCAGCAGGGTATACTGGGGTAGTAAGTCCTGTACCAAAGAATTTTATAAGAGGTATTAACCCTAGCCAAGCAAGAACACTACCAGCCAACATGTAAAGTGCCACATCCAAACCAACAATAAAGCCAACACCCATTAAAGAAGCAAGGACATTTACACCTACTTCCGTACTTTCAAACCTCTTTATAACCCAAGAAGGATCTTCCGACCACATCCCAAATCCACCAGATAAAAGCTTATAAATTCCACCTACTAACATGCCTGATAAAACTGTCATAAAGCCTGTTCCACCCTGATTGCTGGTCACAAGTACTTCAGCAGCAGCCATACCTTCAGGGTAGATAAGTTTGCCATGTTCTTCAACTGTCAAATATCTTCTTAAAGGAATTACAAATAAAGCGCCTAAAAGTCCACCTATTAAAACAACAAAAACAATTCTAATTAAAGTAAATTGGTCCTTGAATCCCCACAAAATAATAGCAGGGAGAGTAAATATGATGCCGCCTGCCAGGCTTTCACCTGTTGCAGCAATAGCCATCACCAAGTTTGACTCTAATATGCTATCTCGCTTAAAAATACCTTTTAGTAAAGCCGTTGCTAATACTGCAGCCGGGATAGCAGCACTAATTGTCATACCAGCTTTTAAACCTAAGTAAGCATTTGCAGCAGCAAAAAGTATAGCAAATAAGCTACCAACTATAACTGCTACAGCTGTAAGTTCTGGAAGTGCTTTATCTGCCGGTATAAAAGGAATATATTCACTACCATGCACTCCGCCGTAAGCATCATGAGACAATTTTCTCTTTTCTGAACCTTGTGCTTTCGCCATTTTAACCCTCCTATTCACAATGATTTTAAATAAAATTTAACAAATTTTATCCTTTTATGTCATCCCCCCTTTATTTGTGTCTAATTAAACATTTACATTTAAAAATTATACACAATTTATACTACACTATATTATTCTTCAAAATATAAAAAAATCCTTCTATTTCTTAAAAATTTTTTGTATACAAAAAAGACGCCAATATGACGTCTCAGACTGTAGACAAACTTTCGTAAAGGAGATATTTTGCATAAGAAGCGACTTGTTACAAAGCGCTAACAAAACTTAGCAAGACCGAGGGTGTAGGCAGGGCCGAAGCCATGGATGGCGGAGGCGGGCACCTTAAGGCAATGAGGCCGATTGTGCCCGGTACCCTGCCGGAGCCCGAAGGTCGAGCTTTAGTTTTGTCGCCTTGGAACATCGGAGCGACGATGCAAAATATCTCCTTTGAATATTTTTTTAACTTTGTCAACAAACTGAAGCGTTAATATGGCGCCTCTATTTCCTATATATTATTGCTCCAAGATTTTTTAACTTTTCTTCCATTTTTACGTAACCTCTGTCAATATGATAAATATCATTTATTTCAGTTTTACCTTCTGCAATAAGTCCAGCCAATACTAAGGCTGCTCCCGCTCTTAAATCCGTTGCTTTAACTTCTGCACCTGTCAAATGATCTACTCCTGTAACAACAGCACTTCTTCCTTCTATCTTTATATTTGCCCCCATACGCTTTAGCTCATCCACATGCATAAATCTATTTTCAAAAACTGTTTCTATTATAACGCTTGTCCCTTTTGCCACTGTCATCATAGCCATCATTTGAGCTTGCATATCTGTAGGAAAGCCTGGATAAGGAAGAGTTTTTATGTCTACTGCTTTGTAATTTTTGATCCCTTTGACTCGCAGTCCTTTAGGTTCTTCTGTTATCTTAATTCCGCATTCTGTTAATTTCGCAATTATAGACCTGACGTGATCCACTATGACATTTTCTATAAGAACATTTCCTCCAGTCATTGCAGCTGCTACCATAAAGGTACCCGCTTCAATTCTATCTGGTATGACAGTATGCTCAGCCCCTTTTAGCTCTTTCACTCCTTCAATTCTTATTGTATCTGTACCAGCACCCTTAATATTCGCTCCCATCTTGTTGAGAAAATTGGCAAGGTCAACAATTTCTGGCTCTTCTGCAGCATTTTCTATTATAGTAACTCCTTCTGCAAAAACTGCCGCCATCATGATGTTTTCTGTAGCTCCAACACTTGGAAAATCTAAATAAATTTTTTTGCCTGTCAATTTTTTAGCTCGTGCTTCTACATAACCATGTCCTATAGTAATATCTGCTCCCAAAGTTTGAAATCCTTTCAAATGCAAATCTATTGGGCGAGAACCAATAGCACACCCACCTGGCATAGAAATTTTAGCATGCCCAAGCCTAGCAAGTATAGGTCCCATCACCAAAAACGATGCTCTCATTTTTTTGACCAAATCATAGGGGGCCTCTATATCTTTAATATCTACTTTTACTTTTAATTTCTCATTCTCAAAGTCACATATAGCACCAAAATGCTTAATTAACTCTATCATGACATTAACATCTTCTAAAGTAGGTATGTCATCTAGCACTATTTCTCCTGATGATAATAAAGAAGCGGCAATTATAGGTAATACAGAATTTTTAGCTCCACTTATTTTTACACTTCCTTTAAGGGGGGGACTTTTTTCAACAATAAACTTCGTTTTTATCACCCTCTTTTAATATTCTATAGCTATAATAGGTGTTGCAACCCACAAATAAGTCTTATCATCAAAAGAACTATATCTTATTGCTACGTTTAAATTTATTTTTTCACTTCCTAATTTAATATATTCTTTTAATTTGCTCGAATAAGCAGAAACACTTATTATGTTTTCATCTTCCATTCCTTCTACTTTTTGTGCATGTAATTTGTCAAGTACCAATTTAACTATACTACTATTTTTTTCTTTATTCAACTTACCTTTAAAAGTTCCGACAAAACATACTGTTACCTTAGGTTTTAGCTTTAATGTTTTAAAAGAATTATTTATAAGTGCCTTCTCTTTTAAAGCATTGTCATAACCGTTAATAAGATATTCGTCTATTAACATATAAGTTTCGCTCTTTGAACCATTTTTTAAACTTTGAACTGCTATGTTTATATGTCTAGTGTTTTCCGTATATTCCACTTCCACTTGTCTAAAATTGTTTTCTTCAATGCGAGATATTTTGGTTTTTTGCCTATTGATATTCATGTTTTTTATGGCTATTTCGACATATTCATTTATTTTGTAAAAAGGTGTAAAATCATTGTTAATCTTTGCCCATGCGTTTATATTTGCATATTCATATTTTGCACCCGTATTTAAGAAAGTCATCTTTACAAGTTCTATATTATCATCAAAAGAAAGAAAAGCCTGCCTTTGGACACTCAATGAAAATAAAACTGTAAAAATTATTATTCCTAAAATTATCCTCTTAACCATACCTCATACCTCCATATATACTTTCTTAAAGAGAAAAGGCGGTAAAATATCAGCAAATCCACAAGGGGGAGAATGGATCCGCCGATTTTTACCGCCCTTCTATTTTTAATTATTAACGGAAATAATAAGATTTATTCATCAATCTAAAAAATTTCATTATTGACATAATAGGAAAAACGGACATCTATTAGAAATAATTAGATAAAAAGAGAATAAGTCAGAAAAGGTCAGATATGTGTAGATAAATTTTCCTGGTGAACTTTTTTAGTCAAATAAGGTCAAAAATCAAATTTGTTTTATAATTTTTATAAAGTAAAATTATAAGTGGAAGGAAAAATCTTTCAAAAAGGAGGTGTAGTATATGTTCTGGGTAACACTTATTGTAGTAGGACTTATATCTAGTCTTGTATTTCATCCTTTGTTCAATTCCAAAGCAGGAGAATCTTACGGCGAAAAGCTAAATAAAATCTACGGAACATACTGGGCAGCACTAGTTGCACATCTAATAGGAGCATGGCTTGGCGGCGCTTATCTTGGCAAATGGGGTTGGATAGTCGCTGATTACAACGTAATAGGTGGATTCATCGGAGCAATAGTAATTGGTTATCTGTGGTACCTAATCGCTAAAAGTCAAACCAAAGCAGAAGCTAATAAATAAAATAAATCCATAAAAGCGGGGTTTACTCCCCGCTTTCAGTTTGTTGACAAAGTCAAAAATTTTTTAAATAGGATATTTTGCATCGTCACTCCGAAGTTCCAAAGCGACAAAACTAAACTCAACCTTCGGGTTCCGGCAGGGTACCGGGCACATTCGACATCCTTGTCTTAGTGCCCGCCTCCGCCATCCATGGCTTCGGCCCTGCCTCCACCCTCGGTCTTGTTAAGTTTTGTTGCCGCTTTGTCACAAGTCGTTCCTTATGCAAAATATCCTATTTTCGAAAGTTTGTCTACAATCTGAAAGTGGGGTTTACTCCCCGCTTTTATATTCCTCTGGCTTTGTGTCACTCAACTTGAACGCATATTTTATCGCCTGAATTATTCTCAAAGAGGCTTTACCATCACCATAGGGATTTACCGCATTAGCCATTTTATCATATTCTTCCCTATTTTCAAGAAGCAATGCTCCTTCATTATATACAACTTCCTGTTCTGTTCCAATTACTTTTACTGTCCCTGCTTCAACAGCCTCCGGTCTTTCTGTAACATCTCTCAAAACAAGCACAGGTTTGCCCAGAGAAGGTACTTCTTCCTGTAAGCCCCCCGAATCAGTCATTACCATATAGCATTTTGCCATGAGATTGTGCATTTCATCTGTATCAAGTGGGTCCAAAAGAAGCACATTGCTAAGTCTCCCTAACGTGCTAAATACAATCTCTCTCACTACAGGATTTTTATGCACAGGATATACTATATAAACATCCTTGTAATTTTGAGCAATTCTTTTGAGAGCATTGCATATATTTTCAAGGGGTTTACCCCAATTTTCCCTTCTATGGGCTGTAACAACAATGACTTTTTTATTATTGTAATCAATTTGGTTGAGCCGTTCATCCCTAAAAATATAATCTCTATTTACAGTATATACCATTGCATCTATGACAGTATTACCGGTAACAAAAATACTTTCTTCACTTACTCCTTCTTTTAAAAGATTAGATTTTGCTGTAGTTGTAGGAGCAAAGTGTAAGTCTGTCAAAACCCCAGTAAGTTTTCTGTTTATCTCTTCGGGATATGGAAACCATTTGTTAAAAGACCTCAGCCCTGCTTCTACATGTCCCACCTTAATTTTGTGATAAAAAGCTGCTAATGCAGCAACAAAGGTTGTTGTAGTATCGCCGTGTACAAGTACAAGGTCCGGTTTTTCGCTATTAAAGACTCTTTCAAGCCCTATAAGAGCAGAATTAGTAATTTCAGATAATGTTTGTTTTTCTTTCATGATGTTTAAATCATAATTGGGAGTAATATTAAAAAGCCTCAGCACCTGATCGAGCATTTCTCGGTGCTGGGCTGTAACACAAACTTTTGATTCAAAATCCTTTTCTCTTTCCAAAGCTTTAATAAGAGGTGCCATTTTAATAGCTTCGGGTCTTGTCCCAAAAACAGATACGATTTTTAATGCCATAATTTTACACTCCTTAATATATGGTCAACGGACCTGTGTACCTTTTTTTTGTCTTTCTAAAAGTCCAAGTCTATCTGCACCCCACATTACAAACAAAATTGATATTAGAAAAATAATTAAACCTTTTGTTTCATTACTGGAAGATATTAATATGGCACTTATTCCCAGCAATAAACTTACGCCGTACATTATAAGCACGACCTGTCTTTGTGTAAGGCCTTTTTCTAAAAGCCTGTGGTGCAAATGTCCTTTATCTGCCTCCATAATTGGCTTACCGTTTTTTAGTCTTCTTACAATCGCAAACGTGGTATCAAATATAGGAACACCTAACGCAAGGATTGGCACCGCTATAGCAATTGCCGCTGCTGATTTTACCGCTCCCTGTATTGATATAGCCGCCAGCACAAATCCTAAAAACATAGACCCTGTATCTCCCATAAAAATTTTTGCAGGATTAAAATTGTAAGGCAAAAAGCCTAAAGCAGCACCCGCAATAGCGATTGAAATAACAGCAGTTGCAAATCTGCCATTTAAAAGCGAAACTATAAATAGAGAACCTGATGATATGACTGCTATCCCTGCTGCCAGTCCATCAAGACCGTCGATGAGATTCATAGTATTCGTAATACCTACTACCCAAAAGAGCGTAAGAGGAATAGCCACCCAGCTTTTTAGATATATCATTCCATCTCCAAAAGGATTAGATAGCCAATCTATTCTCACTCCACTTATTATTAGCACTACGGCTGCTCCCAATTGTCCTAAAAGTTTAACTTTTGCACTGAGACTGTACTTATCGTCAAACAATCCCAATACTACAATTATGGTTGCCCCTGCCACTATACCAATGGTTTCATGGGTTTTAGACAAAAATAGCAACATGCTCATTATAGTGCCAAAAAATATAGCCAATCCGCCTAATCTAGGAACAGGTTTTGTATGTATGCGTCTTTCATCATTAGGTATATCAATAGCTCCAATCGCAAAAGCCAATTTTTTCGCTATTGGAGTAGCAATAAGTGACACTATAAAAGCTACCATAAAAGATAGAAGGTATACCTTCATTTTTTAACACTCCTTTGGAGTTCACTATATATTCTTTTGATTTATATCAATAGTATTTTATCTCTCAATTTTTACTAAGTCAACATTCGCTTCCTTTAAAAGTTTAAAAGCTAATTCATCGGGATACTCCTCTTCATATACAATCCGCTTGATTCCTGCATTGATTAGCATTTTAGCGCATATGACGCAAGGACTAGCACTCACATAGAGAGTAGCTCCTTTAGTACTTACCCCATGTAACGCTGCTTGTATAATCGCATTTTGCTCTGCATGTACTCCTCTGCAAAGTTCTGGCCTTTCTCCCGACGGTATTCCTAATTGCTCCCTCAAACAGCCTGTCTCTTCACAATGGGCAAGCCCTGTAGGAGGACCATTATATCCTGTTGAAATTATGTGTTTGTCCACCACCAAAATAGCCCCTACTTGTCTTCTAAGACAAGTAGAGCGAGTTTTTACAACATCTACAATTTGCATAAAATATTCATCCCATGAGGGTCTCATTTGCACATCCCTCGCTATCACTTTGTGCCGAAAAGTCTATCTCCTGCATCTCCCAAACCCGGTACGATATAACCATGTTCATTTAAACCTTGGTCTATGCTGGCTACGTAAATTGGAACCTCTGGATGGTCTCTGTGAACTGCCTCAATCCCTTCTGGAGCAGCTATTAAATTCACCAATTTTATATTTTGTGCGCCTCTTTCTTTGAGATAATGTATAGCAGCACAAGCAGAACCTCCTGTTGCAAGCATTGGATCTACCACAATGAGGTCTCTTTCTGCTATGTCGGAAGGCAGTTTACAGTAATATTCTACAGGTTTTAAAGTTTCAGGGTTCCTGTAAATTCCTATATGTCCTACTTTAGCAGCTGGAATGAGTTTTAACATTCCATCCACCATGCCAAGTCCTGCCCTTAATATAGGGATTATTCCTAATTTTTTCCCTGCAATCACTTTTGTCTTTGCCACTGCCACTGGAGTTTTTACCTCTATCTCTTCAAGAGGCAAATCTCTTGTTACCTCATATGCCATAAGCATAGCAATTTCTTCTACTAATTCTCTAAATTCTTTAGAACCTGTATTTTCATCACGTATTAGGCTTATTTTATGCTGAATAAGCGGATGGTCAATGACAAATACATTTTTATACATTTTCTACCTCCTGTAAGTTTAAAAATTTCTTTCCTATTAAAAATTAAATCATTTGCTATACTTTTTCTCAATTTCCGCTATTTTATCAATCCTTTTCTGATGACGTCCTCCTTGGAAAGTTGCATTTAACCATTCTTCCACCATCATCACAGCAAGTCCTGGTCCTGTAATGCGTCCTCCCAAGCACAAAATATTAGCATTGTTGTGTTCCTTAGCGGCTTTTGCTGAAAAAACATCTTCTGCATGAGCAGCTCTAATTCCTGGTACTTTATTTGCTGCTATCGACATACCAATGCCTGTCCCACAGACTAAAATTCCCTCACTGCACTCATGAGATGCAACAGCCTCCGCTACTTTGAGGGCATAATCTGGATAATCAACAGATTCAGTACTAAAAGTTCCAAAATCTTTATAGGCTATTCCTCTTTCATCTAAATATTTTTTTATAGCTTCTTTAAGTTCGTAGCCACCATGGTCAGCTCCTAATGCAATCATCGTTTTTACCATCCTTTCTTCTGAAATTTTGGTTATAATCTTTGAAATTAAATTGTCTAATTCGCGAGCCGTTTGTCTATACACTTCTATCGGCATACCATAAGGGTCCTCAACCTCTCCCTCTAGCCCTACAAATTCTCTTATAGTAAAAACTTTATTGGAATATTCTGGGTACTTAAAAAGTATACTCTGTTTATGAGAATTTGACATAGTTAAAATTAAATCCGCTTCTTCTAAATCTTGACGTCTTAAATTTTTTGACCTATGGTTTGAAATATCTATACTGTAATCTTGTCTTAATACTTCTATCGCTTCTTGTGAGGCAGGAAAACCTTCCGACGCAAAAACTCCTGCAGATTTTGCTTCAAAGTCCTTATTTAAGGCTTTCGCTTTGTCATTAAAAAGTCCCTCTGCCATAGGGCTTCTACAAGTATTCCCAGTGCACACAAATAATACTTTCATGGCAATTCTCCTTCAGCACTTATTTCTTTATAACCGGCAGCTTTTTCCAATCTGTTCATAATAGCAAGTCCAATATTGTCATATTCAAAATTTTCAGCAAAAATGACATCTACTCCCTTTTTGTCAAATTGTCGTAAGACTGCAAAAAGATTCTTCGCTATCGTCTCTGGTCTATTTCTATCCCCTACGACAATAATTTCTCCTTTTTCATATTGTGTCGAAGTTTGTACCGTTGCCATTATACCAACTTTTTTACCATATTTCAATTGTTCTTCTGTCAATTCTTGAATTTTTTTTACAACTTTCTCAAGGTCTCCTTTTACTATATAAACCTCCGCGTTAGGAGAATAATGCTTGTACTTCATGCCAGGAGACTTAGGCTTTAAATCTTCCTTTGGCTTTTTTAAAAGTGAAGGATCCATTTCAACATTTCCTATCACTTCTTTAAGCATCTCCAAAGTAACTGCTCCCGGTCTTAAAATGACCGGCACCTTTTCTGTCAAATCCAAAACAGTAGATTCTACGCCAACATCACATTTTCCTCCATCTATTATTACATCTACTTTTCCATACAAATCTTCAATAACGTGAGAAGCATCAGTAGGACTAGGCTTACCTGAAACATTAGCGCTGGGAGCAGATATAGGTACTTCTGCCCTTTTGATTAAAAGATGAGCAATCGGATTTGAAGGCATCCTTATAGCTACAGTATCCATGCCAGCCGTATTAACATAGGGTACTTTTTCTGATTTTTTAAAAATAAGTGTTAAAGGGCCTGGCCAAAATCTCTTCATAAGAGTTTTAGCCTTTTGAGGTACTTCTTCCACAAGGTCATAAATCTGCTCTAGTTCTGCGATATGAACAATAAGAGGGTTATCTTGAGGCCTTCCCTTTGCTATGAATATCTTTTTTACAGCCTCTTCATTAAAAGAATTAGCTCCAATTCCATAAACTGTCTCTGTAGGAAAAGCTACAAGTCCTCCTCCTTTTATCACTTTTGCTGCAAAATCAATAAGATCAATTTCTGGATTATTTTTATTAATGCGTACTATTTTTGTCATTTAAGGCACTCCTTGCATAAACAAAACTTACAAATACTTTGTTATTATTATACCACCTATAAAACCTAATATCATCCCCAAAATAGAAATTTTCCCTTTGTAAATATTTCTGGCCTCAGGAATTACATCGCCACAGGTTACATAAAGCATTGCTCCTCCTGCTATACCCAAATTTAATCCAATAAAATAAGGGGATATACCACCCGTCAAAACTCCAATTAAAGCCCCTATTCCTGTAGGAATCCCAGCTAATACGGTGTATATTACATTTTTGTAAGGAGGTATGCCGCCTGCAGAAAATGGCGTTGCCATTGCTAAACCCTCAGGAAAATCGTGCAAAGCAATAACCAACGCGATGTTAATACCTAATGACTGAGATACCATAAAGCCAGAGCCCACCGCAAGTCCTTCAGGAAAATTATGTAAAGCAATTGCAATTCCTAATAATACACCTTCTTTTATGAATCCTCCAGTAATATCCATATTTTCTATCATCATGTCAAAAAAAGAAATCAAAAGAGCTCCTATTAATATCCCAACTGTCCCCAATGTAAGACCTGCTATATCAAAAGCGTGAGGCAAAAGGTCAAAAACAACAATAGAAAGCATTAAACCTGCAGCAGTGCCCATAATTCCACTAAAAAATCTATTAGAAGGTTTTTTTAAAAAATAAGTCGCAGCTCCTCCCATTCCCGTACCGATTATTCCGACCAAAGAGCCTATTATCATCGCATTGAAGACATACATAAAAACATCCCCTTAATTTTTAAATCTACTTCAAATGTATTAAATCATTATTGAAGTTATGCTTAGCACAAAAAAATTCGCTCGAAGGTAGGAGGACCATCGAGCGAATAAAGCGTCCTCTATAGAGGACAGCTGGGGGGCAATATTAAATTGTATGTATTTTGTCACATACTGCTATTTCTTAGTTTAACTTAATAAAGTGTTTTTTTATAATTATAATTTATAACGATTATTTAGTCAAGCACAAAAATTTTAATTATACCTATATTTTTTGATAATACACACTTCATATCCCTTTAAGGAATAAAAAAGAACAGGTTTCCCTGTTCCAGACTGTAGACAAACTTTCGCAAAGGAGATATTTTGTATAAGGAGTGACTTGTGACAAAGCGGCAACAAAACTTAACAAGACCGAGGGTGGAGGCAGGGCTGAAGCCAAGGAAGGCGGAGGCGGGCACCTTAAGGCATGGAGGCCACCTGACAGGGTACCCTGCCGGAACCTGAAGGTCGAGTTTTAGTTTTGTCGCTTTGGAACATCGGAGCGACGATACAAAATATCTCCTTTTGAATATTTTTTACTTTGTCAACAAACTGGAACAGGTTTCCCTGTTCCTTTAATTTAGATTCATATTCTTGAGTTTTTCCGCCTGGTCATTTAAAATTAAAGCCTCTATAATTTCATCCAAGTCCCCATTAAGAACTTCCTGTAATCTATATAAAGTTAAACCTATTCTGTGGTCAGTGACTCTACCTTGTGGAAAATTGTAAGTTCTTATCCTCTCGCTTCTTTCCCCAGTACCTACTTGGGATTTCCGTGTCTCAGCAATTTCTCTTTGTTGTTCTTCTAGAGCCATTTCATAAAGCTTTGCTCGCAAAATTTTAAGAGCTCTTTCTCTATTTTGAATCTGTGACCTTTCATCTTGGCAAGTTACGACAATTCCTGTTGGAATATGGGTAACTCTGACTGCGGAATCAGTCGTATTTACACTCTGTCCTCCATGACCCCCTGACCTAAATACATCTATCTTTATATCATTTGGATTTATCTCTATATCAACTTCCTCGACTTCAGGCAAAACTGCCACCGTAGCGGTAGAAGTGTGTATTCTTCCTCCAGCTTCAGTGGTTGGAACCCTTTGAACCCTATGAACGCCACTTTCGTATTTTAACCTGCTGTAAGCTCCTTTCCCAGAAATATTTAAAATTACTTCTTTAAATCCTCCTATATCTGTTTCATTGGAGCTCATTATTTCTACTTTCCAACCTTTTTTCTCTGCATACATGGAATACATTCTAAAAAGGTCATGGGCAAAAAGAGCTGCCTCTTCTCCTCCTGCTCCTGCCCTAATCTCCATTATGACGTTTTTCTCATCATTTGGGTCTTTTGGTATTAAAAGAATTTTTATCTCCTCTAATAATTTTTCTTTTTTTTCTTCTAATTGAGAAAGTTCTTCCTCTGCCATCTCTTTAAGCTCTTCATCATTTGAAGACAACAACTCTTTTGTAGCCTCTATATCTTCCAAAACTTTTTTGTATTCTCTGTATTTTAGCACAATATCTTCAATAGCCGCATGCTCTTTTACATACTTTCTCCATTCATTTACATTTGAAATAATATTAGGGTCACTTATTTTTTGGCTTAATTCTACGTATCTATCTTCTATTGCTTGCAATTTATCAATCATTATCTCACCTCAAAGATTGATTATACCACATATTATCTGTTGTGAAAACTATAACTTATACTTCGCTATTATCACTCTGTCAATACCCGCCAAATCTTTAATTATTTCTATATCCTTAAATCCACCTTTTTCTAAAAAATTAGTTATTTCTCCTTTTTGGCCATATCCTATTTCAAATCCAATTTTCCCGCCTGATTTCATATAAAAAGGAGCTTCTTTTATAATTTTTCTGTAGAAGAAAAGTCCGTCTTCTCCTCCATCTAACGCGACAATAGGCTCTTTTTTCACTTCTTCCTGCAGTAGCTCAATTTCATTTCTTTTAATGTAGGGAGGGTTTGACACAATAAAGTCAAACTTTAAATTTGGCGGAAGATTACGAAAGAGGTCACTTTCTATAAAGAATATCCTATCTAAAACTCCTTGCTTTTCAGCATTGTACTTTGCAACTTCAATAGCTTTTTTGCTGATGTCAACTGCGTACACAGTACAATCTGCAAAATATTTAGATATGCTTACAGCTATAGCACCGCTACCAGTACCTATATCCAAAATTACATTTCCTCTTTCCACCCTTTTTAACACTTCTTCTACAAGAATCTCTGTCTCTGGCCTAGGAATTAACACGTTCTCATCTACAAAAAACTCTAGTCCCATAAAATGCTGCTTTTTTACAAGGTACTGATAAGGAATGTGAGATTTTCTCATATTTAAAAGTCCTAAAAACTTTGCTAATTCCCCTTCCTCCACTTCATCTTCTCTTTTAATTATTAGATTTATCCTATCTACCCCTAAACAGTAAGCAAGGAGCAGTTCCGCTTCAAGTTTAGGATTTTCGCCAATGCCTTGAAGTTCTTTTGCTCCCAAATTTATAACCTCATATACTTTCAAACTCCTGTCCTCCCTCGTCTTCCAAAACACTTTTTAGTGATGCAATAGCAACTTCTAATTGACTGTCATCAGGTTCCTTTGTGGTAAGCTTTTGTAATAGCAAACCAGGATATACAAAAATCGTTATTATTTTATTGTCACTTCGCCCTGCTAATTTTATTATTTCATAAGATATACCAGCAACTACGGGAAGCAAAAGAATTCTACTAAGTATCCTTATATAAAGAGTAGGCCATTTTAAAAAAGAAAAAACTATTATAGAGACAATCATGACTATGAAGAGGAAATTTGTCCCACATCGAGGATGTAAAGTAGTATATTTGCGAGCATTTTCCACTGTCAAATCCTCTTCATGCTCAAGGCAATGAATAGCTTTATGCTCTGCCCCATGATATTCGAATATTCTTCTTATATCTTTCATCTGTGATATTAATACAAGATACAAAATAAAAATAGCAACTCTTAACAATCCTTCGACAAAATTTATAACTACAGTATTTTTTGTAAATAATTTGATATAATCGGCTACATATGTCGGCCCAATAAAAAATATGATAATCGATAAAATTAAAGATATTGCGACAGAAAAATACATCAAAACATCATCTAACTTATCTCCAAAAATTTTTTGTAAAAATGAATCAAATTTTGAAATATTTTCTTCGTCTTCTTCTTCAAAAAGTTCTGCAGAATAAGTAAGGCTTTTTATACCTATGATAAGAGAATCAAAAAGAGCAAAAGTACCTCTTATAAAAGGCAATGAAAAAAATTTATTCCTTTTAGTCAAGGGTTTTACATACTCTTTCTTTATAATTATTTCATCTCCTTTACGCACAGCTGTCGCTACACTATTGTGTCCTCTCATCATAACTCCTTCAATTACTGCTTGACCACCTATATCGGTTTTCTTCATCTTTACACCTCTTTTCTATGTACGAGGAACTTCATGGCATTTTCGGCACCTTGCTTCATAGGTTTCTTGGGCCCCTACTAAAATGATTGGGTCATCGTATTTTGCAGGTTTCCCATTGATAAGCCTTTGAGTGCGAGTAGCAGGATTGCCACATTTCACACATATAGCCGTCAGTTTATCTACAGACTCCGCAATTGCCATTATATCAGGAGTAGGGCCAAAAGGTTCTCCCCTAAAGTCCATATCTAAGCCAGCACAAATGACTCTTTTGCCTAGATCTGCAATTTCTCTTACAACATCCACAATCGAATGGTCAAAAAACTGAATTTCATCAATTGCGATAACCTCTGTGTCTTCTTCTAAAAGCTCAATTATTTCAGAAGCCTTTACTATACTAATAGCATTTATATTAGTGCCATTGTGAGATACCACTTTGTCAATAGAATATCTATCGTCAATAGCCGGTTTAAAGACTTGTACTTTTTGTTTGGCAATCTGTGCCCTTTTAATCCTTCTTATTAGTTCTTCACTTTTACCGCTAAACATAGGACCAACTATAACCTCTATAAAGCCATGATCCAAAGAACCGTATATCATGGAAAACCACCTTTCTTAATGACAAATTAAAAACAAAAGGTTAGAGTCTTCACCACTCTAACCCCCAAATTATTTTTCTTCTAAATTAAATCTCTTTCTAAATCTCTCGACTCTTCCACCTGTATCTACAATCTTCTGCTGGCCTGTAAAGAAAGGATGGCATTTGGAGCATATTTCTACTCTAATTTCTTTCTTTGTAGAACCTGTTATAAAAGTATTTCCACATGCACACCTTACAACCGCATCATGATAATAGGTAGGATGTATATTCGGTTTCACAGCTTTCACCTCTTTCAACCAAAACTCATACGGAGAAATTATAACACAAGTTATACACAATATCAAGATTTATATAATTGTGCCCTTATCATATTTATAAACTCCGCATTAGATTTAGTTCGTATTAATTTTTCAATTAACATCTCTGTAACCTCTGCAGGCGGTAAATTTGACATAGCTTTCCTTAATATCCACATGGCCTCCAATTCTTCTTTTGTAAGCAGCAATTCTTCTTTTCTTGTACCCGATTTGTATATATCAATAGCAGGGAATATCCTTCTTTCTTGTAATTTTCTATCAAGATGAAGTTCCATATTGCCCGTTCCCTTAAATTCTTCAAATATAACTTCATCCATACGGCTTCCCGTTTCAATCAAAGCAGTAGCAAGGATAGTTAAACTTCCACCCTCTTCTATATTCCTAGCTGCTCCAAAAAATCTTTTCGGAGGATGTAATGCAGAAGGGTCAATGCCACCAGAAAGAGTTCTTCCTGAAGGAGGTGTAATAAGGTTATAAGCTCTTGCCAACCTTGTAATACTATCTAAAAGAATCACCACATCCTTTTTATACTCCACAAGTCTTTTAGCGTACTCTAATACCATTTCAGCCACTTTAGTATGGTGTTCTGGTAGTTCATCAAAAGTAGAATATACTACTTCTCCTCTTATAGAACGTTTCATGTCAGTTACTTCTTCAGGTCGTTCATCAATTAAAAGCACAATGAGAATAACTTCTGGATGGTTTTGTGAAATGCTATTGGCAATTTGCTTAAGTAAAGTGGTTTTTCCTGCTTTTGGCGGTGCAACAATCATGCCCCTTTGCCCTTTACCTATAGGAGCAATGATATCTACCAATCTCATAGAAAATTCCGTAGGTGAAGTCTCTAACTTCAATTTTTCATTGGGAAAAATAGGAGTTAATTCATCAAAGGGAATTCTTTTTTTAGCATTTTCAGGATCTTCACCATTTATAGATTCCACATACAGAATTGCAGAATATTTTTCCCCTTCTCTAGGAATCCTTGTAATACCCCTTACTTTGTCGCCAACTTTTAAGCCAAAGCGTCTTATTTGCGATTGAGAAATATATATATCTTTGGGCCCTTGAACAAAATTTTCTACTCTTAAAAATCCGTAACCATCTGGCAAAATATCAAGAATGCCTTCTGCCACTACATCTCCTTGTGTCTGTATAAGTTCTTTCAACGGATCAGAAAGTTCTTTAGCAATTGGCAAGTTCGCTTTTGAAGAAGTTGATTGAGCTTGTAAGCCATTTGCGCTATTTTCAGTAGCAATAGACTTTGCATAACCATTTTTCGATATGTCAGAATTAGTATTTGAAGTATCATCTGTACTTTTATCTATCGCACTTTCTTGTAATCCTTCTGTTTGCCCTTCATTTAAACCTTCTTCTTTTTTGTTATCCTCTTGAATTAAATTTTCTCCATTTAGCTGACTAGCTTTTTCCAAAATTTTTTCTCTCAACTCTTGTTTTCTGTATCTCGTAATACTTTTAATACCTAACTCTTTTGCAATTTCCCTCAGTTCCATCAAACTTAAATTTTCCAAAGTACCAATATCAAAATGCAAATGTACACCTCCCAAAAGTAGAATTTTAACAAACTAAGTCCTCATTACCTCATTTTTAAAAAGTATAAGAGGGAACTTATCTGAAGATAAAAATGAGAATTTCTGCACAACACACTTCGCGCAAAGGATACTTATTAAAAACACAAAAAGAAAATGCTGAAGAAATGAATACGTATAATCTTATTCTATTTTATTTATATTTTTTTGGAATGTCAAGTAGTTATTTTCAGTCCCAAAATTTATAATTAACAATTTGTAGGAAATTTATACATAAACATAAAGTATAAAAAGCGGGTAAACCCCGCTTTAAATTATGCTTTTCCTGCTGCTCCAAATAAAATCATCTTTTGTTTAATTACTTCTTTCATCGCATCTCTACAAGGACCTAAAATTTTTCTTGGGTCGTATACTTCACTATCTTTTTCTAATAAATCTCTTAGTCTTCGTGCAAATGCCTGTCTTATATCCGTATCTATATTTATCTTATTTATGCCCAGACTCACTGCTTTTTTTATAGCCTCTTCAGGGACTCCTGAAGCTCCATGTAAAACTAAAGGAATATTGAGCATTTCTTTTATCTTTTTAAGTCTATCAAAGTCAAGCTTAGGTTCTCCTTTGTAAGGTCCATGAGCTGTCCCGATAGCTATAGCTAAATAATCTACTCCTGTTTCTTTTGCAAATTTTAAAGCTTCTTGTGGGTCTGTCATGGCCGCTTCTCTTTCATCTACTGTGATATTATCCTCTGTACCACCAATTTTCCCGATTTCAGCTTCAACAGAAACCCCCATTCCGTGAGCAATTTGCACTACAGTTTTCGTCACTTTTATATTTTCTTCGAGGGGCAATTTAGAGGCATCCATCATTACAGAAGTCCAACCATTTCTCAAGCATTTCATGACTGTATTGAAATCTGTACCATGGTCAAGATGAAGAGCAATTGGAACTGACGCCTTTTCAGCCATTGTCCTGACGATCGCAGAAATCGTCTCAATACCAGCGTATTTCAATCCTCCCTCACTGACTTGTATTATGACTGGTGATTTAGTTTCTTCTGCCGCTTCCACAATGGCTTGGGTAATTTCTAAATTACTGGTGTTAAAAGCTCCAACTGCATATCCTTCTTTATGGGCCTTTTCTAATATCTCTATACCTGTCACTAACATTGCCAACAGCTCCTTTATTATAACTGATTTTTAAAATACTACCTAATATTATGTAACTTTACTTTTTCATTATAGCATTTGTTTAAAGCTAGCTCAAGAAAAATATAAAAAGGTACAACCGTACCTTATACAAACATTTCTTGCTTTAGACTATCATAAACTAAATTTTTTAGTGTTATTATGTCAAAAGGTTTAGAGATAAAAGGAAACTCCACAAAAGGCTCTTGTGGCTCATCTGCTGACATTATAATACCTCTCATATTTGGATGAATATTCTTAACTTTTTTAATAATTTTTATCATATCTTTTGCCATGTGTAAATCAAATAATCCTACATCAGGTCTAAATTTTTCTATCTCTTTGTCAAAATAGCTAATATCACTGTAAGTTCTTACTTCATGTCCATCCATTGTAAAAATTTCTTCTATTAAACTACAAATTCCTTTATTATCGTCTAAAACTAAAATTTTACTCATTTTATGCCACCTTTTGTACCTAAAAATCTTTTTTTAACACACAATAATTAATATTCTACAAAAAAACAAATATTCCTCTTTTTAAATCAAAAATTTATTAAAAATTTTATGAATTAGTTTCCCCACTTACTTTAAATTCCTGTCTATCTCCTTCCATATTTCTCGTAAAATTCCTTTTTAACATGCTCATTATATACTCGTCGTAATATTCGCCATCTCTAAAAAGGCTCTGCCTCAATACACCTTATATCTCCTCTCCTACAAGCAGTTTAGCATATCCTAGGAAGCAGTTCCCCTATGGGTCTATCTATAATTCTCGAAGTGCCATAAACTGTATTGATTGTAACAAGTTTTGAATCATTCACTTCACCTATTATAGCAGCATCTTTTCCATATTTATCTGATTTCATGATTTCTAAGGCTTCTTCCGCGTATTTCCTGTCAACAACTGCAATTAACTTACCTTCATTTGCTAAGTGCAAAAAGTCAAATCCCATCAAATCACAAGCAGATTTTACACTCTCTTTTACAGGCAACTTATCTTCGTATATTTTAATACCAACACCGCTCATTTTTGATATCTCATAAAGTACTTCTGCCACTCCACCCCTTGTAGGGTCCCGCAATACCTTAACAGCTTTCTCCAAAGTCATAAGTTTTTCTATCATCTTGTTAAGAGGTGATACGTCTGACAAAATTGGTGGGTCAAATTGCAACTCTTCTCTCGCACTCATAATAGCCATTCCATGGTCTCCTATTGTTCCAGAAATTAACACTACATCTCCAGGTTTTGCATTTTTAATTGATACATCTACATTTTCATACACAACGCCTATCCCAGAAGTGTTTATAAATACGCCGTCGACTCCGCCTTTTTCTACAACTTTAGTATCCCCCGCGACTATTTTCACACCTGCTTCTTCCGCTGTTTCAGCCATAGATTTTACTATTCTCTTCAAATCTTCTATTGGATAACCTTCCTCAATTATAAAGGCTGAGGTTAAATATAGAGGTTTAGCTCCTCTCATAGACGCATCATTTACTGTCCCGCACACTGCGAGTTTTCCTATGTCTCCTCCAGGGAAAAAGATAGGCTTTACTGTGAAACTGTCAGTGGTAAGAGTGATGTTCCCAAAAAGCAATGCCGCATCTTCCATCCCTTTTATATATTCATTATCAAAAGCCTTTGAAAAAATTTCTTCAATTAAATTTTCCATCATGGTTCCGCCGCCACCATGGGACAGCAAAACTTTATCCATACTTCTCATCCTTTCTTAAGCCCCGTACTTATAAAAAGCTGCGCAAGAACCTTCTGAAGAGACCATGCAAGGCCCCACAGGATTTTCAGGTGTACATGCTCTTCCAAACAGAGGACACTCATTAGGATAAATACTTCCCTTTAAAACATCTCCACATCGGCAACCTTTTATCTCGATTTCTTCTCCAATTGGTTTTATATCAAATTTTACCGCCGCATCAAAGTCTTTATACTTGTCTTTTATCCTAAGTCCTGAACCTTTGATCGTTCCAAGACCTCTCCAAGTACTATCACAAGGTTCAAAAATTTCATCAATTATCTTTTGTGCTTCAAGATTTCCTTCTTTTCTTACCACTCTTTTATACTGAATTTCAATAGCGGGATTTTTATAATTTTTGAGAAGCATTATAATACTCATCAAAATATCCATTGCTTCAAAGCCAGAAATTACACCACCAACTCCAAATTCTTTAGGAATAAACTCATATATCTTGCTTCCAGTTATTGCACTCACATGTCCTGGAAGTAAAAAACCTTGTACGTTTGAACCTCCTTCAAGAAGTGCTCTTAAAGCTTCAGGCATTGTCTTATGAAGGCAGTATACACTGTAATTTTTTATATTTTTCTTCTTCGCCTCCTTTATAGTAACAGCAACAGTCGGAACAGTTGTTTCAAATCCTATTCCTATAAAAACTACCTCTTTGCTCGGATTTCCCTCAGCGTATTTTAAAGCATCAAGAGGTGAATAAAACACTTTTACCTCTTTGCCTGCTGCTCTCTCTAACTGCAATGATGACTTGCTACCTGGCACCCTTATAAGGTCCCCGAAAGTAGCAATTACAACATTTCTATTAGCAAGTTCTACTACACTATCTATTTCGTTCTGCGCTGTCACGCACACAGGACATCCTGGGCCTGATATAAGCCTTATATTTTTAGGCAAAAGCTGTCTTAATCCAAATTTTGAGATAGCCATTGTATGGGAACCACATACCTCCATGATATTAAAAGGACCACCCGGATTTAAAGCTTCAATTGCTCTTTTTGCCTTTTCAATCATTTCTGTCTGCTGCATCATTTAAAACCTCCATAAGTTCTTCCCAAAGCTCCCTTTCCATTTCTGCTTCTTCTTTATCCACAATGCTTATAGCAAGCCCTGCATGAACCATTACATAATCTCCCACTTTAACCTCTGGCACCATCTCTATCGATACTCTTCTTATTACACCGCCTAATTCTGTTTCTGCAACTTTTCCTTCAATTTTTAACACTTTTGATGGAACTGCAATGCACATGTTTATCCCTCCAATTTTCTATTCGCAATAACAGCCTGACCTAATGAAATTCCTCCATCATTGCAGGGGACTTTACTGTTAGAATAGACTTCGAACCCTGAAGCAGTAAGCTTAGCCAGTAGTTTCTTTAATAAATACCTGTTTTGAAAACTTCCGCCGCTTAATACCACTTTATTTATACCAAACTCTTTTCTCAACTCCAATGCTAAATAGTGAGTAAACTCTACAATGGAGTTGTGAAATTTTGTCGCAATTATTCTTTTGTCAATTCCATTTTTATAGTCCTCATAGAGTTGGTGTAATATTATTTCTGGATTTATTATATATTCTTCATCGCGATAAACATCAAAATCATAAAAATCATCATTTTCAATTATTAAACTCTCCAGCTCCATTGCACCCTGCCCCTCAAAAAGTACTTGGTCTTTTACCCCTAGCAAAGAAGCCGCTGCATCAAAAAATCTTCCCATACTAGACACATAGGGGGTGTTAATCTTCTTCTCAATTTGCTTTAAAATTAAATCAACTTCTTTAGAATCAAATCTTTCCACAAAATCTTTATAAAAATTTATATCCTCTGAAATAAAACCTAAAGCTACCCTGTAAATCTTTCTTATCGCCAACTCTCCACCTGGAAGTGGCTTGTATTTCAAATGTCCTACTCTTAAAAAATCCTTTAAATCGCATATCAAAAATTCTGCACCCCATATATTACCATCTGTACCATATCCAGTGCCATCATAGGCTATCCCTATCACTTTATCTGTAATATTATACTCTGCCATACAACTAGCAATATGAGCATGATGGTGTTGGACCTCAACTCGGGGCAAGTCACAGGACAAGGCGTACTGAGTAGAAAGATAACCTTTATGCATGTCATGAGCTATTACCTGAGGGGTCACTCTAAAAAGTCCTTTATACCTTTCTATCTGCTCTTTATAATATTCAAAAGTCTTTCCATTGTCCAAATCTCCTATGTGATGGCTTATAAAAGCATATTGACCGCGAGTCATGCAAAAGGTATTTTTGTAAAAGCCACCAACCGCCAGCACATTTGCTTTGACATCTTTTTTCAATAAAATTGGCTGAGGGGCATATCCTCTTGCCCTTCTTATAATCCTCTCAGCACCTCCATTAAAGGAAGTTACTGAATCATCTATTCTATTGACTATATCTCTATTGTTTAAAAGAAAAGCATCAGCTATATCCTTTAATTTTTCTAAAGCTTCTTCATTGTCTTTGCAAAGAGGTTCTTCACTGACATTTCCGCTTGTCATTACAATAGGAAAATCAATCTCTTCCATCAAAAGATAATGTATAGGAGCGTATGGAAGCATTACTCCTAACGTATTTAATCCGTCAGCAACACCTCTTGCAAGTTTTTCTCCTTTTTTCTTTAAAAGTACAATCGGCTTTCTCTGACTTAAAAGAAGTTTTTTTTCTTCTTCACTTACAATGCAATACTCCTCTACCTGCTTTATGTCTTTCATCATAACTGCAAAAGGCTTTCCATATCTCTTTTTTCGACTTCTCAAAGTAGAAACAGCTTCATCGTCAAGAGCATTTACTGCTAAGTGAAAACCGCCTATACCTTTAATAGCGACAATTTTACCCCTTTTAAGAGAATCTACAACACATTTTATTTCATCTTCCTGACAATTATCTCCTACAAATTCAAGCTTAGGACCACAGTCAAAACAGGCTATCGGTTGCGCGTGAAATCTCCTGTCATTGGGGTTATTGTATTCTTGTTCACATTTTTCACACATTGGAAATACTTTCATAGAAGTTTTAGGTCTGTCATAAGGAATATCCTCTATTATAGAAAACCTTGGCCCACAATTTGTACAATTTATAAAAGGATACCTGTATCTTCTGTCATTTGGGTCGTTCATTTCCTTTAAACAATCGTCGCAAACTCCCATATCAGGGGACACAGGGACAAATCCGTCATCTTCTTTACTTTCCCTAATTTTGAATTCTCTATAATTTTTAACTTCTGACTCTTTTATTTTTATCTCGTCTATAACAGCTAAAGAAGGAGGATTTTCTTTTATTTCTTTTATGAAACATTCTACGTTTTCTTTTTCTCCTTCAACCTCTATATACACTCCAGAGGAATTGTTATATACCATTCCCTTTAAATTGTATTTTTGTGCAATATTAAAGACAAAAGGGCGAAAACCAACGCCCTGTACAATGCCATAAATATTTATTTGTCTTGCCTGAATTTGTGATACTCTTCTTCTAACCATTTTGCAAACTCACCAAATCCTTCTCCTGTCCTTGCAGAAACTTCAAAAATTGGTGCATCCGGATTTAAAGCCCTTATCCCATCATAGAAGAATTTCTTATCAAATTCAAAAAAGGGAAGCATGTCAATTTTATTCAAAACTACAGCTTTTGCTTTGGTAAAAAGTGCTGGATATTTATAAGGTTTATCATCACCTTCTGGAACATTAGCCATTGCCAATTTAAAGTCTTCACCTAATTCAAAGGCAGAAGGGCATATGAGATTTCCTACATTCTCAATAAATACAATACCATCATCAAAAGATAAAGCCTTAAGCGCTTTGTTTACTGAACCAGCATTTAAATGACAAGACCCTCCTGTATTTATCTGCACAACAGGTATATTTCTTTCAGCCATTTTCCTAGCATCAATGTCTGAAGTGACATCCCCCTCAATTACAGCACAAGGCACTTTGAGATTTTCAATTGCCCGTAAAATAAAAGTTGTTTTTCCAGCTCCAGGTGAGCCTATTAGGTTTACCATCAAGATGTTTTTTTCATCTTTTATGGCTTTGTTTTCATGAGCTACATTATTATTAGCCTCTAGTACATCTCTTATAATTACAATTTCCTCCATACTATTCCACCTCTATACTTTCAATGTAAAATTCTTTCCCTTTGTTCACCAAAACTCCTACTCCTCCACATACAGGACAGTTAAAAGTAAAATTAGACCTTTCAAAAATGGTACCACACTGCCTGCACTTAAACTGTGCTTTTATAATTTTAAACGTTAGCTCTGCTCCTTCTGCTACCGTATTTTCTGATAATATGTCAAAATAAAACTTTATACTTTCACTTTCAAGACCAGTAAGTTCCCCTATTACAACTGTAACTTTGGTAACTTTTTTAACCTCTCTCTTTTCTGCTTCTTCCAGCACCATGTCAACCAGACTTTGGGTCACAGACAACTCATGCAATTTATATTCCTTCCTTCTTATCCTTTTCAGGAGGATTTTTAACCTCTTTCTTTTGCAATATGACATATTTGTCATTAGAAATAGGTCGATATTCTCTTAGCATGGTCAGGGACTTAGTAGGGCAAGCATCCACACAAGCACCACATATTATACATGCAAAAGGCTCAAAGCTCCACGTCCCTTCTTTTCTATCTACCTGTATACAATTTGAAGGGCAAACTCTTTGGCATATACCACATAAGATACACTTCTCAATATCATTTTCTATATGGCCTCTTGCCCTTTCGAAAGGTTCTCTCTTTTCAAAAGGATATTTTCTTGTAGCCGGTTTATGAGTAAGATTACTTACTACATTTTTAAGCATATCCAGCATCTACACCACCTACCTTTCAGTACAGCTGATACATGGGTCAATTGTCAAAACAAGCACAGGTACATCTGCTAAAGTACTGCCTGGAAGCATGTACAAAAGAGATGCTAAATTTGCAAAAGTAGGCGTTCTTATTCTAAGCCTATCTAAGTATTTTCCTCCAGTGGATTTAATGTAGTAAAATACTTCGCCTCTAGGCTGTTCGACTCTTGAGATAACTTCACCAGCAGGTAAATTAGGCTTTACTTTTACATTAAGTTCCCCTTCTGGCAGCTTACTTATTGCTTGTCTTACAAGGTCTATTGACTGAAACATTTCTTTTACCCTTACAATTGTTCGCGCATAAGTATCTCCATCTTTTTCTACAATTGGTTCAAAATCTAAGTCCTTATAAGCAGCATATCCTGTCGTTCTCATATCGATTGGTACACCGCTTCCTCTCAGAGTAGGTCCTACAGCTCCCAACTTATAGGCTTCATCTTTAGAAAGTACACCAACACCTACGGTTCTTTGTTTAATAGTATAATTATTTCTAACTATTTTATCAAGCTCTTTTAAGCCTTCTTCGACTTCTTTAAGCTCATTAAGTACCCATTTTGCCTGCTCATTATCAATATCTCTTCTCACACCACCAACAATGTTTACAGAAATAATCACTCTGTTACCAGCTGTAGCTTCCAGTATATCCATTATCTTTTCCCTTATTCTCCAAGACAACATAAAAAGATTCTCAAATCCAAAAGCATCTGCCAAAAGGCCAAACCAGAGAAGATGGCTGTGAATCCTGTGAATTTCTGCCCAAATAACCCTTAAATATTTTGCTCTCTCTGGTACATCAACGCCAATCAATTCCTCTACTGCCTGGCAATAAGCTTGGCCATGCATAGCACTGCAGATGCCACAAATATGGTCAACCACATATACCATTTGATTAAAATCCTTTTTCTTAACAAGCAACTCAAGCCCTCTATGAACAAAACCAAAAGCCGGGTAAGCCTCTACTACTTTTTCATCCTCAACGACCAATTTCAAGTGTATAGGCTCTGGCAAAACAGGATGTTGTGGACCAAATGGTATTGTACTTTTTTCACTCATTCTTATCACCTTTATCCCTTCTCATGATTTCTATACTAGCTTGTGGAGAAATAGGAGCGTATTCCCCTAAAAATAACAATCCTTGGAAGTCAAGTACTAAATTTTTAAATTTTATTCCAAACATTTCATGTATCTCATTTTCTACAGGAAGTGCAGCAAAATATACTTTTGAAATGCTGGGTACCTCTTCTTGTGGAGATACAAAAACATGAAAACTATCCATTTGATAGTCTTTTTCAAAGGTATAAATTATTTTAAATTTGCCTTCTTCTTCAAGACATGTTTCAGTAACAAATCTATACCCATTTTCATAATAATATTTCGTTTCTTTTTCGATATCCTCCAATTTTATTTCTTTAGTCGTAATCATTTTAACACCTCTTCAGCTTTCCCCATTTTTTCATATTTTTCTTTTAAAATCTCAGCCGCTTTATAAAGCCCGTCTATTATAGCCTCCGGCTTCGCAGGACAACCTGGCACATAGACATCTACAGGAATTACTTTATCAATTCCTCCTATAACATTATAAGCTTCTCTGAATACTCCACCAGTTGCGGCACAAACTCCTACTGCTACCACAACTTTAGGGTCAGGCATTTGGTCGTATATATTTTTTAAGACTTCCTTATTTCTTGTATTAACTGTACCTGTCACCACTAAAATATCCGCATGTTTTGGATTCCCTACATTTACCATACCAAACCTCTCCATGTCATAGAGAGGAGTCATACAAGCTAAGATTTCAATATCACAACCATTACAACTGCTACAGTTGTAATGCAAAACCCACGGTGACTTTTTAAAAGATTTTTCAATAAACTCTTTTAAACCCATCACAATCATCTCCTAAAGTAAATATAAGCTATATTTATAATTGTAAACAAAATGCTTATACTCCAACTAAAAGCTAACATCCACTTTACTGTCATTCTTGCCGTTATATTATCTATGACTATATCCATAAAAAATGTCGCCAAAGCAATAAGAGTACCTATTACAAGATTTTGAGACCATAATATAGCTATCATTGCTAGTATTAAAATCATTTCATACCAGTCAGCAATATGAATTAATGCCAGGTAAGGCCCTGAATAATCTGTCAAAATGCCTCTTACCAACTCTTGATGAGCGTGTTCTGATGCTGATAAATCAAAAGGAGATTTCTTTAGCTTTATTGTCAATACTAAGCCCAGCAACAAAAACATCAAAGGTAAATCTAAAATCAATCTGCCATGCGTCATTATTTGCGCCAAATTAAAACTCCCTGTTACATTGTATACCGATATAACAAAAAATATCAGCATGGGCTCGTAAGCCAACATCTGCATAAGCTCTCTTTGTGCTCCTACCTGACTATAGGGTGATTTTGTTGAAAGAGCCCCTGCTATATAGAACACAAGCCCTACAGACATGATGAATAAAATCATCAAAAGGTCAGCTTTCAATGCAAAAAGCCCCACAGAAAGAATCGCTGATAAAAGATACATATAGGCAGAAAATACTTGAAAGTCATTTACTAATAGTTTTTGCTTGTACAAAAGTTTTATTACATCGTAAAAAGGTTGCCAGATGGGAGGTCCATATCTTCCTTGTATAAAGGCTGTTAGTTTTCTATCAATTCCAGACAAAAAACCGCCAATCAATGGAGCTATAACTATTGCTGCGATAAATATTACCACTTCATTCAAAGTCATATCAAAGCACCTCCCAGAATTACAGCAATTAAAGCAATAGAAACATAATTAAAATATCTCGTCAATGTTCCCTCATTTGCAAAAGTCGTAAGGTAATAATTTCTTACATTATATCCATTATCCTCTATATAATTAAGCCCTGCCGTATAAGGAGTTGTTTTTACCACAACTTTCGTAGATTTTCTTATAGAAATCAATGAAAGCACTATTGCTATGCCAAGAGTTATGAAAATTGGATATATAGTAAACCCACCAGCCGGCGTATATAAATAACCTCTCACAGCTTTTAGTACAACATCCATTTTCATAGTCAATATCTGAGGCATTACAAGCATGTTATAAAGGATAGAAACTATAAAACTTAATGCAATAGCTATAGCTGTCAAACTGTAAAGGGAAATGCCAACTGTGGGATTCACATGTTCTTCTGAATGTTGGCTAAAATACGTCCCCGACAAAAGATTTCCTATCCATCTGGTATAATAAAGTACAGTCAAAGCACTTCCTATCGCTAATATGATGGAAATCAAAATTTGGTTAGCTGCTACTTCTATTATAAGCCATTTAGAAACCAGCATTCCGAAAGGTGCTGCCATAAGAGTCAAAATTCCTATAAAAGTTATTGCTGCTGTTACAGGCATCCTATTTATCAAACCTTTCATATCTTCAATGTCTCTGCTCCCAATGTGCTGTTCTATCGTTCCAACGCACAAGAATAACAAAGCTTTAGACACAGCATGGAATATCAAAAGCAATATAGCTGCAGCAATAGCACTTGAAGTATTGAGTCCAATGCTTGCTATCATAAGCCCTAAATTTGACACAGTAGAATATGCCAATATCCTTTTGGCATTACTTTGACTTACAGCAAGGAAAGCTGTAGCTACGAAAGTAAACGCACCATATATTGCTATAAAATCACTCAACAATGTACCTCTAAAAAGTGGCGAAAATCTCAGTAAAATATATATACCCGCCTTAACCATTGTACTGGAGTGCAAAAGCGCAGAAACTGGCGTAGGAGCCACCATTGCGCCAAGCAACCAACTCTGAAAAGGCAGTTGAGCAGACTTAGTAAATGCTGCAAACGCTATGAAAAACATGGGTAGAAGTATATACGTAGCATCTTTTATGCTCAATACTTCTGCTAAAGAGGTAGTATTGTAGTTTGTGTAGATAAATATTATACCTAATAAAAGCGCAACTCCCCCCATCATGTTAATCCACAATGCCCTTGAAGCATTTTTAATAGCCTCTTCAGTCTGGTCATGACCTATTAACAGGAAAGAGCTCAGAGTAGTTATTTCCCAGAAGAAATAAATCCACATTAAATTATTTGAAAATACTACTCCATTCATTGCACCAAGGAATACAAGTATAATAGCAAAAAATCTCGGCTGTCTTGTGGGTGATACATGTTTCTCTTCTTCATGATGGTCCATATATCCAAAAGCGTAAATAGCTATTAAAGAACCAACAATCGATATAATTAAATTCATAATGATAGAGAGCTCGTCTACAAAAAACATTGCGACTTCATGTTCTTTTAACATAAAAAACTCAAAGTATATCAAAGGAACAAGTTGTAATACCGCAAAAAAAGTAGCTCTCCATTCTTTAATTTTAAAAGAAATATAAAGCACATAAAACAAAAGAGCAAAATCCCCTATTTTGATAGCCAAATCCATTCCATTGTAATAAGCCGGAGAATTAAAAATATCAGGTACTTTTAAGGTTACCAACATAATTAAAGATAGTAAAACGATTACACCTAAAGATGTAGCAATGAAAACTTTTCTAATAGAAGATTGTCTCAAAAAAAGAACGATAATACCCGCTATAATAGGGAATAAAACGCTTAGCAGTAATAGATTTGACTGCATAAAAACACCTCTCTTACAATTTAACTAACTACACCTTACATATTGTATACAGAATTCTAATTAATTGATAAACGTTCTACAATAATTATAAGGTTTCATCTGTGCAAAGTCAATAACAATAGATAATATTTATCATGAAATAATAATATTTTTTTGTGTTATTATTTTAACAAACTGGATTTTCCCTTATCTTAACTATCACTTAACTCTTCGCTTATTAAAATAGATAATACCCTTGTTTTTTTCTCATAATTTGGTTTATTTTTGTCATAAAAATAACCCTTTAAGGGCTCAGTTTGTTGACAAAATCAAAAATTTTTTGAAGAAGATATTTTGCATCGTCGCTCCGATGTTCCAAAGCGACAAAACTAAAGCTTGACCTTCGGGTTCCGGCAGGATCCCGGGCACATTCGACATCCTTGCCTTAGTGCCCGCCTCCGCCATCCATGACTTCGGCCCTGCCTTCACCCTAGGTCTCGCTAAGTTTTGGTAGCGCTTTGTCACAAGTCGCACCGATTGCAAAATATCTTCTTTTCGAAAGTTTGTCTACAGTCTGATCCCTTTAAGGGCTTTAGCTTATTGACAAAGTTAAAAAATATTCAAGGGCTTTTTATACAAATCAAGCTATAGCAACTTCCTTCTCACCTATCAGTTTTCTTAGTTTCTCTCCTGATATAGTTTCTTCTTTCCTTAAAATATCTGCAATCGCTTTTAATACTTCCAGTTTTCCCTCTAAAATTTCTTTTACTTTTCCTTCTTGGACCTGAATAATTTTATTTACTTCCTCATTGACCTTTTCCTTAGGAACATCTTCTTTACTTACTATCCCTAAATCGGACAATCCAGTGTATACCATCTTCTTTGCAATATCAACTGCCTGTTCAAAGTCATTAGCAGAACCAGTACTTCTATTGCCCAAAACCAAAAGCTCAGCTACTGTACCACCTAAAGCCACCATTATATCTTTTTCCAACTGTTCTTTTGTATAAATGAGCATGTCTTCTTTGTCTGTCTGCCTCACAAATCCAAGTGCTCTACCTCTCGGTACAATTGTAACAGTCGCAACAGAACCTGGATTTACTGTTTCACTTATTATCGCATGTCCCGATTCATGAACAGAAACCCTAAATATCTCTTCTTCTGTAGGTTTTCTATCACTTTTTTCTCCCAATATAACTTTATCTACAGCCTCTTTAAAATGCTTTTGTAAAATAGCTTCTGAATTATCTCGCATAGCAAGAATCGCTGCCTCATTGCAAAGGCTCTCTAAATGAGCTCCAGAAAAACCAAAAGTATCTTCAGCTATTTTTTCGAGATTGACATCTTTCCCCAAAGGCTTATTCTTTGTATGAATTTTTAAAATCTGCAGCCTTCCACTTTTATCTGGTAAATCCACAACTACTTGCCTGTCAAATCTGCCAGGTCGCAAAAGAGCAGGATCTAATAAATCTGGCCTGTTTGTTGCAGCAATTAGTAAAATATTTATTTCTCCATC
This sequence comes from Thermoanaerobacter uzonensis DSM 18761, assembly GCF_900129115.1. NCBI lineage: Bacteria > Bacillati > Bacillota > Clostridia > Thermoanaerobacterales > Thermoanaerobacteraceae > Thermoanaerobacter > Thermoanaerobacter uzonensis. Next base: position 35,890 of record NZ_FQUR01000006.1, on the reverse strand, counting down.
ACTTTTAATCCCATCCATTTCCACTAACAATTGATTAAGGGTTTGGTCGTATTCATGATGGCTTTCATTAGTTCCTCTTTTAGCACCTAATATGTCAATTTCATCAATAAATATTATTGCACTGTTTTTGCCTTCTTTTCTAGCAAGATTTTTTGCCGTCTCAAAAAGATTTCTAACTCTTTGAGCACCTACTCCCGCATACATTTCTATAAATTCACTACCTGAAGTAGCTATAAAACTCGAATTTGTATATTTTGCAGCTGCTTTAGCTAATAAAGTTTTACCAGTTCCAGGAGGTCCTGTCAGTAATATGCCCTTGATAGGCCGTATACCCATCTTAGATATTTTCTCCCTATTTATTACGAAATCCAAAGCTTCTTTTAACTCAGAAATAGCAGTATTTTGTCCTCCAATATCTTCAAAGGATATTTCCGATTCGGGCTTTATAATATTTTTGCTCCCTGCTATTAACCCTTTATTTTCCATAACATAGTTAAAAAGCAAAAAAGCACCTGCCAGAAAGAGTAAAGGAGTAACATTTATACCTAGAAAAGCTGCAAATATTCCAAAAGCAATAACTACTCCTAATAAAATTTCTTTAACCATTTTAGCTTTCCCCCTTGTAAGCCTCACGCGGTATTATTTTATATAAATAATGAGAACCATCACTTAAATCTAAATAGACATTTTGCTTATCAATATATACATAAGATATTACACTATTTTTACTTGAAATCTCTTTTATTGTATCATACATCTTCATATAATCGCCTTTTTGTATGCCTTCGTAAATTGAAAACTGACAGTTATAATAAACATTATTCAACTTCTCATTAGGATTGTCAATAAGTAAAATATTTATTTTAACAGGATATTTATTCACCTTATTTTCTATTTCTTTATAAGTTTCCATTAAATTTTCTACTTCTCCTAATCTAACTTTTATAGTATATCCATTGGTATCAGTTGAAATTGTTGCCATTTTAACAAATTTAACCGTACTTACATCTTTTGAAATCTTATCGGGCAGAATTTTATTTTGATACAATTGAAAGCCGGCAAATAAAAATCCAAAAACTACTACAAAAGTTATCAAAACAATCTGCCATTTTATCCCCTTTAGCAAAACCCTCACTCCTTGTCTACGATATACTGTATTATATCATAGAATATATATCGAGCACAATATTAAAAATTTTGTTTTCTCTCTATAAGGAGTATAATTAATTTATAGAAAATACGTAAAAATAAGGAGGCAAATTTGTATGAGAATAGCTGCTACAACAACAGAGGAGGGTTATATTGAAAAACTTCCCGACGGGCCATATATAATTATTTTTGATACCCAAAAAGAAAATAGTGAAAAGTACGATAATCCGGGATACTTTCTAAAAGAAGGTAGAAGAAGTGCTATTGTGGATTTTCTCCTTGACCAAAAAACCGATGTAGTAATAACTGTGCCTGAAGCTTTTTGCAGTCTTTCTTATGGAAAAGCAAAGCAAAAAGGGCTAAAATTTATACGTCTTGAGAAAAGTTTGCCTTATGAAGAAGTTATACAAAACCTCTCAAAATATGTTGAAAATTTAACTGATACAATTCCTGAAGACGAACTTGCAAAATAAAAGATACTCCCAAAGAGGCTTCAGTTTGTCGACAAAGTTATTTTCTTTGAAGGAGGCATTTTGCATTGTTCGCTCCAGAGTTACAAAGCGACTAAACATAAGCTTCCCCTCGGACTCCGGCAGGGTTCCGGGCACATTCGGCGTCCTTGCCTCATGTGCCCGCCTCCGCCCTCCTTGGCTTCGGCCCTGCCTCCGTTCCTCGGTCTCGCTAAGTTTAGTTGCCGCTTTGTAACAAGTCGCCTCACAAATGCAAAATGCCTCCTTTATTATGAAAAAGGGTTTGTCTACAGTCTGGCGCCTCACAAAGAGGCTTTTTTATTTGATAGGCCTTACTTTCTCCACAACTTTTTCCGCCAGCTCAATATAAGGAAGTCCCTCAGGTCCATCATCAAAAGCAGGTGGTATACCTACATCGCTTAATTCTCTGACTTTAACCGTTATGGGAATCTTTACAAGTATTTCCGTTCCTAAATCTTGCGCTAATTTTTCTGTTTCCCCTTCACCAAAAATATTATATCTTTGGTGGCAGTTAGGACATTCAAAATATGACATGTTTTCCACAATGCCTATAACTTCTAAATTAACTTTCTTAGCCATATAACCAATTCTTCCTGCTACGTGAGAAGCTGAAGCTTGTGGAGTTGTCACAAGCACAAATTTTGACTCAGGCAATTTTTGCATCACTGTAAGAGGTATATCTCCTGTCCCTGGGGGTAAATCCAATACTAAATAATCTAATTCTCCCCAATATACATCATTGAAAAACTGATCAAGAACTCCTGACAAAAGTGGACCTCTCCATATTAAAGGTGTATCTTCGTCAGTAAAATTACCCATTGAAATCACTTTTATCCCGAATCTTTCTAATGGCAAAATAGTGTGCTCATCCAATGCGTAAGGTCTTTCATCCACAATTCCCAAAAGCCTTGGAACACTAAATCCCAACACATCAGCATCCAAAAGCCCTACTTTAAAACCTAATCTAGCAAGGGCTACAGCTAAATTAACTGCAACAGTGGACTTGCCTACTCCACCTTTTCCACTACCTACTACTATTACTCTCGTATTTTCAAATATAGGTTTCCTGTCACCGCTAAGCTTTCTTGCTAAATTTTGTCGTTCTTCTTCTGTCATGCTACCTAAATTTACTATTACTTCTGAAACTCCTTCAAGTTTGGATACTTCTTCGATAGCATCTTTTTTAATAGTATCTTGAAGAGGGCAACCTTTCACAGTAAGGTTTATGTCAATTGTAACTTTATCCCCTTCTATTTGAATATTTCTCACCATATCAAGGTCAACTATACTTCTTCCTATTTCTGGGTCATAGACCTTTCTTAAAGCGTTTAATACTTGTTCTTTTGTAAGCAACTCTATACCTCCCATTGGTATTTTTTTGTTGACATTTATATTATAATATATAATTATTATTAATAGAATACCCTCAAAAAATTTTGTCGATGCGAATAATATAGTGGGGTGGTTAAGTTGGATATAAACGACAGAATATACGCAGCTAAAAAAGACCCCTCTGAAAGAGAAAAATTAATTGAGGAATATACCCCCTTTATCATAAAGCAATTGTCTTTATTTACAAACAAATACATAGATGAAAAAAATAGTGATGAATTAAGCATAGGACTTATAGCTTTTAACGAAGCTATAGACAGTTTTGATAATACAAAAGGTTCATTCTTAAGCTTTTCAAGTATGCTCATTAAAAGGCGACTTATAGATTTTTTGCGGCAAAATCAGCAAAATACCATTCCTTTAGAACTATATGTAGAAAAAGGTTCTGATTATGAGGCAGAAAACAGAAAACTGGAAATGATTTCTTTTGTAAATTTGCTAAGTCTTTACAATATAACTTTAGACGATTTAGTTAAACAATCCCCCAAACACTCAGACACCAGAAAAATAACTGCAAAAATTGCTTATACAATTTGTCAAAACAAGAAATTGCTGGAATATTTAAAAAACAAAAAGAATCTTCCTATAAAAGAATTAATAAGTATTTTAAAAGTAAGCCGCAAAACTATAGAAAAACATAGGAAATACATAATAGCATTAGTAATAATTATTTCTGAAGATTTACCTCTTCTAAAACAATACATAAGCCCCGAAAGTGAGGTGGCAAAAATATGAAGGCTGTTGTGGTTCAAAAAGAAAAAAATAAAACTTATGTAATGACTGAAAAAGGAGAATTTAAATGTCTTAAAAATTTGCAAAATGTAAATGTAGGTGAAACTATCGAACTTAACGAGAATTTTTTAGGCTTTAAGTCTACTGCTAAAATTTTAATAGCTGCTTCTATTCTTCTCGCACTAATCTTTACTATTATCAATTTTAAATCAGCAGAAGTTTACGCTTATGTGTATATAGATATAAATCCAAGCATTGAAATTTCAATAGATAAAAATGGTAAAATAATAAATGCCCTTCCTCTAAATGAAGATGGCAAAAAAATTTTAGATAAATTTCCTTATAAAGGGCTTGACATTACAACTTTTATAAATCAAACAGTTGAAGAATCGCAAAAATTAGGGTTTTTAAAAAAAGATGATACAGTAATAATTACTACTGTCCCTATTAAAAATTCGCTATTTATAAATGAACAAATAGAAAAATCTGTTAAAAATATTAAAAAAATAAACACAAATATTCAAATAGAAACTTTAAAATCCGATGAAACACAAAGAGAAGAAGCTAAAAAAGAAAAAACTTCTCCTGGCAGGCTTATCCTCTGGGAAAAGGCTAAAAGCGAAGGAATAAACATACCAAAAGATAAATTAAATAGCCCTGAATTTTTTAAAGAACTAAAACAAGCTTATACAAAAATAAAAGAAAAAGACGAACAAACAAAAGCTACAACTATACCTCAACTTTCTCCAGGTCCATCTAAATCCAAATTTATTACAGATAAAATCCTTAAAACAAATGAAAAAGACCGCTCTCAAGAAAAAATTACTCAAACTATAAAAAATATAAAAGACGAAGAAGTAAAAAGCCAAAGCAAGGAAGTCAAAAAAGATGAAAATAGCGATAATAAGTACAACCAGCAAGATAATGGAACCCAAAAAAATACACGCTCAAAAAGCGATAATAACGTTCCTACTCAAAAAGAAAAAAATGAGGTAAAACCCGCTTCTGATGATAAGGAGTTAGACAATGTAGATAAAGGCACCAACGAAGATACTTACAAAAATGTAAAAGACATAAAAAACTACCCCCCAAAAGATGACAAAAATGACGAAGAATATAATGAAAAAATGAAGGAGGTGGAAAAATAAGTGTTAAACAAATCTCGACTTTTTGTTTCAGTAATCATAATCCTTTCACTGTTGTTTTTCACAACAGCATATGCAAAACCTCAACCAAAATACTCTTTTGACGACATTAAACAACTTACATGGGCACTAAAAGCAATTGAAAAAATGTATGCAAAAGGTTTTATAAAAGGAGTTGGAGATAAAAAATTTAACCCTTCAAAGCCTGTCACTCACTTAGAGGCATTAGTAATGATTTTACGGGCGATGGGTTATGAAGAACAGGCTAATAAAATAACTGAGCTACCTAAAGAGTACAAAGGCCCAAAACTTAGTTGGGGAAAAGGCTTTATTACGCTGGCATACCAAAAGGGCATATTAACTTATGACGAGTTAAAAAGGTTTAATCCAAATGAAAAGGCAAAAAGATACGAAATAGCAAAATATTTAGTTCGCGCTTTAGGATTAGAAGATAAAGCTCAGCAAAATATGAATAAAGTTTTGAACTACAAAGATTGGAATAATATTCCTAAAGATGCCATAGGTTATATGTACGTAGCTGTAGAACAGAACCTCATCAAAGGCGATGGAGAAAAACTCAAACCAAACGATCCAGTCAGAAGAGTAGAAATGGCTGTTTTATTGGAAAGGCTTGACGAAAAGGTACAAAATAACCTCAATGGCCGTGATGTCGTTGCTACTGTTTATGCTATAGATAACAATACTATAACCGTAAAAGTCAATGGTGGACTAAGAACTTTCAATATATTAAAAAATGTGCCAGTTTACAACGGAAATGAGTATGTAGGAATAGATTATCTAAATCCCGGCTATCAAATAAGATTAATATTAGATTCCAAAAATAATATAATATTTGTGGAAGTGTTAAACAATAAAAGTGAGGAAGTGATTCCTATAGAACTTAAAGATGTTAAAAATCCTCCTGAAAAAGTATCATCAGCTGTGGAAGCTATTAAAAATAATCCTGCTGTTAAACTAGTAGAAGAAAATGGAATATATTATGTAATCGCAACTCGTGGTATGATGCGAACAGGTGGATATATCGTAAATATACAAAAGGCTCACATAATAAAAACATCAAAGGATACCATATTAGAAGTTGAAGTAAAATATATAGACCCTTCTCCTGATGCAATTGTGACACAAACTATAACTTATCCATATGACATAAAAAGTTTTACTTATGATAGTAAAATTACACAAATAAGTGTTAAAACAGATAAAAATATAAATGTTTCTGTTGATATTGATTTAGCCTCAAATGTTAAGTAAAATCCCTCATTGGAGGGATTTCAGTTTGTTGACAAAGTAAAAAAATATTCAAAAGGAGATATTTTGTATCGTCGCTCCGATGTTCCAAAGCGACAAAACTAAAACTCGACCTTCAGGTTCCGGCAGGGTACCGGGCACAATCGGCATCCATGCCTTAAGGTGCCCGCCTCCGCCATCCGTGGCTACGGCCCTGCCTCCACCCTCGGTCTTGTTAAGTTTTGTTGCCGCTTTGTCACAAGTCACTCCTTATACAAAATATCTCCTTTACGAAAGTTTGTCTACAGTCTGAAATCCCTCATTGGAGGGATTTTACTTTTGAAAACAATTACTAAAATAATCATAAAATTTTTGTGAAAAAAGCTAATTGATAAAAGTCCAAAAATCATATACGATAAAGTTAAATCCATAAAAGGGGGAATTATCGTGAAAGAAATAAAAATTAAATTGACTTCCATTGAAAGTGTCAAAAATTTTGTAGAAAAAACTTCAAAATATCCTTTTGACATAGACGTAACTTCCGGTCGCTATGTAATAGACGCAAAATCAATAATGGGCCTTTTTAGTCTTAATTTAGAAAATGTCCTTACAGTAATACCTCACACAACTGATGAAGAAAGCTTGAAAAAATTAGAAGAAGATTTAAAAGAATTCATAGTAAAATAGTATAAAAATAAAAGCGTAGAGACTACGCTTTTATTTTTATATCAAAGGCGGTGGAGTTGGTTCTATAGGCACTGCAATTTGTCCTGTCTTCGCATCAATATGCAAAATCCAATATCCCTCATCCCTTGCGCCTCTTAAATTTTCCTTAACTGGCTTCCATACTACAAATCCTGTCATACCACCAAAAGGCTGGTCTGCAAGAGTAAAAAATCCTGGCATTCCATATACAATATATTTTAATTCACCCTTTTCATCATTTACAAATCCCACAAGATAATGGTCAAAGCTTCCCTCCCTGTAACCCGTTTTAACTTTCCACCATCTATAACCTTCAAAATTTTTTTCAAAAGGCTTTACTTCTTCTAAAAAGCTCACTATGTTGTTAACATACTCTCTTAAATACTTTATATATCCTTCCTCTGCTTCTTCCCCAAACTTAAAAGAAGTTTCAGGTCGTTGGATATCAGAATAATCTGTCAATACCTCAGGAGTTTCTTCAGATGCAGGAGTTTCAGATTGAACCTCTTCCAAAACATTTTGTGAAGTTTCAACTTTTTCAGTTTCATTTTCCGCACTTTCATACTCCTGGGGTATCGCAGTTTCAATTTCTCTTTGCTTAATTTCTCTATCATTCTTATCACTCTTCTCTGCTAGTGTTTCTTCTTCTTTTACCTTTGATAAATATTTTTTATAAGCAGCCTTCCAGTTTGTAGTTTTCTTGTTTATAACAGATGCCAAAGGTACTAAAGTTTTTATGCCATCATGGGCTTCTATAAATGCTACAGAAAATTCCTCCCAACTAATTCGCGAATCTTTTACATTCTCTACATTAAAAGTCCATTCTCCTCCACCGCGTCCTTTATCATCTACTTTTATTGCTCCAAAATCTACAACAGTAACTCCTCCCTCGCCTTTTAGCAATTTCACATTATAGGAATACGTGGGATTAAGATTTTGCAAAGCCGCTGTTATTCTCCCTCTGTTCCCCCTAAACTCCACTTTTAAATAACCTGTCACTTCTTTTCCTTCAATAGAACATCCCTTGTCTTCTTGATTAAAGACAACATAAAACCTTTTATATATATTTATTGGCATTTATTCTTCCCCCTCATTTATCTTAAATATAACTTTGCAATATATATTATGAAAAGAGGGGGATTATTATTACTGCTTTGTCAAATCATAAATAACATTTGCCAAAGCAGCAAACTCCTCTATACTAAGAGTTTCTCCTCTCCTTTGAGGTGATAAGTTTGAAAGAGTAAAAGCTTTATCTATAATTTCTTTTGGAATTCCTAAAGTTTTTAAAGCATTGGACAAGACTTTTCTTCGTTGTCCAAAAGCAGATTTTACCACGTTAGAAAATAACCTTTCATCTTTTACCTCAACTGAAGGTTTATCAAGTATCTCTAATTTAACCAGAGAAGAATCTACTTTAGGTGGAGGGACAAAAACAGTTGGGGGTAAGTCAAAAAGCATCTTAGGCTTTGCTTTAAAATTTACAAAAACCGTAAGTATCCCATAGTCCTTAGTACCCGGCAGAGCACAAATTCTTTCAGCAACTTCTTTTTGCACTAGCACAGTTATCTCTTTTACAAATTTACACTCTAAAAGTATCATTATTATAGGAGAAGTTATGTAATAGGGAAGATTAGCAACTACTTTAAAAGGTTTCCCTTCAAAATATTCATTAGCTATTCTATTTAAATCTGCTTTCATTATATCCTCATTTATGACAATTACATTGTTATAAATGTTAAGTTTTTCTTTTGCTACGGCATAAAGTTCTCTGTCAATTTCAAAAGAAATTACTTTTTTAACTCTTTTAGCCAACTCTTCTGTCAAAGTCCCTAATCCTGTTCCAATTTCCAGTACAAAATCTTCAGGAATAACTCCCGAAGCAGTCACAATTTTTGTTAAAATATTTTTGTCAAAGATGAAATTTTGTCCCCATTTTTTCTTTACTTTAACTCCTTTTACTTTCATAGCTCCACCTCAAAAAATAAGACAGGGAAACCCTGTCTATTTTAAAATATAAACTTTCACGTATCTTCTTCCCCATTTAATTGTTTCCTCAAGAGTCGGGAAGAAAACATCAATTTTATCCCCTTTAATAGCTCCACCTGTATCTGCAGCAATTCCAAATCCATATCCTTCTACGTAAAGTCGTGTGCCCAAAGGTATAACCCTTGGATCTACAGCTATTACTCCCCTTGTAGCTTTCGTACCAGTAGCAGTTATCCCATAATTGGGATCTCCTGGTTTTTTGCCGGTATCTGCTACGCCATTAGTATAAGCAGTAGCAACCATAGTTCTAATTTCCCTATATCTAAAAGTCTCTCCTCTTGAAGTAGTAAAAACCCCTAGTGTTCCAACATACACAATTTGGTTTATCGGATTTTTTACTATCTTTTCCTCTATTATATTTTTTGCTACCTCTTTGCCGTTTTCATAAGTAACTTTCATCACAATTTGTTTTTTCCCAACTTCTCCTTGTTGAACTACTCTTACTTGGCCTCTTTCCATATTGTCATTCTTCACTGTCTCTGTTTGATATGGTATATCTAGCTCTTGAGTAACAATTTTTTCTGTTACTTTTGTAACGTCGATGTACATGTACCTAAACACAGGCGTATCTAAACTCATATTTACTTTGTCCTGTGGTCCTAAAGTTATACTATTTTGTTGAAGTACTTCTTTTACATTAGATGCAGCAGTGTAAATACCCTTTGCTTTTCCACCCACACAGATAGTGATAGGAACTGCTCTTTTGATAGTCACCTTCATGCCATTTTTTAAAGCAGTGTCTAAAGAAGGCATTACTACATCTTCTTTTCTTAGTTTAATTCCTTTCTCTTCTAACAAATCTTTAACTGTTAATTTAAATGTTGTAACAACTATTTTTTTATCTTCATCCTGAAGGGTTATTTCCTTTTTTAAGCTTGCGTATGTTATAGCTCCGACAATCAATAATAGTATGGCAGCCAATGTTAGAAGAGCAACTGGTTTTTTAATTATTTCACCAAGTCGCTTTCTAAAATCGTCTGTATCCATCCCATAACCTCCTGTTAAAAATTTAATTTAGGGGAGTCGTAAGTAATTTTAATTCAATTAAATTGATTTGTCAAACTTTTATACACAATTTTTCATTTATGGTGAAATTAAACTTAATGATATTATACGCATTTTTTTGTCTTTCGATACCTTCCCTAAAAACAGGAGATTATTTTTTTAAAATTTTTATTTGATATGGATGGTGAAAAGTTTCATGGCATTTTCAGCAGTAATCCTACAAACCTCATCACAAGACATATCTCTTAATTCTGCAATTTTTTCTGCTACAAATTTCACATACACCGGTGTATTCCTTTTTCCTCTATAAGGCTCAGGAGTAAGATAAGGACTATCTGTCTCAATTAAAAGTTTTTCGATGGGAACAGCTTTTGCTACTTCTTTAGGTTTTTTTGCATTTTTAAATGTCACAGGCCCTCCTAAAGAAATGTAAAAATTCATTTCAATTACTTGAAAAGCCATTTCAACACTTCCAGAATAACTGTGAAAAACCCCTCTTAAATCTTTTGTCCATTCCTGTTTTAATATATCTAGTATATCTCCATGAGCATCCCTATCGTGTATTATTACTGGAAGATTTAGTTTTTTCGCAAGCCTTATTTGTTTTGTGAAGACCTCTTTTTGAAACTCTTTGGGAGGGTCATTGTAATAATAATCTAAACCTATTTCTCCTATTGCTACAACCTTTCCCTGCAAAGCTAATCTCTCTATTTCTTCCACTTTGTCAAATTCTCTTTGTGCATCATGAGGATGAATTCCAACAGAAGCATATATAAAGTCATAGTTATGAGCTAGCTCAATAGACTGTTTAGAAGTTAAGAGGTTAGACCCCACATTTATTAAAAATGTGAGGTCTTTTTTACATTCTTCAATAACTTTTTCCCTATCTCTATCGTATTTCTCATCTTCAAGATGAGCGTGAGAATCTACCAACAATTTTATCACTCCTTAGCTTATCTTTGCCCCACTTTCTATATCCCTGTCCACTGTAAGAAGGGACATTTTCCCTTCGGTAGATGCTGCTAAAAGCATTCCTTGAGACTCAATACTCTTTAGTTTTTTTGGCTCTAAGTTATATACAATAATTATTTTCTTTCCCACAAGCTCTTCAGGAGTGTAATGACGCGCAATTCCTCCTACAATTTGCCTTGTCTCCTCTCCCACTTTAAGCTTCATCTTTATAAGTTTGTCAGAGCCTTCCACTTTTTCAGCTTCTAAAATCTCTGCAACCCTAAGCTGAATTTTTGCAAAATCTTCAATAGTGATATAATCTATCTTTTTCTCCTCCTTCTCTGCTTCTTCTTCTATAACATTCAGTTCCTTATTTACATCTATTCTGGGGAAAATAATTTCTCCTCTTTTTACTTTTGTACCCTCTTTTAACAAGCCAAACTTTAAGCTCTCCCAAGTCGTCAAATCTTTTTCTATTCCTAATTGTTCAAACATTTTTTGCGGGGTATTTGGCATAAAAGGAGATATAAGTACTGCAATAAATCTCAAAGCTTCCGCCAAATTATACAAAACAGTACCCAATCTTCCCTTTTTGCTTTCATCCTTCGCTAAAACCCAGGGCATTGTTTCATCAATGTACTTATTAGCTCGTCTTACTAATTTCCATATTTCAATTAAAGCGTTGGAAAACTGAAGTTTATCCATGTACTCTTCAACAGTTTTAGGTAGATTCTGTGCAGTATTTATAAGGTCATCATCTACTTCTTCTTTTTGGGAAGGCTTTGGCAGAATGCCTTCTAAGTATTTTTCAATCATTGTAACAGTTCTACTCAGCAAGTTTCCAAGGTCATTAGCAAGGTCTGAATTTATTCTATTTATCAAAGCTTCGTTAGAAAACACTCCATCCGCCCCAAAAGGAACTTCTCTCAAAAGAAAATATCTTACAGCATCCACGCCGTATTTCCTAACCAGCTCTTTAGGGTCTACTACATTGCCTTTAGATTTTGACATCTTGCCTCCTTCCAGTATAAGCCAACCGTGTCCAAACACTTTTTTAGGAAGTGGCAAGTCAAGAGCCATAAGCATTGCTGGCCATATTATTGTGTGAAACCTCATTATCTCTTTTCCAACCAAATGAACATCTGCTGGCCAGTATTTTTTAAAGTCGTCGTCATGGTCTGTAGAATATCCTAAAGCAGTTATGTAATTTGACAAAGCATCTATCCAAACATAAATCACATGTCTTGGGTCAAAAGGTACCTTTATACCCCAGTCAAACGAACTCCTTGAGACAAACAAATCCTCCAAACCTGATTTTATAAAGTTTATCATCTCATTGCGCCTTGACTCCGGCTGTATAAAATCAGGATGTTCATCATAATATTGTAACAGCCTATCCCCATATTTAGACAATTTAAAAAAATACCCTTCTTCTTTTACCCTTTCTACTGGTCTACCACAGTCCGGGCATTTACCATCTACAAGCTGGGACTCCGTCCAGAAAGATTCACAAGGAGTACAGTACCATCCCTCATATTCGCTTTTGTATATATCTCCTTTTTCATACAATTTCGTGAATATTTTTTGTACTATTTCCTCATGATATTTATCGGTTGTGCGAATAAATTGGTCATTACTTATATCCATTGTCTTCCATAAATCTTTTATCCATTCAACTATCCCGTCTACATATTCTTTAGGAGACATCCCTTTTTCTCTTGCTATTCTTTGAATTTTTTGCCCATGTTCATCAGTACCGGTCAAAAACTTGACATCATATCCGGTAAGCCTTTTAAACCTTGCCATCGCATCTGCAGAAACTGTAGTATATGAATGACCAATATGTAATTTATCACTGGGATAATAGATAGGTGTCGTAATATAAAAAGTCTTTTTCATATCCATCCTCCTCTTTTTTTGTAAATAAAAAACTCGCCTCCACATAAGGGGCGAGATTATCGCGGTACCACCCTTCTTCACATACGTCTCACGACGCATGCCTCACAGAGTGCTAACACACTCCTACCCTGTAACGGGAGTTCCCGGTAAAACCTACTAGCCTTCAGCAGTACGGCTCCGGAGCCATCTTCAAAAGCCCAAACTTTATCGGTTCGCACCTCGCCCGACTCTCTGTAAAAGTTCAAGCTTTTTACTCTTTCCTTCATAGCCTTTTACTATATCTATTTATTTTTTAATATACCCTTTATAAAAAGTATTGTCAACTGCCTTTTTGATTATTCCCATCTTTTTATTACTCTTTATTTACAGAATGTTTTAATTCCTTTGCAAAATAACTATCATAAGAGATGCAATGAAAATTTTTGCATCTCTTTTTGAATCATATTTTCTCTATTCTCAATCTCTCTTTTACAAACTCAATGGCATCTTCTTTACTTTCAATCTCACCATAAAATCTATTTTTTCTTATTTCATATAAAATTTGTCCTAGTTTTTTACCATCTTTTATATCAAAATTTATTATTATATCTAAGGGAGAAAGTAAATGCTCTTGTGTTTCCTTAAATTCTACATATCTTCTTAGAAGCTTAGTTATGAAATCCGTGTATTTTGGTATATCTTCTTCCTTACCTAAATTGAGCCTTGTTGCTGTAAAGTCTGCTAAAGATAAGAGCAAAACTCCTATAGAATCATCTTTGAGTTCGGAAAAAAACCTAAAAAGCGATTTATTAGTCGGCCCTCCATTTACATAATACATCAAAGGCTTCATATGATAAAGAACAAGCTTTTTAAGCAAAGAAGATTCCTTTTTGGGCATTTTCATTCTTGAAGATATTTTTTTTACAATTTCAGCCCCTTTTATCTCATGATTATAAAAATGTACTTTATTTTCAGTATCAATATATATGGATTCTGGTTTACCTATATCGTGAAAAAGAGCTCCAAGTTTTATTATGTCCTTTACTTTGTTGTCAGAAGAAAGCTTTCTATCTAAATACTCCGAAACTATATCATATACGTCTTTGGGAAATCTCATAGAATTTATGATATTTTCATATTCTTCTACAGTTTTTAGTGAATGTATCCAGGCATTCGTAAGGTGATAATAGCACTTTCCTACTTCTTTCATTTTAGCAACTTCTTCAAATATATTTTCCATAAGTTTTAAATCTTCCATCATTCTTAAATATTTGTGAGAATTCTTTTCTTTTAATATTATAAAAATTTCATTCATTATTCTCTCTGAGGCTACTTGTTTTATTAAGGCCGCTTCTTCTCTTATTTTAGCCTTTGTACCCTCATCAATATTAAATTTATAAGTCGCAGCAAATCTCACAGCCCTCAAAGCCCTTAAAGGATCTTCTTTAAAGGTCATCACACCCACATGCTTTATTTTCCTGTTTTTTATGTCCATCATGCCACCAAAAGGGTCAATAATATATTCAAATTCAAAATAATCCGTCAGTTTTATAGCCATAGCATTCATTGTAAAGTCTCTATGAGCTAAATCTATGTATATATCTTCACCTCTTAAATTAGTAAAATCTAATATTTCATCTCCTACAACAACCCTATATGTGCCTTTTTCCGCCATAAAAGGCACAAAAGTACCCCCTAATTTTTCTGCCGCTAATGTGGCGATTTTCTCTGCATCTTCCTGAACTACAAAATCATAATCTTTAGCTTCTCTATTTAAAATCCTGTCCCTTATGTATCCCCCAACAATATACAAATTATATGCTTCTTTTCCTAATTTTCTTATTAATTTTGGTATTGTTGCCACAAAAAATCATTCCTTTCCTTTTAAAAGGCAAAAACAACATTACAATATATAGTATAACAAAAGTGAAAAAGTGTACAAGTATTAAAAAAATAATCTGCTATAAAATACACAAGAAAGTATTGCGATAATATCTGCAAAAATTCCAGAGATAACAGAATGTCTCATCTTTTTTATTCCCACTGCCCCATAGTAAACAGCAAGAACATAAAAAGTGGTCTCAGTAGATCCATACATAGCAGAAGCCATTTTCCCGATTAGAGAATCAGCACCATGAGTTTTTATAATCTCAGTCGCAATCCCCAAAGCACCACTTCCCGAAAGGGGCCTTATTAAAGCAAGAGGCACAAGCTCCTGTGGCATGCCTATTTTATTTGTAAAAGGCATTAAAAATTCCCCCAATAAGTCAAGGGCGCCTGACGCTCTTAATACACCTATTGCCACAAGCATTGCTACAAGAGCTGGAAATATTTTTATAACTACAGAAATTCCTTCTTTTGCCCCATCGACAAACACTTCATACACTTTGATATTTTTTATGATTCCATAAAAAGGAATAGCAAGAACAAGTATAGGAATAATCCATTCAGATATAATTTTCATCATTATTTTCACTCCTTAAATATAGGCATTTTTTCAAGGTATTTATTCAAAATAAGGCCAGCTACAAGTGCAGTGCTAGTTGAAAGTACGCTGACAATCACAAAATCCGCAGGATTTTTAGCCCCCAAAGAAGCCCTTATTCCAATCATTACTGCAGGTATAAGCTGTATTGAAGCTGTATTTATCACTAAAAAACGGCCCATTGCATTTGAAGCACTGTCTTTTTTATTAAGCTCTTGAAGGTATTCCATAGCCTTAATTCCAAAAGGCGTTGCTGCATTACCTAATCCTAACATATTAGCTGATATATTCATTATCATCGCTGAAATAGCTGGATGGTCTTTTGGCACATCAGGAAAAAGCCTTATAATTGTAGGTTTTAGTAATTTTGCTATAATATCTGTAAGACCTGACTTATCTGCAATTTTCATTATCCCAAGCCACAAAGCCATTACACCAACTAACCCTATCGAAATAGCAACAGCAGTCTGTGCTGAATCAATTATAGCTTTAGATACTTCTTCCATTCTGCCATTTATTATTCCTACCAAAACTCCTATCGCTATCATAAAAAACCATATGTAATTTATCATGGTATAGCCCTCCCAAATTACCAAAAAAACTTCGTTTATGCTTTTCTTCTTATGTAATAAAATTTATGTTATTAACCTTAAAAAATTCCAAAAAAGGTGTTGACTTATTTTTCAAAACTTGGTATTATTATAAGTGAAGTCTAGTTGTCGAATTTTGTAACTCAGGAGGGGAGAAAAATGTTGAAATCCACAGGTATTGTAAGAAAAGTAGACGAATTGGGAAGGGTAGTAATACCAATCGAGCTCAGGAGGACGCTCAACATAGCAGAGAGAGATGCTCTTGAAATTTATGTTGATGGAGAACAAATAGTCCTCAAAAAGTATGAGCCTGCTTGCATTTTCTGCGGCAACGCTGAAAATGTAATAAACTACAAAGGCAAAAATATATGCAAAAATTGTCTTGAAGAATTAAAGAAATCTGTAGACTAATAGCAGGATAAATAATAGGAGGCAATATACCTCCTATTATTTATCCTCTTCTTTTCTCCCTTCCGGTTCTATATGAATTATCACATGAGAATCAGGAAATTTGTCCGTTATTTGTTTTGAAACTTTATGTGACAATTCATGAGCTTCTACTATGTTGTAATTTTTGTCCACTCGCAAATGAACGTCTATTTCTCTTCGAGGTCCCGATTTTCTAGTTCTCAATTTGTGAAAACTTGTAATTTCAGAATTTGATTTTATTATATTCTCTATTTCCTTAACTTCCTCTTCTGGAAGACTAGTGTCTGTCAAATCTTTTAAAGCTTCCTTTGTCAACCCAATTGATGCTTTTATAATAAGCAATGCAACAAAAATAGCTATGATTGGATCCAAAATATCCAATTTAGTGACTTTTATGACAACAAGTCCTAGTGTAACTCCCACGGACGTAAATACATCAGTTAAAAGGTGCATTGCATCTGCTTTTAAGGCAATAGAATTTTCTTCTTTAGATACTTTAAACAAAAAATATGATACTACTCCA
The DNA here is from genome assembly GCF_900129115.1 of Thermoanaerobacter uzonensis DSM 18761. NCBI lineage: Bacteria > Bacillati > Bacillota > Clostridia > Thermoanaerobacterales > Thermoanaerobacteraceae > Thermoanaerobacter > Thermoanaerobacter uzonensis. The sequence continues at coordinate 19,118 of NZ_FQUR01000006.1, read as the reverse complement.
TTTACAAAAGATGCAAAAAGCATGACAATAATGCCCATACCTAAATTTTCTACATAAGTACGAGTAATTATTCTTCGCACTGCCTCATATGTGATAAATATAGCTGCAAAAAAAATTAAGATAGCTTCCACAAAGCCAGAAACGTTCTCATATTTACTGTGTCCAAAAGGATGGTCCTCATCTGCGGGCCTTACTGCTACCCGTATAGAAAAAAATGCAATTAGACTAGCAATTAAATCAATTGAAGAATGTATAGCTTCAGAAATTACCCCTACTGAATGCATTAGTATTCCTGCCAGCAATTTTATAGCTATCAATACACTGTTTGAAACCACAGATAGCAAAGCTGCGTTTTGTTTATTCATAACATCCTCCATATTCTCAATTGAAATTTCACTGTTGATATATATTATAGCTTATTGCTGAAAAATATGCAAATATTTTTAATTTAGGATATTGAAAATCAAATTCAATTGATAGTAACTATTATTTCCAACTTCTTTATTTTTTTCCTATAGTGAGTTTATACACTTGACTTTTGGATATTCCCAATTCTTTAGCAACTTTTTTAATAACCTCTTTTTTATCCATTCCTTCCTCAAGGTATTTTTGAATTAATATCTCTGGTTTTTCTTCAACTTGTTGTTTTTGTGCTCCTTCAATAATTAGTACAATTTCACCTTTTATTTCATCCCCCAGTTTCCTTAAAACTTCATCTATTGTCCCTCTTACAAATTCTTCGTGAATTTTAGTAAGTTCTCTTGCTATGACAATTTTTCTTTCAGCTACATAAGATTTCAATTCGTGGAGAGTTTCTTTTAAACGATGAGGTGCCTCATAAAGTATGACAGTTCTCTCTTCTTTTGAAATACGGTTTAGCCTTTCTTCTCTTTCTTTATTTTTTGTCGGCAAAAAACCTTCAAAGACAAAGGAAGAAGTATCTAATCCTGAAGCAACTAAGGCAGTAATTGCAGCAGTTGGACCAGGCAATGATACAACTTTTATGTCTTCTTCTATGCAAAGTTTCACAAGGTCTTCCCCAGGATCTGAGATTGCCGGTGTACCTGCATCTGTAACTAAGGCAATTGACTTCCCTTTTTTTAGTTCCTCTATAAGTTTTATCCCTTTTGTCCTTTTGTTATGTTCATGGTAACTGGTAAGAGGTTTTTTTATGTCAAAATGATTTAAAAGTTTAAGAGTTTGCCTCGTATCTTCGGCAGCTATAATATCAACTTCTTTTAAAGTTTTTAAAACTCTTAAAGTTATATCTTCTAAATTACCAATAGGAGTGGGACATAAAAATAATACCCCAGAATTTTCCATCTTTATTCCTCCTCTAATTGCGTTTTAGAGTATATTTCTATAATTTCTTTTGTATACTCCCCACTTTTTTCATACACATAAAGGGGAGCCAATATGTTTAAACCTGGCTGAGAACCTTTTTTTGATTCTATTAGCAAAAGATTGGGTTTACTATCTACATAAGGATGCACAAATCTCAATTTTTTAGGTTCTAAATTGTATTTTCTTAAAAAATACAAAATGTCAACTAATCTTTCTGTTCTATGAATCATAAAAAATTTTCCTCCAAATTTTAAAAGTTTCGAAGCAGCCTTTATAAATTCCTCAAGTCCTCCATATATTTCGTATCTCGCGATATTTTCCGACTCTTGTTTTTTATCAAATCCCGTTTTTACTGGCATATAGGGAGGATTTGAAGTCACTATATCAAATTTTTCATATCCTAATATCTTTTCTAATCCTCTTACATCGCCTTTTATTATTTTTATTCTTTCTTCCATTTTATTAATAGCTACACTTCTTGTAGCCATATCCGCCATATCTTCTTGTATCTCAACACCGTAAATAAAGGTATCTTGAGTTTTAGCAGCAATTAAAATAGGTATTATGCCAGATCCACATCCTAAATCTACAATTTTATCTCCTTTTTTAGCAGTAACAAAATTAGCAAGCAATACCGCATCCATTCCGAATTTAAATTTATCCTTGTGTTGAATTATAACTAAATCTTTCAAGTTTAATTCATCTAATCTTTCACCATTTTTTAACATTTTATCACCTCTATAATATTCTTGATTTATTTTATCACAATTGCCAAAAGTTTTTATTAACTTTTTAAATACGTATTGAAAATTGAAGTAGTGCACAGTATACTATATAAAGAATTTAAACATTAGGAGGATGAAAAGTTGACAAAAGTAGTTACTGCTCCCCGCGTAAATTCAGAAATAAATAAATTAAAAACAGCGATTTTGCACAGGCCAGGGAAAGAATTGGAAAGATTGACCCCTCAAAATTTATCCGAGCTTCTTTTCGACGATATCCCTTGGGTTAGAAGAATCCAAGAAGAACACGACAACTTTGCAAAAGTATTGCAGCAAAATGAAGTCCAAGTACTGTATTTACAAAATCTCTTAGAAGAAATATTAAAAGAAGAAGATGTAAAAGAAAAATTTATTGAGGAATTACTTCAAGTAAATGGAGTTACCTCTCCAAAAATCAATAACTATTTAAAAGAATTCCTTAAAGAAAAATCTTCAAACGAGATTGCCGAAATAGCAATTGCAGGTTTGGCTCTAAATGAAATAAAGATAAAAAAATCTATGATGGGTTTAGCAGAATACATATACCAAGATAGTTATTTTTATATAAAGCCCTTACCAAATCTTTATTTTATAAGAGACCCCGGAGCAATGATAGATGGCGGTTTAATGATAAGTTCTATGAAAACAGCAGCGCGAAAACCAGAAACTCTAATATTAAAATACATTTATAAATATCATGAAATTTTTAGAAAAAATAATATTCCTTGGTGGTATGATGATAGCTATCCTCATTCCATAGAGGGCGGAGATGTGCTAGTATTAAGTGAAAAAGTAATTGCCGTAGGATGTAGTGAAAGAACAACTCCTCAGGCAATAGAGCAATTAGCCCATAATTTATTTGAAAAAGGTTCCTCTGTCGAAAGAATATTGGTGGTGCAAATCCCTATAAACCGTTCTTATATGCATTTGGATACAGTTTTCACGATGGTTGATATAAACAGATTTGTTTTTTATCCGGGAATAAAAAACGAGTTGAGAGTATTTAGCATCATAAAAGAGGAAAAAGGTTTCTCTATACATCAAGAAAAAGATTTGCAAACAGCATTAAAAAATGCGCTAAATCTCTACACAATAGATATAATACCAACTGGCGGGTTAAATGCAATAACTTCTGCAAGAGAACAATGGAATGACAGTACAAACACTTTAGCTATCTCTCCGGGAGTTATTGTAACCTATTCCAGAAATGAAATATCTAATAAAATAATGGAAAAAGAAGGAATAAAGGTAATCCCTATTGAAGGGTCGGAACTTTCAAGGGGAAGAGGCGGCCCTCGTTGTATGACTATGCCCCTTTTAAGAGAATAAATTAAATCACAGTCCCCTTTTTATGCACAAATTTAAAGCATAAAAAAGGGGATTTTTTTATCTACATTGAAAAGTTACTAACAAATTAATAGATTTAACCTTTCTGTTGTTAATAAATTTTTAATAATTTAATGGTATAATGTTTGAGTGTCAATTTACTAATTGAAAAGGAAGGATAATTTATGAAAAAATTTTTTGCAATTTTTTTGTGCCTTGTGTTTATTTTCTTTATAGTTTCCCCTTCAATTTCTTTTGCATCTCCAACAAAGAATAAAATAGCAGTGCTCTTTATTTTAGATAGGACAAGTATTAATGACTTTGCTAAATACAATCTTCCAAATATAAAAAAGTTATTAGACATGGGTTCTTTAGCACTTATGAATACAAGAGCAGCAGGAAGTTATTCAGAACCTTCTTCTTATCTCACCATAGGAACAGGTACCCGAGCTTCAGCTGGTGAAATGGGTAGCCTATGTTTTAACAAGGATGAAGTTTATGGCTATACTTCTGCAGAAAAATTATATCACCTTTATACCGGGAAACTTCCACAAGAAGGTAATATAGTTAACTTAGGAATACAAGATTTAATAAATCAAACTTCTACTTTAAATTATACTGTTACGCCGGGATTGTTAGGTGAACTTTTAAAAAGAAATGGAATTTATGTTCACGTATTAGGAAACTCTGATATAAAAACTTCTTCAGGAATATTATATAACAGATATGCTCCTTTAATTGGTATGGACAAAAACGGGATAGCCCAAGGAGATGTTAGCGAAGATTTATTAATAAAAGATGATAATAGTCCTTATATGATAAAAGCCGATTATGAAAAACTCTACAATAAATTTGTAGAATACAGTAAGAATGGCGGCCTCATAATTATAGACCCAGGGGACCTTTTAAGGGCAGATGTATTTTCTAAATATACTACCCCTTCCTTGGCTCAGCGTTACAGAGAAAAGGCATTATATGAATCTGATAAACTCATAGGTAAAATATTATCTGATTTGGATTTGTCTAAAGATTTATTTATTGTCGTGACTCCTTATCCTTCTAATCAAGATATACAAATTGACAATTTAATTACTCCTGTAATAATAGCAGGCCCTTCTTATTCACAAGGTTTTGCAACTTCTAATACTACAAAGCGCCAAGGAATTATTGCAAATTTAGACATAGCACCAACAATATTATCATACTTTAACATAGAACCTCCTGTAGAAATGTTGGGACATCCAATTGAAAGCATCAAATACCAAAATGCCCTTGGTTATCTCATTAACGCAGATAAAATGATTGTTTCTGTCCACAATGCTAGGCCATTAGTGTTAAAAAATTATGTTTTACTTGTAGTTATTGTGCTAATACTTTATATAGGTCTATTGTTTTTAAAAAAGGAATATTTAAAGTATTTGACACCCATAATTTTGGGAGTAATGACTGTTCCTCTGACATTTTTAATTCTGCCTTTATTAGGCCCCTTATCTCTTTACTTAAACATTGTGGCTGTTGTCGTTTTAACTGGATTAATTGACGGGTTAATCATGTATTTTGTAAAAAATGATTTAGACAGACTAATGGTAATAAGTTTAGTAACCACAATCACAATAATAATAGACTTGTTACTTAATTCTCCTTTGATGAAAAACTCTATATTAGGATATGACGTTATAAGCGGAGCTAGGTTCTATGGAATAGGAAATGAATACATGGGAGTCTTGATAGGTTCTTCAATTATGGGAACTATGGCATTAATTGAAAAATATAAAACCAAAAGCGTAAAAATTTTAGGCGTTATCCTTTTTACTGTTGCATTTTGGTTAATGGTTCTACCTAAATTTGGAGCAAAAGTCGGGGGATTTATAACTGGTTTTATGGCTTTTGGTTCCACAATTTTGATGCTCTTTGGAGTAAAAATAAATAAAAAGACCTTTTTAATAATGTTTATCTCTATGGTAATATTGCTATTTTTGATGTTTATAGCCTCAATGTTTTTTGGAACTACTACCCATATGGCTCAAACAGCTATTATTGTAAGAAGTGAAGGTATAAATTCTTTATTCCAAATTTTTGCAAGAAAGCTTCAAATGGAACTTAAACTTATAAGATACACTATATGGTCATGGGTACTTATAATATCTATTTTAGTGCTATTTATACTATCATATAGGCCAACGGGTGTACTTAAAAACATCTTCAAAAATTATAAATACGTGTATTACGGATTTTTTGGCAGTATCGTAGGTATGCTTTTTGCTCTTGCCTTCAACGATGCTGGCATTGTAGCAGCAGCTACTACATGTATATATGCAATACCTCCTATTTTACTACTTCTTCAAAGAAAAGTATAACTTTTTGTTCCTTTTAAAGTATATGTTATAATTTATTATTGTAGCAAGTAACCCGGTAAAAAAGGAGATGATAATGTGGTTTTAACCTCCCTAGAAATTCTCGCTTTTTCTTTTATAGCAGGAATTTTTGGAGCTCTTTTAGGACTAGGAGGAGGAATAATCGTAATCCCAGCCCTTACTTTGTTATTAGGTGTAGACATCAAATATGCTATAGGTGCAAGTATAGTTTCAGTCATCGCAACTTCCAGTGGGGCAGCAGTCGCATATGTAAGAGACAAGATTACAAATTTGAGAATAGGAATGTTTCTGGAAATCGCTACAACTACAGGAGCTATAACAGGAGCCTACCTTGCTGGATTGATAAGTCCAAAATATCTTTATATAATTTTTGGCATTGTGCTTTTGTATTCGGCTTTAGCTATGCTTAGAAAAAGGCATGAAGAATTACCTCAAAATGTCGTATCTCACCCTTTGGCTAAAAAATTGAAATTAGAAGGATCTTATTTTGATAAAGTGTTAAATAAAGAAGTAAAATACAAAGTAGCAGGAGTCTACAGTGGATTTGGAACGATGTATGCTGCCGGTGTTTTATCCGGACTATTAGGAATAGGAAGTGGTATTTTTAAAGTTATGGCAATGGATTTATTCATGAAATTGCCTATGAAAGTCTCTACTGCTACAAGCAATTTCATGATTGGTGTTACAGCTGCAGCCAGTGCAGGTGTGTATTTAATGAGAGGTTATATAGACCCAAAAATAGCCGGTCCAGTAGCTTTAGGAGTTCTATTAGGAGCAACGTTAGGAACAAGAATAATGGAAAAACTTAGAAATACCACTATAAGGAAAATATTTATACCTGTACTTGCTTACATCTCTATTCAAATGCTTATAAAAGGCTTGGGGGTATAAAACTATGGAAAGGGAAAGCAATAAAGATTTAATATTAAAAAAAGAAAATGAAAAAATAATGGCTATGGAGCTTATAATAAGCAAGGCTTTAAATATAGGGGTTAAAACCAGCGCGTTTGTCATTCTTATAGGACTTTTAATGCTTATAATAACAGGGAAAAGTGGATATCCTATTGGTTATTATCCCACTTCCCCAGGGGAAATTTTAAAAGGTTTCATATCTTTAAAGCCTTATGCTATTATCCTTACCGGACTTTTATTGCTTATATTAACCCCTGCATTTCGTGTGGCCGTTTCGATAATTACTTTTTTATACGAAAAAGATTATTTATACACGGGTATTACTACGCTTGTTTTTATAATCTTGATAATAAGCTTTATACTTGGAAAAATAGAATAAAAATAGAGGAAATTTATTCCTCTATTCAGTTTGTTGACAAAGTAAAAAAATATTCAAAAGGAGATATTTTGTATCGTCGCTCCGATGTTCCAAAGCGACAAAACTAAAACTCGACCTTCAGGTTCCGGCAGGGTACCGGGCACAATCGGCATCCATGCCTTAAGGTGCCCGCCTCCGCCATCCTTGGCTTCGGCCCTGCCTCCACCTTCGGTCTTGTTAAGTTTTGTTGCCGCTTTGTCACAAGTCACTCCTTATACAAAATATCTCCTTTACGAAAGTTTGTCTACAGTCTGAATATAGGAAATTTATTCCTCTATTTTCTCCAAGTCCTCCCCAAATAGTTTCTCCTCGTAGGTTTCTTCAGTTTCTTCTCTTTCTTCTATAACTTCCACTTCTTCAGGATCATACTCTTTTATTATCTCTATTCCTTCTACATTTTTCATTTTTACTTTAAGTTTTCGCCTAATTACATCTACTTCTGCAACCTTCATTTCTTTATCTCCAGCTCTTATTATACTACCAACTTTAGGAAGCTCTGCTCTAATTTTCTCATACATCTCCTGTTCATACTTCAAACAGCACATTAATCGCCCGCAAATACCTGATATTTTGGTGGGATTTAAAGATAAATTTTGGTCTTTAGCCATTTTGATAGAGACAGGCTCAAATTCCCCTAAAAAGGCGGTACAACATAGAGGCCTTCCACAAGGTCCTAAACCTCCTATGATTTTTGCTTCATCTCTTACCCCTATTTGCCTTAGTTCTATTCTCATCCTGAAAACTGCAGCCAAATCCTTCACTAATTCTCTAAAATCTACTCTACCTTCTGCAGTAAAATAAAATATGACTTTGGTATTATCAAAAGTATATTCTACATCAATTAAATTCATTTCCAAACCATGCTGCCCGATTTTCTGAAGACATATTTCAAAAGCCTCAGCTTCTTTTTTCTTGTTTTCATAATAATGTTCTACATCTTCTGGCGTCGCAATTCTTATTACTTTTTTTAAAGGAGCCACAATCTCTTCTTCTGGTACTTCTTTTATACCGACAACTACTTCGCCAAATTCTATTCCTCTTATTGTTTCAACTATAACTTTATCGCCTACTTTTATTGACAAATCCCCGGGGTCAAAATAATATATCTTCCCTGCTTTTTTAAATCTCACACCTACAACAGTAACCAAAATTATAAACCTCCCGCCATATCTAAGAGTAGATTCTCTACCGCCAATTGATAGTTTATATTTGAATTAATTTGTAAGTTAAATTGCTCTATTCTATTAATTATATTGTTAAGTCTATCGATAGTCAATTGAGATTCCATTTTCTGTATTTTATCTAAAAAATCTATATTTTTTATGAAAGAGGCATCTTTTGTAGCCTTAAAAACTAACAAATCTCTCATATAGGAAAGTAGAATTTTTAAAATTTCTTCTATATTGTCTTTATTTTTATCAAAAAACTCAAACTCATCTATCACTTCAAATCCCTTTGTCGTAAGAATCTTTTCTATTTCTTGTATTGTCTCTCTTCTAAAATTTAAATATTCATTATCAGTTAATTTGTTGGCTTGAGCAAAATTTCCATCAGCAATATGAGATAACACTTCCGCATCTTTTTCAGAGATATTGTGTTCAAGCATTAAATAATTCTTTATCGTATTTTTACTTTCTTTATTAAAACGGACTATATTACAGCGAGAAACAATTGTAGGCAAAAGCTCTTGTTGTTGGGATGCAATCAATATAAAAAGTCCATATAAAGGAGGTTCTTCTAAAGTTTTGAGAAAGGCGTTTTGAGCTGCTACAGTCATTTTATCAGCTTTGTCTATAATAAAAATCTTTTTGCTAGCTTCATAAGGTCTTATATTAATTTCATTAGTTATATATCTTATAGTATCTACTTTTATAGAATTCTCCTCCGGCTCTATAAAAAACACATCTGGATGATTTTTATCCACTATCTTGAGGCAAGAACTACACCTAAAGCAAGGCTTTTCAATTTCCCCTTTACAATTTATCATCATGGCAAAATACTCTGCCATAAATCTTTTCCCTAATCCTTCTTCCCCTACAAACAAATAGGCATTTGAAATTTTATTTTGAGATATTATATTTTTAAAAATATTTAATACGGCTTCATGCCCATAAATCCTATACACGTTATCACCTATGAATATATGTCTATTAATAATCCTCTTATATCATCTATCATTTTTAAAAGTTCCAAGTGTTTGGAGTCTTTTAAAAACTCTTCTGTAAGTTTTTCTAATTTGTCATTTACTTTTTCAACTAGAGAATAAATTTTCTTCCTACCTCTTGAGTCGACATATTCTTTTTTTGTGTATTTTAACATACCATTTGTCGTTTCTTGCAAAAACTTCTTTACAAGTTTTTTGTAATTAATTAAGTCCTGCAAAGTCAAATTTTCTTTTAATTTTTGTGCTGCACTGTCTATCTCTGATAAAATCCCATTTAATTTGTCTTGATGAAATTGATCTAATTCTTCATCAAAAGTATCAATAAATCTTTTAGTAACTCTATAAGACTTATTGTACTCACTTTTTATATCAGATGAAATCTTCGGAGATTTTACCTCTTCAATTCTCATGTCAAACACCTTAAATTCTGAAGAATTTTTCTACATTTATTACAAAAACTGTAGCTCCACCAATCGTAACTTCAACTGCTTGTGGCAGAAAAATGTCTGTAGCACCACCCATAGGTGTAGGAGAGGTAATTATTCTATCGCGAGTTTTACATTTTTTCTCTATTATGCTGATAACATCATCTAATTTTTCGTCTTCTACACCTATTATCAAGGTTGTATTGCCAGACCTTAAAAATCCCCCAGTAGATGCTATTCTCGTAAAGCTAAATCCTCCCTCAGTCAAGCCATCCATAAGTCTCCTTACATCTTCGTCCTGCACAATAGCTAATACTAATTTCATGTTATGACCCTCCTTACAAATATTTTTTTACTACATCAAGTATGTCTTGATGCACTTTCATAAGCTCTTGCATTCCGTCTATAAATACAAACCTTTGAGGAAATTCTTTAATTAACTTAATATAACCTTCTCTTACTTTTTTATGAAAATCCCAACTTTCTCTCTCTAATCTATCTGCTTCTCTTTTGCCTCGTCTTTTCATTGCTTCTTCAGGAGTAATGTCTATATAAATTGTTACGTCAGGCAAAATCCCCATTGTAGCTATTTCGTTAATTATCTTAACCTTTTCTATCCCTAAGCCCCTCGCATAACCCTGATATACATAAGAACTATCCACAAAACGGTCTAAGAGTACAATTTTACCCTCTTCAATGGCCGGTAAAATTTTTTCCTCCATCAGCTGAGCTCTAGAAGAAGCATATAAAAGCATCTCTGTAACTGGAGAAATGAAATTATTTTTATCCAATAAAATATCTCTAACTTTTTCTCCAACTTTTGTGCCTCCGGGCTCTCTCAATACCAAAATATTATAACCCTGTTTTAAAAGATACTCCTTCAGAAATTTTATCTGAGTAGTCTTACCGCATCCATCTATTCCTTCAAAGCTTATAAATTTTCCTCTCATATTTCACACACCAATAGGTTGTTATTTTTAAGACCTAATACCTTAATACCTTTATTATATAACACATTTATATATTTTACCATATCTTTTTTTATGCGCTCTCCTGGACAAATAAGCGGAACACCTGGAGGATAAGGAATAATAAAATCAGCAGAAATACGACCTTCTGCTTCTTCTAAAGATATTAATTTAGTTTTTTGCCTTACCGCTTCAGAAGGTTTTAAAACCATTTCTGGAGTATCAGGATAAGCTGCCACTTTTTCAGCTGTTTTTTTATCTTTTTTTACATTTTCAAGCCCTTTTATCCCCTTTATTAAAAGGTCAACCTTTTCTTTATCATCCGCTAATGTAACCATGGCAAGCATATTAAAAGTATCAGCCATCTCTACTTGTATATTAAAATTCTCTCTCAAAAATCTTTCTGCTTCAGGCCCCGTTATACATAACTTCTTTACACTTACAGTAAGTTTAGTTCTGTCAAAGTCAACAATGCCAAAGCTACCTACTATTTCTTCTCCTAAACACCTTATTTCCCCAAGAGTGTTTATCTCATATCTTGCATAATCAGCAAGAATAATTGCTTTTTCTAATCTTTTTTTGCCTTCTTTCTCCATATAATCTCTTGCAAGGTCAAGAGAAGACATAAGAAGGTAAGAAGGAGAGGTTGATTGAAAAAGGCTTAAGGAATACTTTAAGCGATCTATGTCTATTCTATCGGAATTTAAATGGAGTATAGAGCTTTGAGTAAAAGAAGACAAGGTTTTGTGTACACTCTGTACCACAATATCTGCTCCTGCCTGTATAGAAGAAAGAGGCAAATTATTAGAAAAAGGAAAGTGAGCTCCATGGGCTTCATCTACAATTAAAATTTTATTATATTTATGAACAATGTCAGAAATTCCTATGATATCGCTACAGAACCCGTAATAATTGGGATAAGTCATCACTACTGCTTTTATAGACTCATCCTTTTTTAAATATTCTTCCAGTTTGTTTATATCAACTCCCATTGGAATGCCGTCTTCATAATCAATTTCCGGGTTTATGTAGACAGGTACTGCTCCTGTTAGTACAAGGCCATTGTACACAGATTTGTGAGAATTCCTCATTATAAGCACTTTATCGTCAGGATTTAAAGCTGCGTACATCGCTGCGTATATGCCGGATGTCGTCCCATTTACAAGAAAAAAAGACTCTCTTGCCCCAAAAGCTTTTGCTGCAAGTTTTTGTGCCTCCAGTATGGGACCTTCAGGATTGTGAAGATTGTCAAGTCCTGGTACTTCTGTTAGATCAATCTTTGCCAAATTAACGAGATATTCTCCTGGAAAAGTACTTCCTTGTTTATGGCCTGGCATATGAAAAGGTATAATTTGGTTTTTTACATAACTCATAAGTGCTTCATATAATGGAGCTGTCATACAATACCTCCGTATAATCATAATTTTTCGTTATTTTGATTATACCATAAAAATATGAAAACCGGATTCATATCCGGTTTCAGACTGTAGACAAACTTTCGTAAAGGAGATATTTTGTATAAGGAGTGACTTGTGACAAAGCGGCAACAAAACTTAACAAGACCGAGGGTGGAGGCAGGGCTGAAGCCAAGGATGGCGGAAGCGGGCACTAAGACAAGGATGTCGAATGTGCCCGGTACCCTGCCGGAACCCGAAGGTTGAGTTTAGTTTTGTAGCTTTGGAACATCGGAGCGACGATACAAAATATCTCCTTTTGAATATTTTTTTGCTTTGTCAACAAACTGAAACCGGATTCATATCCGGTTTCCATATTTTATGTCTTTCATATAGCCTTCCCATATGTCTATCATCTTTTGCCTGTAAAAATCATAACCTTCATCAAAAGGAGATAAGTTTATCAATTTTTGTTGGCAATTTGCGCAAAGAAATTTCCCTAGCACTTCTATTCCATCTCGTGATTCCTGTTCGCATATAAAGCATTTCCTTTTTGTTACTATGATTTCCATATGCAACACCATCTTTCAAAATTTTTCTAATGTAATTATTCCCTTTTGTGCAAAAATATATTCACCATTTTTTGTATTTCCTAATTTCATTATATTTTTTCGCAAAAGAAAAAAGCAAGTCTCAATGCAAATTGCACCAAGCCCTGCCTGTATTATTTAAAAGGCTCAATTAACTCCTTATATCTAAAGCAGCTTATTAAATGGTCATTTACTATACCTACAGCCTGCATATAGGAATATATGATAGTAGAACCTATAAAAATAAATCCTCTCTTTTTAAGGTCCTGGCTGATTTTATCTGATAATTCAGTTTTAGAAGGTATATCTTCAATTTTTTCCCACGCATTTATTATAGGTTTATAATTTACAAAACCCCAAATATATTGATCAAAACTTCCAAATTCTTTTTGTACTTCTATAAACCTTTTTGCATTGTGTATTGAAGCCTCTATTTTCTTTTTGTTTTTTATAATTCCACTATTTTTTAAGAGTTCTTCCACTTTCTTTTCATCATATTGTGACACTTTTATAGGGTTAAAGTCAGCATAGGCTTTCCTGTAATTTTCTCTTTTTCTTAAAATAGTAATCCAACTAAGACCCGCTTGTGCCGATTCTAAAACCAAAAACTCAAAATGTTTTTTATCCTCATGAACAGGCACTCCCCATTCTTCATCATGATATTTTATGTAAATGTCGTCACTAAGGCACCAAGGACACCTATCCATATTTCACCTCTTATAAAAGTAATGCTGCCGCTCCTAAAACGCCCACGTTTTCTCCAAGCTCTGCTTTTACTACTTCACATACTTCGGCATTAGGCTTCAAAGCTTTTTTCTTTATTGTTTCCATCATTTTATCATATAGCATCTCCCATTGTGTGGATACGCCACCACCTATGGCAATTCTTTTTGGATTATAAAAAGCCATGATATTTGAAATTCCCACTCCAAGATAAAAAGCTTCATTGTCAACCAATTCTTCCGCAAACTCATCTCCCAATTTTGCCGCTTCAAATACATGTTCCGATTTTACTACTCCATCTTTGGCTAAATCCCTTATCATTGTATCTTTCCCATTTTGAATTCCTTCTTGAGCAAATTTCGCAATAGCCGTACCAGAAGCAAAAGCCTCAAAGCACCCATAATTTCCGCAATTACATCGAGGCCCATTAAAATTTATAGTATGGTGCCCAATCTCAGCTGCATTAGAATTTTCTCCGCTATAAAGTTTCCCTTCTATTATTACGCCACCACCAATCCCAGTACTTACAGTTATATAAACAAAATTGTCTATACCTCTTCCTGCGCCAAATAAATGTTCTCCAATAGCTGCAGCATTTGCATCATTTTCTAATTTTACTTCAACTCCCAGCTTATGAGATAAAATATCCACAATGGGAACATTGTCCCAATCTGGAAGATTAGGTGGGCTTATAACTACCCCCCTTTTGGCATCAAGGGGCCCTGGAGATCCAATCCCAACTCCTTTTAAATCAGATATTTTTAATCCTGCTTCTTTTAAAACGTCATAAACACTTTGTTCGATTCGCTTAATTACTTCTTCTGGCCCTTTTTCTGCCATAGTAGGTATTTTGATGCTCTTTATGATATTGCCCTTCTCATCTACAAGCCCTGTACTTATCTTTGTCCCACCTAAGTCCACACCGCATAAGATCTTCGCCATTTTTATCCCTCCATTGCCATATTACTACCTTCAAAAAATTACATATATACCCTTCTGAATAAAAAACCTTTAAATAATTATAACATTACTAAAATTATTAATAAAGTCAACACACAAAAAGAGAATGCCTTTTCAGGCATTCTCTTTTATTATTTTCCTAATAATTTTTTATATTCTTCGGCTGTCATTAAATTCTCAACTTGTGATTTATTTTTAAGTTCTACTAATACAAGCCAACTATCATAAGGATCACTGTTTACTAAAGAAGGGTCATCAAGAATATTGTTGTTTACTTCAACTACTTTTCCATCCACTGGTATATAAACGTCAGAGGCTGCTTTTGCAGATTCTAGTACTCCAAGTACATCGCCGGCAGTGAATTCAGTCTCTACTTCTGGTAATTCAATATATTCTATATCTCCTACAGAATCCTGTGCATAGTCAGTTATTCCTATATATGCTTTATCTCCTTCTATTTTAAGCCATACATGGTCTTTAGAATAGTACAATCCCTCCAAAACTTTCACTTTAAAAACCCCCTATTCCATGAAATATTTTGTTCATTCAAAAAGCTCCCAAACTTTAAGTTTTTAATAATAGTTTGTATTTAAGAAAATTACATTTTGTGCACAGACTCACCAAATCAGATAATCTATTGCGTTTGATTCGCCAAAAATATTACCTACCGCAACTTCTGCTTGTGCTGAAGCAACATGAGCCAGCACAATCATCCCTCTAAGAAATTATTTTCTCATCCCTTTCTATAAGATCAGCCCATTCCTCATAATCTATCAAAGGAATTGGGCTTTCACTCTCTTCAAATCCTCTTGCAATAAAATCTTCTTTAAGCGCGAAGAGCTCAACCCCTTCTTTTACAAGATCCTTTAGATTTTTTTCAATTGCAAAAATGACCCCATCCTGTATGAAAATAACTTTATCCTGGGGCAGTGCAAGTTTCAACAAAAATTCTGGAAGTTGATTAGCCGGACTTTTCTTAACAATTATCAACGCCATATCTTTTCCCTCCTAAAAGAATACTACCTTATCGAAAGAATGTACAAACTCTGGAAGTTCTTCTTTTATTATCGTCTTTAAATTCCAATGAGGTTCAATTTCATTTTCTTTTATGCTATATTTTTCAAGGTCTTCTTTTATTGCATATACTTGAGTATTGTATTTTTCCAAATATTTAAATGTAATGGATAGCGGTAAACATCCAATTATTTCTGGTTTGCATTGTTTGCGAACTGCAAGAACTGCTTCGTTTACAAAAAGTACAACCGGTTCAAGGTCTTCTCCGTACATACCAAAAGCACTTCTGAGAGCCTCGTTTATCCAGATACTTCCAACGGGCGAATTGTACACTGCAAATAAAACTTTTTTCATTCTTTACACCTCCTATGGCAGTAAATTGATGTACCTATCGGAATTGTAAATAAGTGCTGCCATCTCCGGCACTCCGGAAAAATCTGAGCCTTCAATTTTCATATCTTCTGTAATTCCCCTGTATTGTGCACAAAGACCGCAAATGTGAACCTCTACTCCCTTATCTGAAAGTTCTTGAAGTTTTAATGGAATATTTCTATCAATTTTCATGGGTTTTACTAGTTTATTTGTTGCAAGAACAGAATCAGCAAACAAAAATATTGACACCTTATGCCCTCTTTTCACAAAAACTTCTGCTAAATGAATTGCTGTATCCATGTCTTCATTTGTATAAGGGGGCACATTTACTTGTATTGCTATATGCATATTTATTCCCTCCTCTTAAAATTTTGTGGGAAGGGCAAAGCCGCCCTCCCACTTATTTTCTCTCAAAAAGGTACCAAACCATAAACCAGTTTCCCAATACTGCAAAGATTGTAAACACTATTGAACTTATAGCTAAATGGGGAAGTCCCGAAAGAATATGCCCTATATTACATCCTCCAGCACTCCCTGCACCAAATCCCATTAAAATACCGCCTATTGCTACCTGAACAAAAGTTTTTGGGTCTTTTGGAACTCTCAATCTGAATTCTTTCGCAAAAAGTGCCGCCAGATATGCTCCTACTATAATACCAACTATCTCCATGCCCATCCAGTTGTACGGAATAGGCTTAGTGAGGTCTAAATTTGCAGTAGTGGTTCTAAAAAGATTCACCCAGCCTCCTGTTATGCCAAGGGGATATGACTTCTGAGAAAGATATGCTATAATTCCTACAAGTCCTAATGCAATACCGCCTGTAACCCAATCGAATCCTGAAACTTTTCTTTCAGTGGTCTTCCAAAATACCAGTACTATGAGAAGCAACAATGCAAAAATAATTGCTACAATCCATGGATTAATATTCAAAAGATTTGCCAAAGTTAAATTGACAGCTCCATCTTTTGCAGCGTAAAATCCTCCAGGGTTATTAGCAGTAGTTATGGGTTTCCCCATCCAACTATTTACAAATGATAGAGGCCCTCCTCTTACGGCAGAAGCAGTGACACCAAAAAATACTGCGGCTACAAAAGCTGTTATATAACCTTCACCTATCCTGTAAGTAATACCACTGGCACATCCTCCTGCCAAGACCATACCCATACCAAATAAAAATCCTCCAATTATCTGTGCAAGAGGTACAAAAGCTATTGGATTCAATTTAATCCAGCCTAATTGAGCAGCTAATTGAAACCCTACTGTCTCCACCAGTATTGCAAGTAAGGCTAATTTTGCAAGATAATTATCTTTTGTCATCTTCACATCTCTTATAGCTGAGTTAAAGCAAATCCTACCTCTTTGCAGAACAATTCCAAAAAGAATACCAACTAAAAGCCCCTGTAACCTCGGATCCATAAAATCTCCCCCTCATCTTATCAAAGCTTTTTAATGAGAATTCTCCACTCACTTGGTCCAATTTCCTCAATAGAGATGACTTCCCCTCCTATTTCTTTAACCCCAGATGGAATTCTCTCTTTGGAAAGTGCATAGTCAATTAACACTTCAAGAATTTCTCCTGATTTCATCTCCTTAAGTTTTCTTCTCGTGTCTACATCAGGAACAGGGCACACCTCTCCTCTTTCGTCTAAAGTATAGGTAGGTTTAACATCATTTCCCATTTTACATACCTCCTCACTTTGTTATCATTTTAACATTTCAATTTTATTATACTATAAAATTTTCCCTATATATTATTTGAAATTATTATGTGATATTAGTTTTACTTATAACAAACTTTGTAGTATAATAAAACTTAATCAAGCAAAACGTTGTACTGCGATAGCTTTTTAACAAACAGGGGGGGTCATTGTGAATATTGAAAATTTGAGAGCATTTTATAAAACCGTATACTATAAGAGCATTTCCTCAGCAGCAAAAGAATTGTATCTCTCCCAGCCGGCCATAAGTCAACAAATAAAAGCATTAGAGAAAGACTTAAAAGCTATTCTTTTAAAGCGCAGTAACAGAGGAGTTATTCCTACCGTAGCTGGAGAATTGGTGTATCAGTACGCAGAGAGGATATTAAATCTATATGATAATATGATTAAGGACTTAGAGTGCTGCGAAAACGACTGCATGAACAGGCTTACAATTTCCTCTTGCCCCACTATTGGCCAATATGCTCTTCCTTGCACACTTCACGAATTTAAGAGAAGGTATAAGAATGTTACAGTTCATGTGGAACACAATTTCACACCAGAAGTGATCTATAACATCAAAGAAGGAGGAATAGATATTGGGTTTATAGAAGGCTGTTACATAGATGAAAATATTTCCTGCATTCCTCTGGGAGAATTCAAAATGCATTTTGTCGCAAGTGGTAATTGGGAAGAAAAAAGCTTGTTAAAAAACAAATTATTGCGTTATAATTTTTTTATAATACATAAAAAATGCGCTCTAAGAAAAGTAATTGAAGAAACACTTTTAGCCAATGGAATTGACATCAAAAAATTAAAAATTGAAATGGAATCTCCCTCTATTGAATCGATAAAGTCCTCTGTAGCAGCAGGACACGGTCTGTCTATTTTACCCTATATAGCCATAAAGAAAGAATTATATACTAAGACCTTGTCTATAGTTCAGGTTGAAAACATAGAATTTAATTACACTTATTCAATCATATACAATAAAAAGATTTACAAAAAATCCAAGTCCGATTTCATCGACTTTATAAAAAACAGCGGTAAAAATTTTTTCTGCTAAAGGTGATGCAAATTGGTTCATGAAATCATGTGTATGGGGGAAATCTGTCCTTTGCCTCTTTTAAAAACTAGAAAAAAATATGAAGAAATGAAAGAAGGAGATGTATTAAAAGTGGTTGTAGACCATCGCTGTAGCTTGGACAATATAGAAACGTACTTTTCTAAAATAGGTTGCACTTTAAAAATAGAGGAAGTGTTAACTGGCGTCTGGGAAGTATATATAAAAAAATAAACTCCTATAAAGGAGTTTATTTATAAAGGGGGCTTTATAAAATTTTACCGGCAGCGACCTACTCTTCCGCGAAAGCAGTACCATCGGCGCTGGAGGGCTTAACTTCCGTGTTCGGAATGGGAACGGGTGTTTCCCCTCCGCTATCGCCACCGGAAATCTAGACCTTCAAAACTGCACAAAGCCAAAGGTCAAGTCCTCGACTGATTAGTACCGGTCAGCTAAAAGTGTTTCCACTCTTACACCCCCGGCCTATCTACCTCGTGGTCTTCGAGGTGTCTTACCCCTTTCGGGTGGGAAACCTAATCTTGAGGCGGGCTTCACGCTTAGATGCTTTCAGCGTTTATCCACTCCGAACTTGGCTACCCAGCTGTGCACCT